>CAZWDD010000692.1:0-1505 GCA_964632345.1 uncultured Solibacteraceae bacterium | reverse complement strand
CGGCGTTCGCGTTCGGCGGTGGTGGGGGAGGGGAGTTCGAGTGTGATGGCGGTGGGGAGGGAGAGGCGGCGGGAGGAGGCCAGCAGCAGGGGGGCGCGGAGGAGGGCGGAGTGGAGGTGTGCGGCGAGTTCGGGGGCGCGGTGGAGATCGTCGATGATGGCGGGGCCGCGGAGGCGGCCGAGGAAGGCGGAGGGGGAGTTGCGGGCGCGGGCGCGGTCTTCGGGGGAGTCGAGGGAGATGTAGGTGTGGCCGGGGAACTCGCGACGGAGGAGGGTGGACTTGCCGGAGGAGCGGGGGCCCTGGAGAAGGACGGGTTGGAGGAGCTGTGCGGCGCGGTGGAGGGGGAAGGCCAGGTGGCGCTGAAGCATGTGAATTCATTTTACAAAAATGATTCTGCATACCAGTTTCGAGCTTCGACCGGAGAATTGACACCGATTCCATTGCCGCGCAAGGAGGCTGCTCCATAACCTGAAGGGCACGTATGTCAATCAAAATCGCCCCCGCAAAGGGCAAACTCGGAATTCTGACGCCCGGCATCGGCGCCGTTGCCACCACGTTCATGGCCGGCGTGGAGGCAGTGAAGAAGGGGCTGGGCGAGCCGGTGGGTTCGTTGACGCAGCTTGGGACGGTGCGGCTGGGGAAGCGGACGGACAACCGTGTGCCGAAGATAAAGGAATTCGTGCCGCTGGCGAGCCTGAACCAACTGGTATTCGGCGGCTGGGACATTTTCGAAGACAACGCCTATGAAGCGGCGGCGAATGCGCGGGTTCTGGAGCCGGAGCTGCTGCGGCGGGTGAAGCCGGGGCTGCAGAAGGTGAAGCCGATGAAGGCGGTGTTCGATAAGAGGTACGTCAAGCGGATCGACGGACCGAACGTGAAGGTGAAGGGCTCGCTGATGGACAAGGCCGAGGCGCTGATGGAGGACATGAAGCAGTTCCAGGCGGCGAACCAGGTGGACCGGATGGTGATGATCTGGTGCGGGTCGACGGAGGTGTTTCATCAGCCGAAGAAGGTGCATCAGACGCTGACGTCGTTCGAGCACGGGCTGATTAACAGTGACCCGGACATTGCGCCGAGCCAGGTGTATGCGTACGCGGCGCTGAAGTCTGGCGTGCCGTTCGCCAATGGGGCGCCGAACCTGACGCACGACATTCCGGCGCTGTTGGGGCTGGCGCGGGACCGGAGCATCCCGGTATGCGGGAAGGACTTCAAGACGGGGCAGACGTTCATGAAGACGCTGCTGGCGCCGGGGCTGAAGGCGCGGATGCTGGGGTGTTCGGGATGGTTTTCGACGAACATTCTGGGCAACCGGGACGGGGAGGTGTTGGAAGATCCGGGATCGTTCAAGACGAAGGAAGAGACGAAGCTGAGCGTGCTGGATCAGATCCTGCAGCCGAACCTGTATCCGGAGCTGTACAAGGATCTGTATCACTCGGTGAAGATCAACTACTATCCGCCGCGGGGTGACCAGAAGGAGGGTTGGGACAACATCGACATCTTCGGGT
>CAZWDD010000691.1:0-1506 GCA_964632345.1 uncultured Solibacteraceae bacterium | reverse complement strand
CCTCCCCGCCGCCGAACACCACGCTCCCGCCCACCCGCGCGCCTCGCTTCTGCACGTCGTCGTCCAGGAACCCCACCAGCTCGTAAGGCATCTCCGGATTCGTCCGGATCGCCTTCGCCAGCATCATCCCCGCATCCCCCGCGCCATAAATCAGTACCCGCTTCCCCCCGCTCCCCTTCCCTCGGCCCCGCCGCAGCTCCGCCGCCAGCGCCACCCCCAGCCGCAGCCCCGCCGTCAACCCGAAGCACAGCACAAAATCCAGAATCAGCACCGACCGCGGAAACTCCCCCCAGAAGATCCACAGCAACAGTCCCACCCCAATTGCCGACCCCACCGCGTTCGCCTTCGCCAGCAGCAGCAGATCCCCCATCGCCACGTACTTCCACCAGATCCGGTGCAGCCCGTACTCCAGAAACACAATGCTCTTCGCAAACAGCCACACCCCAACCGCCACCCCCAGCATCTCCAGTTGGTACGGCGTAATCCGGAACTCAAACCGCAGCAGAAAAGCGGTCACCCCCGCCGCCACGATCACCCCGGCATGCAGCAGAAACCCGATCGCCCGGTAATACTGCGCCAGCCCCTCTACCAACTTCACAATCTGCCTCATCTGCGTTCCCTTCCTTCGCACACACGCACGCACCCGGCGCCGCCTGCCAAAGCCGCTCCGTCGCCACAGCCGCTCCCGCTCTCTCGTCCCCTACGACGCCGCTACCGGCAACTCTCGCAACGCCCCCGCCCCGGCCGCCGCCCGCACCCCGTTCACCACCCGCAACTGCTCCTCCGCCGTCAACGAACTCGAACTCGGCAGGCAGATCCCCCGCCGGTACAGCTCCGCCGCCACCTCGCCCCCCCATCGCTCACATCCCGCATAAAGCCGCTGCAGGTGCATCGGCTTCCACACCGGCCGCGTCTCAACCCCGGCCTCGTCCAGTTGCCGCATCAGCTCATCCCGCCCACACCCGAACCGCTCCTCGTCCAGCAGAAACACGCTCAGCCAGTTCGTATGTAGTCCCCATTCCGCCTGCGGCATCAGCGCAATCCCCGCCAGGTCCGCAAACGCCTCCCGGTACCGGAACGCATTCGCCCGCCGCTGTCGCACTCGCTCCTCCAGCACCTCCAGTTGCCCCCGCCCGATCCCCGCCAGCACATTGCTCAATCGGTAGTTGTAACCCATCTCCGAATGCTCATACGCCACGCCGGGGTCCCGCGCCTGCTGCGACCACCAGCGCGCTTTCTCCACCCACTCCCGCCGCTCCGCCAGCAGCATCCCGCCCCCCGTCGTCGTGATCATCTTGTTCCCGTTGAACGAGTACACCCCCACATCCCCCAGCGTCCCCGCGTGGCGGCCCTTGTAGAACCCGCCCACCGCCTCGGCCGCATCCTCCAGTACCCGCACGCCCCACCGTCCGCACACCTCCATCACCGCGTCCATGTCCGCGCACTGCCCGAATAGGTCCACCGCCACCAGCGCCTTCGGCAGCCGCCCCGCCGCCGCGCGCCGCC
>CAZWDD010000690.1:819-1518 GCA_964632345.1 uncultured Solibacteraceae bacterium | reverse complement strand
CCCTCCGGGGGGGTGCCGTTCCACATCACATACACCGTGTCGCACTCGGGCCGTGTCTTGCGAAAGCTCCTTGGTTGTCGGCTTCGTCGCGTAATCCCGCCAGTCTGATCGTTCACTGGTACGTAGGTCTCAACACTCGTCCGCTCCTCGCTCTCCGATGCCCGGATTTCAGGTGCGGACTGCTCCTCTAGCCACTCCAACGCCGCTCGTTCCTCGCTCCCTCCCTTGGTCTCGAAATGCGCCGCAGCCAGCGCCATGAACACACGCCCCGGGTGCGGCGGCCACTCCGGAGCGTCCGCCGCCAGGTCATTCGCCGCCGCGTACCCCGTCAGGTAGCGGATTCCGATTGCCGTCATCGTTACTCTCCGTCGCCCGCTTCCGTCGCTGCGGCCTCCTGGCTCTTCCGAATCAGCTCCAGCAATTCCGGCGACGGCCGCAATACCAATTTCTCCTCCATCCACGTCAACCCTTCCGCCTTCGCCGCGGACACCGCCTCCCGTACCAGCGCCAATGCCTCGTCGCCACTGATCGTGAAACGTCGCGGCGCAACTCCCGGTGTCTCCAGCAACTCCCACTCTCGCGGCGCCTCCGGCCACAGATGGCAACGCGAACGCAGACTCGTCCCCCGTTCACTCGCCAGCACCGCGGCGCAAAGTCCCAGCGCAGCCAGCACCGTCCGCCCCGCCCGATCCCTTTTCA
>CAZWDD010000690.1:0-809 GCA_964632345.1 uncultured Solibacteraceae bacterium | reverse complement strand
TCCCTTCGGAAACCGCAGTTTTCGCAGCGCTCCCAACGAAATCACCGTTGTCTGTTCTGCATAACGGCACCGGATGCCGACGTTCGGAGTCGTAAAGGGTACACTTCCATGGTTCATCTTGGATGGAGGAATCGTATCGGCCGGTGCCTTCTCGTGAATCCCGACTACCTCAAAACCGATCTCCTTCTTCCGCAGCGCAACATGGCGGCTTGCTTCCAAAACGTCGTCTCGTACTCCCGCGCGTCCGGATACCCCCTTTTCGTTGACGGAGGTGGTCGACGTCGTTGCGTCTATCGCCACGATGCGCCGAGCCCTCCTGGCTTATCCGGAGAACCCCACATCCCGAAAAGCAGCGCCGTAGGGCACAGTTCATAGATCGGGGTGGCATTCCAAAGGTTCGCCCGGCCCCAGCTATCCGCGTAGCTTGACCGCTGGAATCGCTCGCCAGTCTCTAGGTCGCTGTCTCGCAGGATGGCGTCGGCCAGCCGGTGCGGGACATCCAGACTGGTCAACGTTTCAATCGGCTTTGCGAAGTCACGCGTTGCCGACATCTCCACTTCAATCACAGGAAGTTTCAATTCCTGCCGCTCCCAAGCTTCCTTCAAGGCGGACTCGGCGTGGTTGGCCTCCGATTGGACGGAATTAATCAAATAGCAGTCGACTAATTCCGACTCACCGGGAATCCGCCTACGTTCCTTCGCGTAGCCTCCGCCGGCATATGTCGCCGGAAAAATTCGATCCCCAATTCCTCCCACGGGCTGCAGTCTCGTAATGGATCGAAATGCTGCTGCACTTCCACTGACGGCCTC
>CAZWDD010000689.1:0-1522 GCA_964632345.1 uncultured Solibacteraceae bacterium | reverse complement strand
CGACTCCCACATTGACGGGATCACCGAGATCCAGCCGGGCAGCTTCCTGTTCATGGATATCGACTACAACCGGATTGGCGGCAAGGACACCGGGACCGTCTACCAGGACTTCGCCAATTCGCTGACCGTTCTTGCGACGGCCTATAGCAAGCCATCCGACGACTTTGTGGTGCTGGACGCCGGGCTGAAGGCGTTTTCCACCGACAAGCCGTTCCCGCCGGAGGCGCGCGAGATTGAAGGGGCGAAGTACGCATTTGCGGGCGATGAGCACGGCAAACTCGACGTTCGAGCGGCGGCGAAGAAGGTGAACCTGGGGGACCGGGTGGAGCTGGTGATACCGCACTGCGACCCGAGCGTGAACCTGTACGACAAGATGATCGTGGTGCGTGGCCAGCAGGTGGAAGCGGTGTGGGCGGTCGACGCGCGCGGCAAGCTACAGTAGGAACCGTTCCAACCACTCCATTGCCAGCAGCACGCATTCCTCGTTGGGGGAATGGCCGGAGCGGTGATTGCACATGCCGATGTGGTCCGGGCTGGGGTACTGCGTCCGCGCGGCGAGAAGTACCGGCCAGCTTTTGTCGCCATCGGCCGATTCGCCGCCGATCAACAGGAAGGGCCGGGGTGCGGTGAGGGCGAGCAGTTCGTGCTGCCCGGCGCCAGGCGGAAGTTTCTCGATGGCGCGGCCGAGATACCAGAAATCGCCGTAGTTGGAGAATTCAAGGGCGACACCGGGTTCGGAGGAGACGATGGCCTTGATGCGGGGTTCAAAGGCGGCGCCGTAGAGAGCCATTTTTCCGCCGAGAGAGTGGCCGATGATCCCGATGCGAGCCGGGTCGACGTCGGGCCGGGTGAGCAGGTAGTCGACGACGCGTTGGAGGTCGAACACCCATTTACCCATGGGCGTGACGCCGGGGTGGCGGCGGGCCATTTGGAAGACGGCCTCATCGTAGCCTTCGGCGTCGGATTCGCCGTACCACTTGACGGCGACGGCGAGGAAGCCGCGCTGGGCGGCGAGGCGGGCGAAGGCGCGGGGTCCGCCGGCTGTGAAACGGCGGCCGCCGAGGTCGACGCCGGCTGGGGTATCGACGTCGTAGTAGGGCACGATAACGACGGGCAGGCGGCCGGCGGGTTTGCGGACGGGAGCGGCGGTGAGGATGCGGGTGGGGAAGGCGGGTTCGACTGCAAGGTCGATCAACTCGCCTTTCCAGGTGGCGTCTTCGAGCGCGGAAACGAGGGACGCGCGCGGCGCCACGGCCGGTAGATCGGGTGTGCCGAGAACGCTCCGCCAGAGGCGTTCGATCTCCTGGCGGTTGCGGGCCAGGGGCAGGGCTTTCGCCCCCGGGGGGTGTTGTTGGAAGCGGGCGAGCCAGGCGGCATCCGGTGGCACGGGGCGGGGCGCCGGGGCGAGGGTGCGCGCCAGACGGAAACCGGTGAAGCGGCTGCGGGAGGCGGGGGGAAGGGAACTTAGCAGCGCCTTGTTCCACTGGGTGCCGCCGGTGAGAAAACTACCGCCGCGAATGAC
>CAZWDD010000688.1:0-1526 GCA_964632345.1 uncultured Solibacteraceae bacterium | reverse complement strand
ACAACTCCTCCGCCATCCCCCGGTACCACCCGCCATAGCAGTAGACGAACTCCTCCACATACCGCGCCCGGTCCAGATACCCGAGGTGAAAATGGTGCAGCACCGCGTCGTGCAGCACCACCACCCCCGGCCGCGCCAGCGCCCGCTCATAAATCTCCGCGTGCAGCCCGTTGTTCCCCATCTGGTACAGGTTCACGTCCCCGTCCGCGCCCACAACCACATCTCCGCCCAACGCCCCCAGCAGCGCCGCCGCGTAGTCGGCCACACCCGATCGCACCGGCGGCAGCGGCGAGTAAAACCCCACCCTCAAGGCAGCGCCTTCCGCGATCCAAACAGCGCCGTCCCCACCCTCACCATCGTCGACCCCTCTTCTATCGCCACTTCCAGATCATGCGACATCCCCATCGATAGCTTCTCCAACCCGTGCCGCTCCGCCAACTCCCGCAGCCGCCGGAAATACGGCCGCGCCGTCTCAGCGTCCTCTGACCACGGCGGCATCGTCATCAGTCCCGTCAGCCGCAGCTTCGCCTCCGCCCGGATCGCCTCCACCAGCCCACCCAACTCCTCCGGCGCCGCCCCATGCTTGCTCTCCTCCTCGGAAAGCTTCACCTCAATCATCACCTCCATCGGCCGCTCCGCCGCCTCCGCCAGCCGCCGCGCCAGCTTCGCCGAATCAACCGTCTGCACCACGTCGAACATCTCCGCCGCCTTCCGCGCCTTGTTCGATTGCAGATGCCCGATCAGGTGAAACCGCGCCCCCGCACACTCCCGCGTCCGCGGATACTTCCGCTCAAACTCCTGCACGTAGTTCTCCCCGAACTCCCGCATCCCCAGCGCGTACGCCTCCAGCAGCGTCTCCACCGGAAACACCTTCGTCACCGCCAGCAGCGTCACCTCTTCCGGCTTCCGCCCCGCCCGCTGCGCTGCTCGTTCGATGCGTTCCCGCACCTCATCCCATCGTTCCGCGATTCCCATCCGCCTTCATTCTATAATTCGAGCAGTGCCCCGCCCCGCCCCGCGGGCCGTGCGTTGCCATCCCGCCGGCGTCCAGGCCGCGATCGAAGCCTTTCTCGCCGCCGCCCGCCATCCGGTCCTCCAGGAACCTGGCGAACTCCCCTTTCCCCTCCTCCCCGGCTCCTTTGAACTCGCCCCCAAAGCCGGCGCCCTCCTCATCTCCGCCTGGGACGACTCCCGCCAGCTCCACCGCCGCGCCCTCTCCGTCGCCGAACAGCGCCCCGGCCGCCTCACCCTCGCCATCGAAAAATTCGGCGGCAAAACCGGCCAGCTCGTCCTCTATGACGACGCCAAACCCGCCGCCCTCCCCCTCCGCAAACAAAGCGAGCGCCACCACTTCCGCGAATTCCTCCGCGGCCTCCTCCGCCGCACCTTCCCCGCCTGGCGCATCGCCACCCTCTCCGCCGATCTCGACCTCCAACACTCCCTCTCCGCCAACTACCCCCGCGCACTCCTTCGCCGCGGCCCCGCCTCCATCGCCGTCCTCGCCGCCCCGCCCGGCCCCGCCGACC
>CAZWDD010000687.1:0-1527 GCA_964632345.1 uncultured Solibacteraceae bacterium | reverse complement strand
TCCCCCACAGCGTCCCCTCCCAGTCGCTCACCTGCCGCAGCAGGTGGTCCCACGTGATCTTCCCGTTCAGCGGTCCTTCAAACTCTCCCGTCGTCACGTATCGCCGCACCGGATCGTCCACCGAACGGATCAACCCCTCCGCCACCGCCAGCCCCACCGTCGTCGACACAAAACTCTTCGTCACGCTGTACGTCAGGTCCACCCGCTCCGGTTCGCCCCACTCGGCCACAATATAACCCTCGCGCACAATCACCCCCGTCATCTCCCCGCGCGGCTGAAACGGCCCCAGCGGCTCCCCGTGCATCTCCCGCCCGAACGACAGATCATGGCTCAGCCGCAGGTCCCGTGGCATCTGCGTCTCCTTCGATTGCGCAAACGCAATCGCCGCCCGCAGCTTCGCCCCGTCGAATCCCGCCTCCTCCGGCCGCCGCCGCTCCCACTCGTGCCGCTCCGGGTAATAGCCCTGCCCCAGCAGTGCACCCGCCGCCAACAAACCTATCCACATCCGTCGCATCGCAAAAGCCTATCAGAACCGATATAAGCTATTGCCATGCGCGAAATGTCCACAATGGATCGCCTGTCCTCTTCCACGCTTCTCACCGAGCGTCAGGCCGCCGTCATCAAACAGACCTACGTCCTCTTCGGCCTCGCCGTCGTCTCGGCCTTGGCCGGCGGCTCCATCGGCGCTTCCTCGGAAACCCTCGCCCGCTTCTTCTCCGGCTGGATGGGCTGGATCGTCGCCATCGTCGCCCTCAACGCCATCCCCTATATCGCCATGAGCGTCCGCCACAACGCCCTCCTCGGCATCCTCGCCCTCTTTGCCGACGGCTTCCTCGCTGGCATCATCCTCTCCCCCATCCTCTTCTACGCCGCGCGCGTCGCCCCGGACATGATCACCGCCGCGCTCGGCATCACCGCCATCGTCTTCCTCGCCATCACCGGCTACGTCTTCTTCTCCGGCCGCACCTTCTCCGCACCCCGCGGCCTCATGATCGGCATGTTCGTCTCCATCATGGCCGCCGTCGTTCTCAACAGCTTCATGAACATCGGCTGGCTCGGCATGCTCATCAGCGCCGGCATCGGCATCATGGGTGTCGTCGCCCTCGTCAGTTCCACCAGCGGCGTCCTCAACTCTCCCGATGCCGACTCCCCCATCCCCGGCGCCCTCGCCCTCTTCGCCGGCGTCTTCAACATCTTCGTGGCCGCGCTCAATATCCTCCTCCGCTTCGCCGGCGGCGGTGGCCGCAATGACGACTAAGCTCCTCCTCGCCGCCGCGCTCACTCTCTCGCTCGCCGCCCAGCCGGACGCCGCCCGCCGCCTCCTCGACTCCAAATGCCTCGGCTGCCATGGCGCCGCGCAGATGTCCGGCCTCGATCTCCGCACCCCCGATTCCCTCCGCAAGGGCGGCAATCGCGGCCCCGCCGTCCTCCCCGGCAATGCTGCTGGCAGCCTTCTCTTCCAGGTCGTCACCCACGCCGGCCCCCTCAAAATGCCCCCCGGCAACCAGCCCCTCTCCCCCGCCGAAC
>CAZWDD010000686.1:0-1530 GCA_964632345.1 uncultured Solibacteraceae bacterium | reverse complement strand
GCCATCCGTCGCGCTTCCGCTTCATTTGAGTTTACCGCAAAGGTCTCATAGTTCCTCCCGCCCGGGTGCCCCGGATAGTACGTACACCCACCGATCGAACGACCCGCCGGCAGGGCCAGAAGGTCGAAAACCAGGGGCGTATGTACGGGAATCGTTGGATGCAGGCAGCGCGGCGGCTGCCAGGCGCGGAAGCGAACCCCGCACACGTACTCCCCATGAACTCCGGTCGGCTGCAGCGGCAACCGCCGCCCGTTGCACGTTACGATCCGATGCTCCACGGTCAATCCGCGGACCCGCACCTGCATCCGTTCGACCGACGAATCCACAAAGCGCGTCGTACCGCCCCCAGCCGGCTCTTCCCCGAGCACGTACCACGGTTCAATCGCCTGCCGCAGCTCGATCTCGACGCCGTCGTAGTTCACCCTCCCATACACAGGGAACCGGAACTCCACATGCGGCGCGAACCAGGCCGCATCCATCGCGTATCCGGCCCGCCTTACCCGCTCGATCACTTCGCCGAAGTCCCGCTCCACGAAGTAGGGCAACAGGTAGCGGTCGTGAAGCCGCGTCCCCCACCGGATCGGCCTTTCCAGGAACGGCTCCCGCCAGAACCAGGCGATTAAGGTCCGCACCAGCAACTGTTGCGCCAGGCTCATCCGCGCGTGCGGAGGCATTTCAAACGCGCGCAACTCCAATAGTCCCAACCGCCCCGTGACGCTGTCCGGCGAATACAGCTTATCGATGCAGAACTCGGCCCGGTGGGTGTTTCCCGTCACATCCACCAGCAGGTTGCGAAAGATCCGGTCCGTCAACCACGGCGGACAGGAGCGGTTCTCCTCCACCAATTGGAACGCGATTTCCAGTTCATAAACGGCGTCCGCGCGCCCCTCATCGACGCGCGGCGCCTGGCTGGTCGGCCCAATGAAGACGCCGGAAAACAGATACGACAAAGACGGATGATTCAGCCAGAAGCCCAACAGGCTGCGCAGCAGATCCGGCCGGCGCAGGAAAGGCGAATCCGCCGCGGCCGGTCCGCCCAGTACCACATGATTTCCGCCGCCCGTCCCCGTGTGGCGGCCGTCCAGCATGAACTTCTCGGTCCCCAGCCGCGCCAGCCTTGCTTCCTCGTAGAGGATCGTCGTCTTCTCCACCAATTCCCGCCATGACGCCGCCGGATCCGTGTTCACTTCAATCACACCAGGGTCCGGTGTCACCTTCATGCTCCGCAGTCGCGAATCCGGCGGAGGCGTGTAGCCCTCCAACAGCACCGGCATCTGCAGACTGGCCGCTGTGTCTTCAATCGCGGCCACCAGTTCCACATACTCGCCGGCCGATCCCACGGGCGGTAGAAACACGAAGAGTTTGCCGTCGCGAGGCTCGATGGCTACCGCGGTCCGGACCACAGGGGTCCCCGGCGGAAGCGCAGTCTGTTCCTTTCCCCGCCGCTGCAAGGCAGGTTCCGCCGCACCTCTCCGAGTCGCGTCCACCTGCCGCCGTGGCACCGGCAACGGATCGGCCGGCGCCAGCGGG
>CAZWDD010000685.1:0-1532 GCA_964632345.1 uncultured Solibacteraceae bacterium | reverse complement strand
AATACGTCAACTCGCCCGAGACCCCGCTCTTCAGCAAAGGCCGCGCGCTCTACGGACTCGACAAAGCGCGCCGTCCGCTGGCCGACGCCGGCCTCGCCATCGTCTGCGAAGGACAACTCGACCTCATCCGCGTGTTCGAGAGCGGACTGCAAAACGTCGTCGCCCCGCAAGGCACCGCCTTCACCCCCGCGCAGGCCCGCCTGCTCAAACGCTACGCCGACACCGCCGTGCTCTGCTTCGATTCCGACCGCGCCGGCCGCACCGCCGTCGAGCGATCGTTGCCCATCCTCCTCGCCGCCGGTTTCGGCGTGCGTGTCGCCCCGCTCCCCGCCGGTGAGGATCCCGATTCGCTCATCCGGAAAAACGGCGCGGAGGCCTTCCGCACGCTTGTCGATCAAGCCCCCGACTACTTCGACTTCGCCCTCGATGAAGCCGCGTCCGCCGGCAAACTCGACAACGCCCCGGCCAAGGCCGCCCTCGTCCGCAAACTCGCCGGCTTCGCCGCCCACCTCCCGGATGCCGTGGCCCGCGAATCCCTCGCGGCCCGCCTCGGACCGCGCCTCGCCATTTCCCCGTCGGCCTTCCTCGACGCCATTCCGAAAAAAACCGCCGCCGCACCCGAACCCGAACCGGACGAACCCGACGACACCCCCGCCGCCGAAGCGCCCGACACCACCATCCGCCTCCTCCTCCACGCCACGCTCGTCTGCCCCGAGACCCGCCGCTGGCTCGCCGCACAGGACACCACCGTCCTCGCCGGCCGCCCCGGCCTCGGTCTCCTGCAAAAAGGCCTCGCCGCCAACTTCGACCCCGCCGACCCCGCCGCCACCCAGGCCTTCCTCGCCGCCCAGTCGCCCGAAGCCCAATCCATCCTCGCCGCCCTTCTGCTCGGACGCCCCCCCGCCGACCCCGCCGCCATCGCCCGCGAAACCCTCCTCAACCTCCGCCGCCAATTACTGGAAACCCGCCGCGCCAGCCTCACCGCCCGCCTCCGCCAAAGCGGACTGCCCGCCGCCGAGGTGGCCCGCCTGCAGGCCGAGGTTGTTGACATCATGAAGGACATAGGGCACATTGGCGGGTCGCATTGACATCACTCCGGCGGGGCGCTCCACAGCCGTCCGCGCCCCGCGCGACACTCCGACACCGTATGGCCACCAAACCGAAGAAGAAGCCCGTCAAATTCTCCAAACCGAAGAAGCCTCTCCGCAAGGCCCCGCCGAAAAAGGCCCAGCCGGTCGCCGGGAAAAAGCCTGCGGCGAAAAAAACGCCGGCCCCAAAACCGGCGGCCAAAAAGCCCGCGCCCCAACCAGCCCCGAAAAAACCGGCGCCCAAACCCGCGGCCAAAGACACCGCGAAAGCCGCCGCCCCGGCCCAACCGGCGCCCGCCAAGAACGGCGTCAAGGACACCGCCCCCGAGACCGCCCCCGTCGTCGATCTCGAGAAATTCGTCGCCGAAAAGACGCGCGAACTCGTCAAACTTTCCAAAGACCAAGGCTACCTCACCTTCGACGACCTCGAGGAAAACCTGCCTT
>CAZWDD010000684.1:0-1544 GCA_964632345.1 uncultured Solibacteraceae bacterium | reverse complement strand
CCGGGCGGTGATGGCTTCGCCCAGGTCGAAGGCGGTGTAGGCGAAGGTTTCGCGGGCGGCGTCCGTACCGAGTTGTTCGCGGAGGCGGGTAGCGAAGAGCATGGGCCGTGGGGTAGTGGCTTCGGTGGGAGATGGGTTGGCCGTCGGGTTTTCGGGTTGGGGGGCGGCGGTTTCGACGAAGCGGACGGCGGGGAGGGGGGCGAGGGCTTGGCGGAGGGTTTCGGCGCGGGCGGGATCGAGGGCGGTGGCGCGGACGAGGATTTCGTGACTGGAGGGGACGACTTCGATGGGCTCGCCGAGGTCAGCGTGGGCGGCGTGGAGGGCTTGCCAGACGGCGACTTCGGTGGAGAGGAGGGAGAGGGTGGGCTTCGGGGGAGCGGTGGGAGTGGGGGCTTTCGGGGTGATGGTGGTGGTGGCTTGGCGGACGGCGGCCGGGGCGGGAGGGGCAGCGAACGGGACGGGGGCGTTTGGTTGGCGGAGGAGGAGGCTGGCGGCCAGGACGGCGAGTCCTAAGACGCCGGCGGCGGCGAGGCGCCAGACGTGCCAGGCGCGAACGGGGGCGGGTTGGTTGGTGGCGTCCCAGTCGGCGAGGAGTTCGGAGAGCTCCGGCCAGCGGCGGGGGGGAGGCGGGAGGTGGGGCAGGAGGATGCGTTCGCGGTAGCGGACGAAGGCATCGATGGACGCCTGCAACTCGTTGCGTTCTGTGCGGCAGTGCCAGCAGGTTTCGAGATGGCGCTGGATGGTTTTGGCCTGGGCGCTGGGGAGTTCTCCGTCGAGCAGCCGGAGCAGGTCGAGGTCTTCGGGATGTTTGGAGAGGGGGCTACTCATATAAAGCCTTGCGGAGGCGTTTGACGGCGCGATGGAGCAGTTCGCCGACGGTGCTGGGGTTGATGCCGATGATGGCGGCGATTTCGCGGTAGCGGAGGCCGTCGGCACGGAGGTGGAGGCAGTGGCGTTGCTGGGGCGAGAGGTTTTCGATGGCGCGGTGGAGATGGGTGAGGCGTTCCTGTTCGAGGGCGAGGGTTTCGGGGGTTTGGGTGGTGATGGCGGGGAGGTCGAAGGGGAGGGTGGCCGCGTCGGTTTCGGCGTGGCGGGTCATGGCGAGATTGTGGGCGACTGCGTAGACCCAGGCGCGGGGATTCTGGATGGAGGTTCCGGAGCGGAGGGCGGCGTAGTAGCGGAGGAAGGCTTCATTGGTATGCTCCTGGGCTTCGTCGGGGCGGATGCCGAGGGTGACGAGGTAGGCGTAGATCTCCTGGCGGCGCTCTTCGAAGAAGGCGGTGACCTCGGCATGGAAGGGATGGGTCATGCTGCGGCCCAGGGTCCAGAGGGTTGCGGCCGGGTTGTCGGGGGGATGGGATGCCATCGGTGAGCCTGAATCACCGTCTGCCGATAGCTAAGACCGGAAAATCGTGTGTTTAGCCACAGG
Source organism: uncultured Solibacteraceae bacterium (assembly GCA_964632345.1). Taxonomy (GTDB): domain Bacteria; phylum Acidobacteriota; class Terriglobia; order Bryobacterales; family Bryobacteraceae. The sequence goes on along the minus strand of CAZWDD010000684.1, from coordinate 115 downwards.
GGGGCGAATTATTTTTTGGGGCGGGGAACAGGACGCGCGGGGCGGCCCGGCCAACTCGCGATTGGATCGCCATCGCGAATAGACACCGTATCAAAACCGTATCAAAACTCCATCT
>CAZWDD010000683.1:0-1545 GCA_964632345.1 uncultured Solibacteraceae bacterium | reverse complement strand
CAGGCCGCCGCCCAACGGAATGCTGCCGCATCTGCTTGCAGCCGTGGGCGCTGCCAGGTCGAGACATCTGCGAGCCATGCGCTCAAACACAGAACGCTCCTACTCTGGCACGGGCCGGAGAGGACACCGCAATCACAGACCCACTGCCTACGGCCCGTTGCCAGCAGTAGGTTTGTTCTCCAATTTTTGACCCACGATGATGAACTACCTCGAACACATCTTAACCTGTGCCGCCGAAGAATGCGGCGAAGTCTCCAAAGAAATCCACAAGGCGCTTCGCTTCGGTCTCGATGACCAAGTAACGCTCGATCCCAACGGGCCGCGAGGCACGACGGGACCAACGAACCGCGACAAGATCGTCGCAGAACTGAATGACCTCATGGGCGTGGTGCGAATGCTGGAGAATTGCGGTGCTCTGCCGCATGACTGGCAGGACGCTGAGCGACAAGCTCGGAAGGTCATGAAAGTCTCGGCATACATGGGCTACGCTCGCCGTGTCGGCGCTTTGGAGAACGACCAAGGTATGCCATGAATGCCGCGCCCTCCAGCTCCGCTTCGCCAATGACTCCAACGCGGCAGTCATTGGCATCACCGCCTTGTTGGCCCTTGGTGGTGTCGTTTGGTGGTGGCACGAATAGCGCCGCCATGCTCATCGAGATGGCGAGGCGAAAGGTCCGCCCTGATCTGATCATGTTCGCGGACACGGGCGGCGAACTGCCGGAAACCCTCCGCTTTGTGGCTGACTTCTCTGCATGGCTGGAAGCTCACGACATGCCGCCAGTCGTCACAGTGCGAGAGGAACGTCAAACGCTAGAGCAAGAGGTGCTAGCGGCTAACACGCTGCCGTCTCTGGCCTTTGGCTTTCGCTCGTGCTCGGACAAATACAAGGTCCGGCCTCAAGAGCGATACCTGAAGCAATGGAAACCCGCGCTAGATGCCTGGGCGGATGGCGGGAAAGTGGTGAAGCTCATCGGCTACGACGCCGGAGAATCGCACCGAGTAAAGAACCACGATGACAAGCGGTTCATGGTGGCCTACCCGCTCGTCGAGTGGGGATGGCGTCGGCGTGAATGCGTGGCGACTGTGGAAGCCGCTGGATTCCGGCCCGCTAAGTCTGCCTGCTGGTTCTGTCCGGCCTCCAAGCGTGGCGAGGTTCTGAGTCTCGCCAAAACTCACCCTGACCTATTCGCTCGCGCCGTGGCGATGGAGAGCAACGCGACGACGGCAACAACGGCTATCGGACTCGGGCGCAACTGGCGCTGGTCCGACCTTGTGAAAGCCGATGAGCAGCAAATGAAGCTGTTCGATGAACTTCCCGATCCGGTCCCGTGCGGCTGCTATGACGGCAGCGCGTCCGATGATTGGGCCAACGACTGAGCTATGGCACGCCGCAAAACAGACTCCGAATCCGGGCAACGCGCGAAGCGGCGTTGCCATCAGCGCCTTGTTCGGCGAGTTGGTATGTATCTCTGCCACGCCTGCGGAAACTACGTCGAGCGGGAATCAGAAGACGAACAACCGCTCAAAAAGTGGCGCAAGTCTTAC
>CAZWDD010000682.1:0-1547 GCA_964632345.1 uncultured Solibacteraceae bacterium | reverse complement strand
CGCTCCCGTCAATGGCCAGCAGCTCCGCATCCGCCTCGAATTCGACGAACCCGCCGCCGTCCCCGTCTCCGGCACCCTCCGCGCCATCTTCTCCGGTGCCGTCGATGACCCCGCCGTCCTGTTCCCCAACGGCAGCCGCGAAATCGAGTTCCAGGTCGCCGCCGGCAGCCGCGACGCCTCCTTCAACGGCGCTCCAGACACCATCATCCAAACCGGCACCACCGCCGGCTCCCTCCGCCTCGAAGCCGCCACACCCTCCTCCCTCGCCGTCGAAACCTACAACTTCGCCCCCGCCATCGTCGCCATCGACTCCTCCTCCGCCCGCCGCAACGGCTCCACCCTCGAAATCGACCTCACCGGCTTCGATAACACCCGCGCCGCCGGCTCCCTCAACTTCCGCTTCTTCGATCGCTCCGGCAACCCCCTCGGCGGCGTCATCACCGCCAACATCCCCGAAATCTTCCGGTCCTACTTTGACCGCTCCTCCCTCGGCGGCGTCTTCCGCCTCCGCGCCGCCTTCCCCGTCTCCGGCGATGCGACAATAGTGGGGTCCGTCCTCGTGGAGATCGCCAACGGCGTCGGCCGCACCGAACTCCCTCGCCTCAACTTCCCATGATGCCTGTGGCCCTCTCCGTCGCCGGCTCGGATCCCAGCGGCGGCGCCGGTATCCAGGCCGACCTCAAAACCTTCCATCGCTTCCGCGTCTACGGCGAAGCCGTAATCACACTCATCACCGTCCAGAACACCCGCTCCGTCTCCCGCGTCGAACTCCTCTCTCCTGACCTCGTCCGCGAGCAGATCGACGCCGTCGTCTCCGACATTCCCCCCGCCGCCGTCAAAACCGGCGCCCTCGGCAACGCCGCCATCATCCGCACCGTCGCCGCCGCTCTCCACGGACTCCCCCTCGTCGTCGACCCCGTTATGATCAGCAAACACGGCGCCCCCCTCATCGCCGCCGAGGCCGCCGATGCCCTCCGCACCGAGCTCTTCCCTCGCGCCCTCCTCCTCACCCCCAACCTCCACGAAGCCGCCGCCCTCACCGGCCTACCCGTCGAAACCGAATCGCAGATGGCCGAAGCCGCCTCCCGCCTCCTTGACCTCGGCCCCCGCGCCGTCCTCGTCAAGGGTGGCCACCTCGCCGGCCGCGCCAGCGATCTCCTCGTCACCCGCCACTCCGCCGAGTGGTTCCACGCCGACCGCCTCGACACGCCCCACACCCACGGCACCGGCTGCACCTACTCGGCCGCCATCACCGCCCTCCTCGCCCGCGGCGAACCGCTCCCCGAGGCCGTCGCCCAGGCCAAGCGCTTCATCGCCGAGGCCATAAAGTCGAATCCGGGCCTCGGCGGCGGCCAGGGCCCGGTCAATCACTTCGCCTGACCCGAACCCTCAGCCGCCGCCGCCAGAATCAGACAACGCCGGCGGCCAGGGCCCGGTCAATCACTTCGCCTGACCCGAACCCTCAGCCGCCGCCGCCAGAATCAGACAACGCCGGCGGCCAGGGCCCGGTCAATCACTTCGCCTGACCCGAACCCTCAGCCGCCGCC
>CAZWDD010000681.1:0-1559 GCA_964632345.1 uncultured Solibacteraceae bacterium | reverse complement strand
GCCGCCCTCGCCCAGCTCGAAACCGGCCGCCAATTCCTCGTCCACGGCTCCGACGGCCTCGACGAAATCACCCTCTCCGGCTCCACCACCGTCTGGCGCGTCCAGGACGGCAGCTACACCAAGGAGTACTGGCAGCCCCGCGACTTCGGCCTCAAGCGCGCCTCCCTCGACGATCTCCGCGGCGGCGACCGCTTTGCCAACGCCGCCATCACCCGCGACATCCTCGCCGGCGCCCCCGGCCCCAAACGAGACATCGTCGTCATGAACGCCGCCGCCGGCCTCCTCGTCGCCGGCGCCTGTGACGATCTCGACACCGCCGTCGCCCGCGCCGCCGCCTCTATTGATTCCGGCGCCGCCCGCGACAAACTCGCCGCCATGGCCGCCTTCTCTCAGCTCTAGCGAATGCCCAGCGTCTACCAGTTGAAGCCGGCCTTCCAGCGCCTGCTCCGCCCACTGGTGTCGCGTCTGGCCCGCCTCGGCGTCACGGCCAACCAGGTGACGGTGCTGACCTGTCTCATCTCCGTGGCCCTTGGCTTCCATCTCGCGTTCCGCGGCGGCCCCTGGGCCGCGCTACCCGTCTGGCTCTTCCTCCGCATGGCCTGCAACGCCATCGACGGCATGTTGGCCCGCGAACACGGCCAGGCCTCCCGCCTCGGCGCGGTGCTCAACGAATTGACGGACGTGGTCGCCGACGCCGCCCTGCTCCTGCCCTTCGCCTATCTCCCCGGCTGGAGCCCGCTCTGGGTCGCCATCGTGGCCCTGCTCGCCGCCCTCACCGAGTTCACCAGCGTCACCGGCCAGGCGCTCACCGGCTCCCGCCGCAACGACGGCCCCATGGGCAAAAGCGATCGCGCCCTCCTCCAAGGCGCCCTCGGCACCTGGCTCGCCTTCGGCGGAATCCCCCACCCGCTCCTCGCCCCCGCCATGGCCGCCCTCCTGGTCCTTACCATCGCCAATCGCCTCCGTTACATCCTGGCAGGCTAAGGCCGCACCTATCCCACCGAAGGCGCAATCATCGGTCGCGATTCCCGCCCGCCCCGTACACGAATCCGACGGCGCATACCCCTGCCGCCTCCGTGATTACAGCCGTCCCCTCCCAGACGATCCTCGGCCTGATAACTCCGGCGATAGCTCACTCCGATCAGACCTCGTTGATAAGGCGGCAGCGCCGGGTCCTACTCGCTGCAGCCCAATAGGGTCACCCGGTACGTTTCGTCCGCAACGCGCCGCGCGCGCCCGAACGCCAACCGGAGGTCTGGAGCAACAAACCGCCGGACCCAGGAAAAAAGGGTCAGCAAACTACCTGGCTGAGTGTCTCAAGGTCGTAGACACAAACCGGAGAAGGCCGCGTCCAGAATGGAGCAACAGGCTCTGCATGCAGATATACCGGCATGTCACTGCTCGTGTGGCGCTTGGCTCGAATGGCTAATCACACGACTCACTGAATGACTAATGTCGCTACAGGTGGAGAGCTAACTCCATTCACTTCGACCACCACTTCAATGTTCTCTCCCATGCCGATTTCCATTGGCACACGGACGTTTACTTGCACCACGCCG
>CAZWDD010000680.1:0-1564 GCA_964632345.1 uncultured Solibacteraceae bacterium | reverse complement strand
GAGAACCGCGCCGCCGCCGCGCTGGCGGGCGGCCGGGAAAAGGGTGACGAGCAGACGCCGCCCGACCGCGCGAATCCGCAAGGCATCGCTGCCCGTGGGGTTCCTGCCTCCGGCCGGTCAACGCGGACCGGCGATGGACCTGGCGAAGAAGGCGCCCGCCGCGAGACGTCCGAGTTTGTTGCGCAGTACGAAAAGGGCTCCGGCACGGTGGACATCACAGAAAAGCCAACCGCCACCGAGCATCGCAGCGTCACACCGGCCGCCGGTAAGACCGGTCCAGACCGACTTGGTGACGCCCGCATCCAGCAAGAGCGAATTCTCGACAACGACATCGGAAAGAGCGGAACCGGCACACTCGACCAGGCCAAGGCGCTGATCGAAGAGAAGCTCGGTAAGGGCGCGCAACTGCAGCCCGTGCAAACCGAGAGCGGCATCTATCGAGGCACCGTGATCGGCGCGACCGAAGGGCACGTGATTCAGCAACTCACCCCTAGCGTCGCGGTCGCTCATCCAAAGGACGCGTTTGCTTCGGTTCCTGGCATCGGCCAGGCCGTGCAGATTCAATATGCGAACAACCAGGCGATGTTGAAGGCGCGCGAACCCAAGGCACGCGGGAAGGAACTCGGAAGGTGATGCCGCCATGTGGAGCCAGCGCCCACCCGAAATCTACCGGACGCCGAAGGACCCCAAGCACCTTGGCGGCTACAACTGGTCGGCGCTGATCTTCGGGCTGCTGCTACTCCTGGGCGCGAACGTTGCAGCAACGCAGTTCATTGCCTGGCGTTTCCAACACCAAGCAGCGCTTGGCACGCCGATCTTTCGCACCGAGACATTCGCCGTCTATCAACCATTTGCCTGGGGCTTCTGGGTATGGAAACACGGCAGTTCGCCGCAGCCCGAGATCCGCCTGCCGATCCTCGGCGGAGCGCTCATCGTTGTCGGCGCATCGACTGTAGCGCTGGTGCTCGTCTACGCGCTGAACATTCGCCGCACCCGCAAGCTCTCTCTGAACGCGGAAGACATCCATGGCTCCGCGAAGTGGGCCAGTTCAGAGGATGTCCGCGCCACCGGCCTGCTGGCCAATCCCCAAGGCGTCTATGTCGGCGGCTACTTCGACGAGCACGCCAAGCGGCTCTACTATCTCCGTCACAACGGCCCAGAGCACGTGCTCGCCTTTGCGCCCACACGATCCGGCAAAGGCGTCGGCCTCGTGATTCCGACGCTGCTGGCCTGGAGCGAGAGCGCCGTCATCTATGACATCAAGGGCGAGAACTGGGCCAAGACCGCTGGCTATCGCGCGAAGAGCGGCCATCTCTGTTTCAAGTTCTCACCCGTGGAGCAGGCCAACGGCAGTCGGTTCAATCCGCTGGCCGAAGTTCGCATCGGCACGCCTCGCGACGTCTCCGATGCGCAGAACGTCGCCGACATGATCGTCCGCACCGGCGAGGACAGCCCGCAGGAACGGTACTGGCAGGATGCCGCAGCGTCGATCACTACGGGCATGATTCTCCACGTCTGCTATGCGGCAGCCGCGGAAAAGCGGGTTGCTTGCTTGGCGGATCTG
>CAZWDD010000679.1:0-1576 GCA_964632345.1 uncultured Solibacteraceae bacterium | reverse complement strand
CAGCCTCTTCGGGGAGGCGATGCGGGATACCGCGCCAAGGGCCATGGGCGAGCCGTGGGGCTCGCGCGGCAGCGAAAGAAGATCGCCTACATGCGACGCACTCACGTTAGGCTTGTCGGATGAACTCGCAGATTCCCCCAAAGAAAGTTGTCATTGGCAGAAAATGCGGCAGTGAGATCCCCGTGGTGCTTCCGCTGGTCGAATAGACGGGAGACTGAGCTGCGCGGCACACGATCTCGATAACGGGAAGCTGCGGTGACGGTGCCAGCTGGCAGGACGGCACCTCTGCCTGTCGATCCGGAACTGCGCGGGTGGTGGGGCGGCGGGCGGGGTATAGTGGCCGGTATGGCAGGGCGAAATGCTGTGGCTGTTCTGGTGCTGGCGGCGGTGACGGCGGAGGCGTGCACGATGGTGGACGCGCGGCGGTTGTGGGCGAAGCAGCCGGGGGCGGCGTCAAAGCTGTTTGCGTTTGAACGGAACGGACGGGTGGGGTTCATCGACAGCAAGGGGAGGGTGGTGATTCCGGCGAAAATTGAGGCGCGGATCGAGGAGGTGGGAGACTTCTCGGAAGGGCTGGCGGCGGTGTCGGGCCTGGGGTATGTGGACGAGACGGGAAAGTGGGTGATCCGGCGGAAGCTGTGGACGGCGGGGCGATTCGTTGGGGGTTTTGCGTGGGTAGCGGAGCACGGAGAGGGCGGGGCGAGCGAGCCGAGGCCGGTGCTGGTGGACCGGTCCGGGAGGGTGGTGGCGACGTGGGAGCGGATGGGGGTGGGAGATTTCTCGGAGGGGTTGGCGGCGTTTGAAGCGCAGGGGAAGCCGGGTATCCGGAAACTGTCTCCGCCGCCCATGGTCTATCGCGACTATCCGGGGCTGCGGGGTTTCCTGAATGCCGCGGGGGAGGTGGCGATCCGGCCGGTGTTTGCCGGGGTGGGGCCGTTTCGTGAGGGGCTTGCGGTGGCGGTGGAGGACGGCTACTGCCACATCGCCAGGCCAGATGGCCAACGGGACGGGAGCCCGACGAGCGGATATCCAAGCTCCTGCGGGGGAGCGCCGGAGGACGCGGTGGCGCCGTGCCGCACGGGCTATATTGGCCGGACGGGACGTTACGTCATTGAACCGCGATATGAGTCGGCGCAGGACTTTCAAGAGGGGCTGGGGGCGGTGCGCGAGGGAGGGCGATGGGGTTTCGTCGGTCCGGACGGGGCGATGGTGATTCCGCCTCAGTTTGCACGGGTGAAGCCGTTTCGCGAGGGGCTGGCGGCGGTGCTGGTGGGGGAGAAGTGGGGATATGTGGATCGCGGCGGGCGGATGGTGATTGCGCCTCAGTTTGCGGAGGCGGAGCCGTTCTCCGATGGGCGGGCGATGGTGAATGCGGGGCGGGGGGCGTACTATATCGATCGGGAGGGGCGGACGGCGATTGCCGGTCCGTTCCGGGAGGCGACCCCGTTTGTGAACGGGCTGGCGGCGGTGCTGGTGTCCGAGACGAAGGTGGCGTACATCGATCGGACGGGGAAGCGGGTGTTTGCGTACGAGCGGCGGTAGGGGGACGGCCGGGCCCATGCGATGCTAAGCGTAT
>CAZWDD010000678.1:0-1580 GCA_964632345.1 uncultured Solibacteraceae bacterium | reverse complement strand
TTCACCGCACCCGGTTTCGTGTGCCCCGGCCACCGCACCAGCAGCGGCGCGCGCAGGCACTCTTCATACATGAACCGCTTGTCGTACCAACCGTGGTCGCCCAGAAAGAACCCCTGATCGGAGTTATAAATCACAATGGTCTCGTTCGCAATCCCGTCCTGCTCCAGATAATCCAGCACCCGCCCAACGTTATCGTCCACCGACTGCACACACCGCAAGTAGTCCTTGATGTAGACCTGATACGCCCACTTCCGCAGCGCATTCCCCTCCAGTCCCGGCGGCGGGTCCATCTTCAAATCGGTCTTCGTATGGTCCTGACCCACGCGCATCCGGCTCCGCTCCGCCGCTCCCGCGCGCCCCTTATGCTCGTCGTATAGGTTGTCCGGCTCCGGAATCTCCACGTCCTTGAACAGGTCCTTGTACTTTGGCCCCGGCGTCCACTCCCGGTGCGGCGCCTTGTGGTGCGACATCAGGAAGAACGGCTTGTTCCGGTCCCGCTGCTTCAGCCAGTCCAGTGTGAAGTCGCCGATCAGGTCCGTGCAGTAACCCGTGTACCGCTTCCGTTCTCCGTTCATCTCGATGAAGAACGGATCGTTGTAAAGCCCCTGCCCCGGCAGAACCTTCCAGTAGTCAAATCCCGTTGGATTCGTCCCCAGATGCCACTTGCCGATCATCGCCGTCTGGTATCCCGCCGCCTGCAGATACTTCGCCACGTTCGGCGCCGCCGGATCAATCTGATCCGCCAGCGTCTTGATCCCGCTCAGATGCGAGTACAGCCCCGTCATGATCACGCCCCGGCTCGGCGTGCAGATAGAGTTGGTGACGAAGCAGTTCAAAAACCGCATCCCCTCCTTCGCCAGACGGTCGATGTGCGGCGTCTTGTTGATCCGGCTCCCATACGCGCTGATGGCGTGCGAAGCATGATCGTCCGACATGATGAAGAGGATGTTCGGGCGCTTCTTCGCGGTCTGGGCGGCCGCCTGAGCGGCAGCCACCGCACCGGCCAGAACGGGGAACATTTTTCGGCGAGTAAGCATCGCCGTTAGCGTACCAAACCGTCCGTTATCGCTGATTGGCCTTCAAGATCTTCTTCCGCAGACGGATCGATTGCGGCGTCACCTCAACGAACTCATCGTCTTTGATGAACTCAATCGCCTGCTCCAGATTCAGCACCCGCGGCGGCACAATCCGCACCGCGTCATCGGCGCTCGAGGAACGCATGTTCGTCAGCTTTTTCTCCCGGACGATATTCACATCCAGGTCGTTGTTCCGCGCATTTTCCCCGACAATCTGGCCCTCATAGACCTCCGTCATCGGCTGCACGAAGATCGTCCCGCGTTCCTGCAGGTTCTCAATCGCATGCGGCGTCGTCTTACCCGCCCGGTCGGCGATCAACGCCCCCGTCGGCCGGCTCTCAATGTCGCCCTGCCACTCGATATAGCCATGGAACAGCGAGTTCAAAATCGCCGTGCCGCGCGTCTCGGTCAGCAGCTCTCCGCGAATCCCGATCAACCCGCGCGACGGCACCAGGAACTCCAACCGCACGCGCCCCGACCCGTGATTGATCATCTTCGCCATCT
>CAZWDD010000677.1:0-1583 GCA_964632345.1 uncultured Solibacteraceae bacterium | reverse complement strand
ATGGGCGATGAGGGTGCGGCCGCGGTTCCAGAGGACCATGATGGTGAGCACGCCACTGCCGATGAGGACGGGGACCCAACCGCCATCAAAGAACTTGCCGAGGTTGGCGGAAAGGAAGGGAATGTCGAGGGCGAGGAAAAGCAGCAGGATGCCAATGGCGCGGGGCCGGGACCAGTTCCATGTCTTGCGGACGACGAGGAAGAACATGGCGGTGGTGATGACCATGGCGCCGGTGACGGCGATGCCGTAGGCGGCGGCGAGGCGGGAGGAGGAGCCGAATGCGATGACGATTGCCAGGCAGCCGGTGGCGAGGAAGTAGTTGACCTGCGGGATATAGATCTGGCCTTCCATCTGGTGAGCGGTGTGGCGGATCTGCACGCGAGGAAAGAAGCCGAGTTGCATGGCCTGGCGGGTGAGCGAGAAGGCGCCGGAGATGAGGGCCTGGGAAGCGATGATGGCGGCGACGGAGGAGAGGACAACAAGGGCGTAAGTAGCCCAACCGGCGGGGACAAGATCGAAGAAGGGGTTGTCCATGGTGTGGGGTTCGCGGAGTGCGTGGGCGCCCTGGCCGAAGTAGTTGAGCAGGAGGGCGGGCATAACGAAGCCGACCCAGACGGCGCGGATCGGCTTGATGCCGAAGTGGCCCATGTCGTCATAGAGAGCTTCGCCGCCGGTGACGGCGAGGACGACGGAGGCGAGAATGTGGAGGCCGGAGAAGCCGTGGTTCAGGAAGTAGCCGACGGCGTGGTGGGGCAGGACGGCGCTGAGAATCTCCGGGTTGTGGGAGATGTGGTAAATGCCGAGGGTGGCGAGGGTGGTAAACCAGATGGCCATGACGGGGCCGAAGAGTTTGCCGACGGCGCCGGTGCCGCGGCTTTGGATGGAGAACAGGCCGATGATGATGACGCAACTGATGGGGACGATGGCGCCCTGCAGGCGGGCGTCGGCGACGGCGAGGCCTTCGACGGCGCCGAGGACGGAGATGGCCGGGGTGATGATGCCATCGCCATAGAGCAGGGCCGCACCCATGACGGCGAAGAGGGCGACGGCGGAGATGTGGCCGGGCTTGGCGCCGCGGAGTTGCTCGGGGACGAGGGCGAGGAGGGCGAAGACGCCGCCTTCGCCGCGGTTATCGGCACGCATGATGAAGGTCAGGTACTTGACCGTGACGACGAGTGTGAGCGCCCAGAAGATGAGAGAGAGAACGCCGTAGAGATCGGCCTGTGTGGCCCGCTCATGCCCGACCGCGTGAAGACATTCCTTCAACGTATAAAGTGGGCTGGTTCCGATGTCGCCGAAGACAACACCGAGGGCGCCGAGCGCGAGTCCCTTGAAGCTTGCCTTGTGGGCATGTGAATCTGACACTTCTACGGATTATAGCTGTATCCTATTGCGGTGAACGCGAAACGGAAGTACGAATACCTGTTGCCGGCGGTGGCGATGATGCTGGGATGGGGGCTGCGGGGGTTCATTGGCGGGGGACCGTTCGGGGCGATGATTCCCGGGGCGATGGTGGCGTTGACGCTGTGTCTGCTCTACCCGCGGAGGGATGCGGCGATGCTGGCGGCGTTCGCTGCGGTGGG
>CAZWDD010000676.1:0-1585 GCA_964632345.1 uncultured Solibacteraceae bacterium | reverse complement strand
ACCAGCAGCGCTACGGAAAGTCTCTTGAATGGGCACTCAACCCCACCGAAACCGAAACCGTCCTGCTCCCGAAGCACACCACCATCGCGTCACTGCTCAAGAAGGCCGGCTACCGCACCGCCATCCACGGCAAATGGCACCTCGGCCGCGATGTCCAGTACAACCCCATCCACCACGGCTTCGACGAGTACTTCGGCCTCACCGGCGGCAACGTCGACATGTATTCCAAGGAGGATCGCTTCAAGAACTACGACCTCTACGACGGGTTGAAGAAGGTCCCCGATCGCCCCGGCTACCTCACCGAGATGATCGCCGACCGCGCCGTGAAGTTCGTCGACGCCAACACAACGAACCCGTTCTTCCTCTACGTGCCCTTCAACGCCGTCCACTGGCCGTTCCAGGCGCCGGGCCGCCCGCAGTCCGTGCGCAACCTCAAGACCTGGTACGACGGCACGCGCCCCGACGAGTACAAGGCGATGCTCGAATCGATGGACTCGGCCATCGGCCGCGTCCTCGACGCGCTCGACCGCAACGGCCTCGCGAAGAACACCCTCGTCGTCTTCACCAACGACAACGGCGGCGAACGGTTGAGTGACAACGTCCCCTTCCGCCACCGCAAGGCCACGCTGTGGGAGGGCGGCATCCGCGTCCCGGCCATCGTCCGCTGGCCCGGCGTCGCCCGGCCCGGATCCACCTCCACCCAGGCCGCCATCACCATGGACTTCACCGCCACCATCGCCGCCGCCTGCGGCGTCCAGGCCGCCCCGGCCGAGCCATTCGATGGCATCGATCTGGCCCCCATCCTCGCCGGCCGCCAACCCGAACGCGAGCGCGACCTCTTCTGGCGCATCAACCGCCCCAATCAGCGCGTCCGCGCCGTCCGTAGCGGCCCCTGGAAGTTCGTCCTCGACGGCTCCATCAACAACATGTACAACCTGCTCGACGATCCCGGCGAAACCCGCGACCTCTACTACGTCTACCCGGACATCGCCGCCCGCCTGAAACAGAAACTCGCCCAATGGGAGGCCCAGTTCCCGAATGCCTAAGTTGACCCGCCGCGCCTTTGTCGCCGCCTCATCCGCCGCTGCTGCCGCCGCGGCAGCGCCCAAGCGCCCGAACATCGTCTTCCTGATGCCGGACCAGCACCGCTACCACGCCGTCGGCTGCCTGGGGAATCCCGAGGTGCGCACGCCGCACATCGACGCGCTCGCCCGCCAGGGCGTGACGCTCCACCACACCTTCGCCAACACCCCGGTCTGCTGCCCGGCCCGCGCCGTGCTGCTGACGGGGCAGTATTGCCATCGCAACGGCATGGTGGCCAATGACCTGCGCCTGCGCGAGGAGTCGGTGAGCTTCGCCGAGATCCTCCGCGACAACGGCTACCGCACCGGCTTCGTCGGCAAGTGGCACCTCGATGGCGGCCAGCGCGAACCCGGCTGGGTGCCGCCCGGCCCGCGCCGGCAGGGCTTCGAGTTCTGGGCCGCGCACCAGTGCAGCCACCGCCACTTCGAGAACCACTACTTCCGCGACGATCCCAAGCCCGTCCACTTCGGGAAGTTCGAGGCCGAGGGCTGGGCTGATGTCG
>CAZWDD010000675.1:0-1585 GCA_964632345.1 uncultured Solibacteraceae bacterium | reverse complement strand
TCGACGACGAGTTTGTTTTTCCCCCGGCAGAGTAGGAGGCCGATGGTGGGCTGGTCGTCGGGGTGGCGCAGGAGGTCGTCCACGGCGGCGCGGTAGAGGTTGATCTGGCCGACATCGCCCGGCTCGAAGGCGCGGGCTTTGAGTTCGATGACGACGTAGCGGCGCAGGCGGAGGTGGTAGAAGAGGAGATCGAGGTAGAAATCGCTGCCGCCGACTTCGAGATGCACACGCCGCCCGACGAAGGCGAAGCCCGCGCCCAGCTCCAGCAGGAAGCTCTGGATGTGATCCATGAGTGCCTGCTCCACCTCGGCCTCGCGGCGCGGGTCGGCTGTGCCGATGAAGTCGAAGAGGTAAGGGTCTTTGAAGAGCTGCGCCGCCATGTCGGAATCCGCGGGGGCATGGTGAGGGCGAAATTGTTCGCGGCTTTTCCGGCGCGGAGGTGGAGCTGGCTTTGGATTTGGATTTCCAAAATGCTGCGGCTCCAGCCGTGGGCGATGGCTTCGCGGATGTAAAAGTCGCGGGCGGCGGGGTCTTTGACCATCTGCATGAGGCGGATGATGTGACCCCACGGCAATTGCGAAACAGGTTGTTTCGCAATTGAGCCGTCGGGAAACTCGCGGGCGAAAATTTTCATGGAGAGCAGGTTGCGGGTGGTTAGCCCGCCCATGTCGGGGAACTCCTCGCGCAAGTCCACCGCCATCCGATCAATGACTTTGGCTCCCCATGTGGACTCGCTCTGGCGCTGGAGGATGATTTTGCCGGTGTGCCAGTAGGCTTCGATGACGATGGGATTGGCCGCGAGCACGGCACGGACGCGGGCGTTGCGGAGGTGTGCTTTGATGTCCTGCAGCATGCTGGCGTAGCCGGCGGGCAGGCTGAGTTTTGACGGTGCGGCAGCAAAGCTCGCACTATCACGGACTCTGCCCCGCGACAGGCGTTCCGGGGCGGGCTTGGGTGTGGCGTGTCTCTTCTTAGAGGGCATAGCCGAGTCCTTTCAGGTTTTGCCGGATGGCAGATTCCAGTTTCGCGGACTCGGCGAACTGGGCGTGCAGTTCCGCGACGAGGCGCGGCATCTTTTCCTCGAAGGGGTCGCCGTCGTCTTCGACTTCCTCGGCACCGACGTAGCGTCCGGGCGTGAGGACGTGGCCGTGCGCGGCGATCTCGGCGGTGGTGGCGGATTTGCAGAAGCCGGGGAGGTCTTGGTAAGTACGTTGTTCACGCTTTAGCGTGTCTGCGGGAGTCGAAGAACACGCTGAAGCGTGAACAACGTACGAAGAGTCGCCGCGCCACGCGTGGTAGGTGCTCGTGATTTTCTCCAGGTCGGCGTCGGTCAGCTCGCGGTGGACGCGGTCGATGAGGGTGCCGAGTTTGCGGGCGTCGATGAATAGCGTTTCGCCCCTTCGGTCGCGCAAACGCCCCTCACCCCCAACCCCTCTCCCAGAGGTAGAGGGGAGTTCTGCAGCATTGCTCCCTCTCCCCGTGGGAGAGGGTCGGGGTGAGGGTTGCCCGCCGGATTTATCCCGGGCAATAAACCAGAGGCAGACGGGGATCTGGGTGCTGTAGAAGAGCTGGCCGGGGAGGGCGA
>CAZWDD010000674.1:0-1593 GCA_964632345.1 uncultured Solibacteraceae bacterium | reverse complement strand
TCCGGAAGAACCTGCGCCGCAAGCGCCGCAAGCGCTGAACCCAGATGATCCCGGCGCGGGTTGTGCGTGCAGATGATCGCCGTCACCTCAGGCGCCATCTGGTTCACCCGGCACTTTCCGCCCGGCGCCGCGCGGCACGAGCGATGGCCCGCCGGTAAGATTCTTCCTGTAGCGGACCGACCGTTTCAGGCGCATATGCCGAGAGCACCCGCTCGCGGGCCGCCCGCCCCATTGCGATGCGCCGCGCGGGATCACTCAGAAGCGACAGGATTGCTCTCGCGATGGCACGGGGCGAGCGAGGAGGAACCAGAAGCCCGGACCGTCCCGCCTCGATGATCTCCGCCATTCCCCCGGCTGAGGACCCGATCACCCCTCGCGCAGCCGCCATAGCCTCCATGCAGACATTCGGGAAGTTCTCCCAGATACTCGGAAGTACACAAAGGTCGCTCTCGGCGTATCGCTCCAGGATCGTCGAATGTGGCAGAGCGTCGACAAATTCGACATTCGAGACCCATGAGCCAATTCGAGTGATCATCTCCGACTTCACATCGCGAGTCGAAGCAGGCATTGGCAGGGATCGACCGATGATCGTAAAACGGACACCGGGCATAGCATGGCAAACCAGTGGGATTGCACTCGCCAGATCCAGAACGCCCTTCCGAACCTCAAGACGCCCAACGTACAGCACCCGGTTGCTATGCGAAAACGGATCAGCAGCCAACAAAGGTTCAGAGGCAACAAATACGTTCGGAACGCAGAGGCGGCGGCTTTGATCAATTCCCCAGTCTCGCCCCACCAGGTCCAGAATTGCCTGTGAAGGTCCTACGACCAGATCCGCGTCTAGCGTGGTCAGCCATTCGGGATCAGTCGCCTGCAAGGCGGGCCTGCGGAGTCGTCTCGGCAACTGGCCGCGCCTGATAGCGCCGAACATGAAACGCAACTCGCGTGAGCGCGATATGGAGGAGTTGTGGAGCCGGTTGATCAGGTAAGTTGGGGTGTGGAGCTTCACCAAAACGGGCACATTCGGATGATTGCGTCTGATACTGGAGGTCTCGGCGAAGTACTCCGCGCCCTCCACCACATCGAACGCCATCTGACCCGAGAGGCTGTCGAAGCACTCACCTGCGGCGACCGGGAAGCTCTCCCGTGTGGCCTCCACGGCATGGATGTGGAACAGCTCCGCCCCGTCCCGAGCCGGGGCGGCCGTGACGACATGCACCTCGTGCCCCCTCTCGGCCAGCATCCGCGCGGCGTTGCGGATATAGGTTCCGATCCCACCCCCGCCAGGCACCCCGACGAATTCATAGGATACAAGCGCAATGCGCAAGCTATTGCTCAGAGTTGAGGATATTTATTACTGAAGTTTTCACGCTTTGAACAAGCCTACTAGAGATTGACGAAACTTCAACTGGTGAAGGAGGTGCATCCCAGTCGAAGTCTACTCTCTCTGCCTCCGGCCCATACCCTCGCAGGTAGTTTCGCAGACCGTCAAATCGCCTGTCTTCATGATAGTTGTCATTCAAAAACAAAACAGGTGTGCGAAACGCAATACAGGGGAGAGCACAATGCAGGCGGCTTGTGATTACAAGCTTT
>CAZWDD010000673.1:0-1596 GCA_964632345.1 uncultured Solibacteraceae bacterium | reverse complement strand
TGGTAGCGACGGGGATGACGCCGGAGGACATGCCTTCGAGTGCGGCGAGGCCGAAGCTCTCCATTTCGCTGGGCATCAGGAGGATGTTGGCTTCGCGAAGCAGAGCGGGCACGTCATTGCGTTTGCCGAGGAAGCGGACGGAGCCGATGACACCGAGATCGTGCGCCAGCCGTTCGGCGGCACCGCGTTCGGGACCGTCGCCGACCATCCAGAGTTCGGCATCGGCGGACTTGCGAACCTCGGCGAGAACGCGAATACACTCGGGAGCGCGTTTGACCGGGCGAAAGTTCGAGAGATGGATGAGACGGCAGGGGCCTTCGCGGGGCTGCTCGGCGGGGCGGTAGACGCTGGTGTTGACGAAGTTGTGAATGGTTTCGATGGGGCGGGAGACATCGAAGACTTCGACGGTATGGCGGCGGAGGTCTTCGGAAATGGAGGTGACGGCGTCGGACTGTTCAATGGAGTAGCGGGTGATGGGGTAGTAGGAACGATCCATGCCGACGAGAGTGATGTCGGTGCCGTGGAGAGTGGTAACGAAGGGGAGGCGGCGGCGGGAGGAGAGAATGCCGCGGGCGAGCATGGCGGAGATGGAGTGGGGGATGGCGTAGTGGACGTGGAGGAGGTCGAGTTCGTACTGTTCGGCGACCTCGGCCATGCGGGAGGCGAGGGCGAGGCAGTAGGGAGGGTACTGGAAGAGTGGGTAGTTGGAGACCTCCACCTCGTGATAGAGGATGTCGGGGCGTTCGCCGAGGCGGATGGGGTTGGCGTAGGTGATGAAGTGCACCTGGTGGCCGCGGTTGGCGAGCTCCAGACCGAGCTCGGTAGCGACGATGCCGCTGCCGCCATAGGTGGGATAACAGGTGATGCCGATGCGCACGTCGAGAGTTTAGCAGTTCGATAATGACGGGATGCGGATTCTGATAGCGGTTGCCCATGCGGACGACGAGACGCTGGGGTGTTTTTCGGTGCTGGCGGCGCGGGCGGAGGAGGTGACGATACTGCACGCGACGGATTCGGCGCCGATGGATGTAAAGTACGCCTTGCGGTGCGGGTATACAACGAGGGAGAGCTATAAGGAGGCACGGCGGGCGGAGGTGCGCGCGGTGCTGGCCAAGGCGGGGGTACCGGAGGCGCGTTACCACTGCCTGGAGATGGCGGACCAGGAGGCGCCGGTGTACTGGGCGCGGATTCGCGCCTACGTGGAGGCGTTCGGGGCGGACCGGATCTATACGCACGCCTATGAAGGTGGGCATCCGGACCATGACGCGATGGCGTTTGCGCTGCACGGACTGCCGGGGGTGTGGGAGTTTCCGCTGTATCACGGGATGGGCGCGGACTTCGTGCCGCACTCGTTTCTGGATGGACGGGCGGAGGAGACGATCGAACTGACGGCGGAGCAGCGGGAGCAGAAGCGGGAGTGGTTGTCGTGCTTCGCGTCGCAGAAACGGGTGATCGACCTGTTCCCGGTGGAGCGGGAGCTGTTCCGCCCGCAGGCATCCTACGACTTCACCAAGCCGCCGCATGGGGGGGAGCTTTACTATGAGCGGCGGCAGTTGGGATGGACGTGGCCGGCGTGGCGGGAGGCCACCGGCAAAG
>CAZWDD010000672.1:0-1596 GCA_964632345.1 uncultured Solibacteraceae bacterium | reverse complement strand
ACCATGCCAGATCTTGGGATTTCGCGGCGGCGAGCGCTCCATTGGGCCACCGCCATGACGGCGGCCAGCTACTCTCGCGTGCTCGGCGCCAACGACCGTGTCCAGCTCGGCCTCATCGGCTGTGGCGGCCGCGGCGTCGGCGTCATGAACACGTTCATCAAGACCACGCAGGTCGATGTCACCGCTGTCTGCGATATCTACGGTGACCGCATCGACCGCGCCCAGCAGAGCGCTACCAAAGCCCAGGGCTTCACCGACCATCGCAAACTGCTTGCAGCGAAAAACGTCGACGCGGTACTGATCGCCACGCCCGACCACTGGCACTCCGGCTGCGCCATTGACGCATTGAACGCTGGTAAGGACGTCTACGTCGAAAAGCCACTCACGCTCACCATCGAGGAAGGCCCGGCCATCGTCAAGGCCGCCCGCGTCAACAACCGCATCTGCCAGGTCGGGATGCAACAGCGCTCCGGGCAGATCTACCTCCAGGCCAAGCGCGAGTATTTCGATACGAAGAAGCTTGGCAAAATCACCCTGGCGCGAACCTGGTGGCATGGCAACGGTGCGCATCTGCAGAAGGCGCCCGAGCGGCTTGCGCAACAACCTTCCAATCTCGACTGGGCGCGCTTCCTCGGCCCCGTGAAGTGGCGCGACTGGGACCCGCAGCGATTCTGGAACTTCCGCGCCTATCTGGAGTTCGGCGGGGGCCAGGTTACCGATCTGTTCACGCACTGGATCGACGTTGTCCATATGTTCATGGACCAGGACAATCCGATCGCGGCCAGCGCAGCGGGCGGCATCTACCACTACAAGGACGGCCGTACGGCGCCGGACACCATCAACGTCCTGCTGGAGTATCCCGGCGAATGGACAGCGACCTTCGAAGCCACTCTCGCCCCCGGCATCAAAGGTGCGGCGGTGGAAATCTGCGGAACAGAGGGCAAGCTGCTCATCACGCGCGGCCAGTTTGAGTTCCAATCCGCCGAACGTGGCGCGCCCCCCGTCGTCGTCAAATCGCCCCGCGATCAGACCATCGACCACGTCGAGAACTTCCTGGATTGCTGCCGCTCGCGCAAACTCCCGAATGGTGACGTCTACATCGGCCACCGCTCGGCCGCCGCGTCCCACCTCGGCAACATCGCCTATCTGCAGAAGCGACGCCTGCGGTACAACCCCGATCGCGAGGAGATCCTGCCCCTATGAACCGCCGTTCCCTATTACGCGGCGCCGCCGCCATGTCGGCCGCCAGTTATATGCGCGTACTCGGCGCCAATGACCGGATTCAACTCGGCCTCATCGGCTGCGGCGACCGCGGCGAGTACGTCATGACCGTCTTCCAGAAGAGCAATCAGGTGGACGTGTCCGCCGTTTGCGACATCTACGGCGCCAAGATCGACAAAGTGCAACAGAAGGCGACCGCCGCCAAGGGCTTCGCCGACCACCGGAAACTGCTGGAACAGAAGAATGTCGACGCGGTGCTCATTGCCACACCGGACCACTGGCACGCGGCCACCGCGATCGACGCACTGAACGCCGGTAAAGACGTCTATGTGGAGAAACCGCTAACGCTCACCATCGAAGAGGGCCCGCCCATCG
>CAZWDD010000671.1:0-1597 GCA_964632345.1 uncultured Solibacteraceae bacterium | reverse complement strand
TACGGGAGATATTCTTTCGGGCCGCCCGTCGTTGGGCGCCTGGGTGACCTATGGATTGGGAACGGCGAACAAGAATCTGCCGACCTTCGTCAGCATGATTGATGAGCGCGAGCCCTTCGGTAACGCAAAGAACTGGGGCTCGGGCTTCCTTCCGGCCGTCTACCAGGGAACGCTGTTCCGCCAGGGACCGAACCCGATTCTGAACACCAAGCTACCGCCCGGGCAGACCGACGAACGGCAGCGCGCGCGGCTCGCGTTCCTAGAGGCGCAGAACCGCGAATACGCCGTGGGCCGCGAGGACGATACGACTTTGGAGGCCCGCATCCGCAGCTTTGAACTGGCCTACGCACTGCAGAAATCCGGCCCAGAAGTGGTGGACCTTTCCACCGAGACCGAGGAGACGAAGTCGCTCTACGGCCTCGATAAGCCGGAGACCGCCGTATTCGGCCGCAATTGCCTGCTGGCACGCCGGCTGGTGGAGCGGGGCGTGCGGTTCGTGGAGTTGTACTGCGGTTCCGGCTCCGGCTGGGACGCCCACACGAATCTGGAAGGCAACCACGCCAAGTGGTGCAAAGCGTCCGATCAGCCGGTGGCGGCCCTGCTGGAGGATCTGGACCGGCGCGGTATGTTGCAGGACACGCTGGTGATCTGGGGCGGCGAATTCGGCCGCACGCCGTTCAACGAGAAGGGCAACGGACGCGATCACAATCCGTGGGGTTTCACGATGTTCTTCGCGGGCGGCGGGGTCCGCGGCGGCCAGACCATCGGGGCGACGGATGAGATCGGGCTGCGCGCCATCGAGCGCCCGGCGCACGTCAACGACATTCACGCCTCCGTCCTCTGGCTGCTCGGCCTGAACCACCTGCAACTCACCTATCAACACAACGGACGGGCGGAGCGGCCGACGATCGTTGGCGGCGAACATATGGTGAAAGAACTCTGGGGCGGCTGATGTCCACCATTCGCGACGTCGCCGCGCGCGCCGGGGTTAGTGTCGCTACCGTCTCGCGAGTCTTGAACCAGAGCGGCTATGCCGACAGCGAGACGCAGGCGCGCGTGCGGAAAGCCGCCGCCGATCTGAACTACCGCCGCAACGTCAACTGGAGCCGGTTGAAGAGCCAGTCCTCCCGGACGATTCTGTTTCTCCTCGCCAACCGGGACAGCATCAACTCGTTCCACATGCGGCTGCTCGCCTCCTGTGAGCGGACGCTGCAGAGCCGCGGGTACGACCTGATTTTCTGCCGCTACGAGTACGGCGCGCGCGTACGGCCGGCCGATATTCCGCTACCCCGGATGCTGGAACAGACGGGTGCAATTGACGGCGTGCTGGGCGCCGGCATTCACTATCCGAACCTTCTGCAGGTGCTCGACAAGCGGCGCGTTCCCTATGCGCTGCTGGGCAACGATCTGGACGGGACACCGGCGCAACTGGCTCACAACTGCGTCTTCTTCGATGACGTCGCCGGCATCGCCGAAGCCACCGGATACCTGATACGCCTCGGCCACCGGCGGATCGCGTTCATCGGCAACATGGAACTGCCCTGGTTCCGGCGCAGATTCCAGGGTTACCGCGAGACAATGGAGCGGAGCAGACTTC
>CAZWDD010000670.1:1279-1600 GCA_964632345.1 uncultured Solibacteraceae bacterium | reverse complement strand
AGCGCCAGGGCATCCCCGCCCGCCTCATGGTCTTCCCCGACGAAGGCCACTGGATCCTCAAAGGCGAAAACAACCGCCACCACATGGCCGAAATTCTCGCCTGGCTCGCCGCCCATCTCAAATAGGAGTCACTCCTCCCGCAGCGCCTCCATCGGTGCAATCCGCAACGCCCGCCGCGCCGGCGCCGCGCACGCCGCCCACCCCGTCACGGCCAGCACCAGCACCACGCCCAGGTAACTCACCGGGTCCGTCGTCGAGAGTCCCGGCACCAGGAACAGCGCCAGCGGCCGCGTCACAAACACCGCCACCCCCCCGGCCCGG
>CAZWDD010000670.1:0-1269 GCA_964632345.1 uncultured Solibacteraceae bacterium | reverse complement strand
CGCGCTACGGGGGCGGGAGGTATTGAGTGTGCACCACCACGCCCCCCCCCACCCCGATCCCCACCAGCCACGCCCCCTCCCCGAACCCCAGCCGCAGAATCTTCCGCGGCGTCGCCCCCAGCGCCACCCGCAGCCCGATCTCCCGCACCCGCCGCGCCACCGTGTACGCCAGCAATCCGTATAGCCCGATCCCTGTCAGCAACAGTCCCAACACGCCCATCGCCCCCAACAGCCCCGCCCCCACCCGGCTCGGCAACAGCGCCATCGCCGTCGCCCGCCGCATCGGCTTCACCTCCACCGCCATCGACGCATCCAAATCCGTCACCACCCGCTGCAACGGCCGCACGAGCGCCTCCGGATCCACCCCCGCCCGCACCATGAAGTGCAGCGTCTCCCGCTCCATCTCGTACGGATGAAACATCGCCGGCCGCTCCCGGTCCCCGAACCACGCATACTTGCTGTCCCGCACCACGCCTACCACCTCGGCGTCCCAATTCCCGCCCGATACCGTGTGCCCCACCGCCGGCGCGTTCCCGAACAGCTCCCGCGCCAGCGTCTCGTTCAGAATCACCCCCCGCGTCTCCCCTCGCCCAAACTCCCGCCCCGCCACCACCGCCACGCCCATCGTCGCAAAGTACCCTGGTCCCACCCGGTTCGCATGACGCGAAATCCGCTTCGGCTCCGGCCGCACATCGCTGTGCAGCATCCCCCCGTTCGTAATGTCATCGTTCAACGGCACCACCGCCGTCGCCGCCGCCATCTCCACCCCCGGCATCGCCCCGATCGCTCCCGCCATCCGTTCCACCAGCGCCCCCTTCGCCGTCGCGTCCGCATACCGCTCCGGCACCACCCGCACGCTCACATACAGCGTCCGCTCCAGGTCAAACCCCGGGTCCATCTCCGCCGATTCCGTCAGGTTCCGCGCAAACAACGCCGCCGTCACCAGCACCACCATCGACGCCGCCACCTGCGCCACCACCAGCCCCCGCCGCAGATTCACCTTCCCGCCCACCTGATGCTCCCGCTGCTTCAGCCCCTCGCTCATCCCCGCCCGGCTCATCCGCAGCGCCGGCAACAGCCCTGCAGCCACCGTGCACACCGCCGCCACCAGGGACGCATACGCGAACAGCCGCCAATCCGGCTCCAGTTGCAGCACAATCGGCACCGGCAGCGGCAGATCAACCCGCCGCAATCCTGTCGTGATCCACTCATGCAACAACAGCCCCGCCACCGTCCCACCCACCGCCCGACCTGTCCCCAACAGGACCG
>CAZWDD010000669.1:347-1611 GCA_964632345.1 uncultured Solibacteraceae bacterium | reverse complement strand
CCAGATCGGTCACTCGCGACTTATCCGCCGCCAGGAAAACCAGCATATTGCCGCAACTGCGTCCTTGGCCTCCCCGATCGAGAAGCGCTTGTGCAAGTTTCCTTGCCTGGCTCGCGCCGGACTTAGGATCGTGTGGAGCCTCGGGACCGAGAATGATAAGTCGTGCCTCCGGCTCGTCGGGAATCTCAGCGGGCGTCGCCGGGCACGGCTGCACGCGCACGAACTCTCCCTTGCTCTTTGCCTCTTCTCGGAGCCGCTTGCGGATCTCTTCCCAAACATCCTCCTGGTCAAGCCGCTCCGAGCGTTCCTCGGCGATTCGGTTCACCGACGGGCGCGTGGAAAGCCAGTATCGATTGCCGTCCACAAACAGATGGGTCGCCTGGTCGGCCAATTTGCGAAGGGCGTCGCCGAACCGGGCCGACGATTCTCCGGGCTGCACACACCCCAGCTTGATCTGACGATCATCGAGGCCCTTGTTCGCGGCCTCTTGTGTGGGTGCGGAGCCAAGATAGAGGGTTCGCGCAACACGACGGGCCGCCGAATACTGCCCGAACAACGAGTTCTCACGATCCATGCGGAGGGGCATGGAATTGGGGCCGTCAACATCCTGCTCAATCACCGGCCTCCACACATCATCTAGGTACTTCGTCAGTTCTCCGGCCACGTCGTCGTCATCCATCGGAACGCTTGCGGGCAGGATCAACAGCCCGCGGTCCTGGCGTTCCCAAAGTGTGTGAATCACCGAAGCCATCAGCCGCAGAACACCGCGCGTGCGCTGAAACTTGTCGAGCGTCGACCAATCGTTGTAGAGCCGGTCGAACAATTCCGGGTGGATTGGATAGGCGGCCCGTAGCCGCTTCTCGTAGTCCGGTTTCGAGGCGTCGCCAGGATACTCCTGTGGCGTCTTCCGGTACTCTTCGGCGAACTTGGCCACCACCAGATCGCGCTGCACGAAGTTGTCTTTCGGCATTGGCTGGAAGAGCCGCCGACGCACGATTTCGAAGCTCTCCTCCGCACTGGCCGGCCGCCATGTTGTCTCCACGCGTACCAAAACGTTCTTCAGTCGTTCCAGCGCTGCCTGACCGCCCTCGCCGCCGATCTCGTTCTGCGAAGAAGGAATGCTCACTACCAATAGCGTCTTCTCCGCAAGCTTCGCGCTCTCGCTCAGGGTCTGGGCGAACGTAAAATGCGCATCGAAGTCCCCGGCAGGCAGGTCGCTCTTGTTATAGAGCTGACGAGCATACGCAACCCATTCGTCGATGAG
>CAZWDD010000669.1:0-337 GCA_964632345.1 uncultured Solibacteraceae bacterium | reverse complement strand
CGTACTTCTTCAATAAGACCCGCAAGTTGTCACCCGGAGACACGCCGTGTTCATCCGCCTCTTTGACGAGTGCGTAGCCTTCTTTGCCCCCGAGTTGCCACGCCAGCTCTCCCCAGAGCGTCCGCACCCGCGTGCCGTCTTTCTTCGTGTGAATATCGGCGGGCGAAATCTTGTTGCCCACCAGCACAGCGCGGCGGATTTTCGGTGGAAGAGAGGTGCCGGTCTCCTTCGCCAAAACGTCGAGCCCCGGTAGCATGCTAGGTTGCGTGCCGGAGGCAAGGTGGTACAGCGCAATCATGGAGTGCGTCTTGCCGCCGCCGAAGTTGGTTTGCAACTC
>CAZWDD010000668.1:0-1618 GCA_964632345.1 uncultured Solibacteraceae bacterium | reverse complement strand
AATGGAAAATCCGGCGTCCCGGCGGACATCGCCGGGAGCGTAGAGGGATCCAACCATGGTGGAGGCAGTGGTCTTGAGTAGTCCGGTGCCGACGCAGATGAGGCCGAGACCGAGATAGAAGGTCCATGTGAGGGGTGCGGCAAGGAGGGCGTTGCCCAGGGCGATGATGATCCCCCCGTAGAGGACGGCCCGGCGCTGCCCGAGGATACGGTCGGCAACCCAGCCACCGGGGAGACTGAGCAGGTAGACCGACGCCGTGAAGATGCCGTAAATGGCGCCGGCGCTAGCCTTGTCCATGCCGAGACCGCCGCTCGTGAACTGTGCGGTCATGAACAGAATAAGGATGGCGCGCATGCCGTAATAGCTGAAGCGCTCCCACATTTCCGTAAAGAAGAGCGTAGATAGTCCACGCGGGTGGCCGAAGAACGAGGAATCACCTACGGATTGCGTCGCCATTGAATCTCCGTGTTGAGTTGAATCATGCCCGCGGTGTCGCGCGGGTCTATCACCGCAAAGCTGAGCGCGTCGTCAATCCAATCCTGGCTCGCCCCGTCGGCGTGCTGCGTGGCAACCGTCAGTGTATATTCGCCCCGGCTGAGGAGGCAATCGAAGGCGAACGTGAGTTCCAGGTGGTCACCAGCGGCAAAACTACCGAGGGCGACCTTTTCGACGCGGGTATTAGTGCCATAGACGTCGACACCGAGCCGGTTGCGAATGAGCATTCCAGCCATGGGCCCGGCAGAGGCAGAGTGGAAACGCGCACGAAGACGAACGGTGGCGCGTTCGCCGCTGACGAGGCTTGTGACTGTCTCCCCGCGATGGTTGCAGATGACGACCTCCTCGATGCGGCTGGTGGAATCGCCGTGACGATAGCTGCCGGCTTCTGCCGGAGTGTCGCGGAGCTGCAGTTCGTGAACCAGGCCGACATAGCGGTTCACAATGTCGTTGGGAACACCAATTGCCTTGACTTCGCCGTTCATCATGAGGGCGGCGCGGTCGGCGAGACGCTTCACGATGCCAAGGTCATGGGATACGAACAGGATGGTGACTTTGCGCTCCTTTAACTCCTCGAGTTTGCGCACACAGCGGTTGGCGAAGATGGCGTCGCCGACGGCGAGCGCTTCATCGACGATCAGGACTTCCGGCTCCACATGAATCGCCGTAGCGAAGGCCAGACGGACATACATGCCGCTGGAGTATTCCTTGACCGGTCGATCCATAAATTCACCGATGCCGGCGAACTCGGCGATTTTCGGGAAGGCGGCTTCGACTTCGTCGCGAGAGAGGCCGAGAATCTCCCCATTCAGAAAGACGTTTTCGCGCCCCGTGAACTCCGGATTGAAGCCAGCGCCTAATTCGAGGAGTGCAGCAACTCTGCCCTGGCATACCACGCGGCCGCGAGTCGGCTGCATGATCCCGGCAACAATCTGCAACAGGGTTGACTTGCCGCTGCCATTCGGGCCGACCAGAGCAAACACCTCACCAGGTTCCACGCGTAGCGAAACGTCCCGGAGGGCACGAAACTCACGGCCGCGCGGTGGGCCGGGAAGGAGTTCGAGAAGACGATCGGCCGGGCGGTCGTAGAGGGTGTAGATCTTCGAGACGTTCTGAACGGAGA
>CAZWDD010000667.1:0-1627 GCA_964632345.1 uncultured Solibacteraceae bacterium | reverse complement strand
CCCCGGGGGGTGTTGGGGCGTGGCGGCGTCTGGGGACGGGCTGAAGCTGGGTCCCCGTGTGGGGTTGGGGCGTGGGATACTTCCGATATGAAACTTTTCTTAACGCTGATGCTATTGCTGACCGGAACGGTGTTTGCCGAGAAGAAGGTGATTGCGCCGCCGGGAACGCCAGCTGGCCGGCCCTTCTCGCCCGCGATTCTTTCCGGTGGGACGCTGTACGTCTCCGGCATGGTGGGCAACGACAAGCAGGGGAACTACCCGGAGAAGTTCGAAGACGAAGTGAAGCAGTGCCTGGAGAACATTGAAGGCGTGTTGAAGGCCGGCGGGTATTCGCTGGCGGACGCGGTGGCGGTGCAGGTGTACCTGACGGACATGGATCTGTTCCAGAACATGAACAAGGTCTACATGAGCATGGTTCCGGAGCCGCGGCCGACGCGGACGACGGTGGGCGTGGCGAAGTTGGTGGGGAAGGCGCGGATCGAAATCACGGTCACTGCCCGGAAGTAGGGCCGGAACCGGGTTTGTAGAAATCCTTCTTGGCGTCGCGAATCGTTGACAGCTTGTCGGCGATTCGCGGCTCCACGCCCCTGTCAGTGGGGTGATAGAAGGCTGTGCCGGCGAGGCCTTCGGGGAGGCACTCCATGCCGGTGACGGCGCCTGCAAACTCGTGGGCGTGGCGGTAGCCCTGGCCGTAGCCCCACTCCTTCATGTGGCGGGTGGGAGCGTTGCGGAGATGAAAGGGGACGGGTTCAGAGGCGTGGGAGTGGGTGGCGGCGACGGCGGCCTTGAGGGCTTTGTAGGCGGCGTCGGACTTGGGGGCGAGGGCGAGATAAAGGGCGCACTGGGCGAGGGCTTGATCGCCTTCGGGGATGCCGAGGAAGTGGACGGTCTGCATGCAGGCGATGGCCTGTTCGACGGCGCGGGGATCGGCAAGGCCAATGTCCTCGACGGCCATGCGGACGAGGCGGCGGGCGATGTACATGCGGTCCTCACCGGCCTCGATCATGCGGGCGAGCCAGTAGAGGGCGGCGTCGGCATCGGAGGCGCGGACGGATTTGTGGAGCGCGGACATGACGTTGTAGTGCTCCTCGCCGCCCTTGTCGTAGAGAAGGGATTTGCGGGAGATGATCTCGGCGAGGGTGTCCTGGGTGATGACGCCGTTTTCGGCGGAGGCAGCGGCGAGTTCGAGGAGGTTGTAGGCACTGCGGGCGTCGCCGTTGGAGAAGATGGCGATTTGTTCGAGGTGGGCGGGATCGCAGGAGACATTGAGTTCGGCGAGGCCGCGATGGAGGAGGGTGGTCAGGTCGGCGGGATCGAGAGCGCGGAGGGCGTAGACGCGGGAGCGGGACAGGAGGGCGGAGTTGACTTCGAAGGAGGGATTCTCAGTGGTGGCTCCGATGAGGATGACGTCGCCGCGTTCGACATAGGGAAGGAAGGCGTCCTGCTGCGCTTTGTTGAAGCGGTGGATTTCATCGACGAACAGGACGGTGCGGCGGCCGAGGCGGCGGGTGTGCTCGGCGCGGGCCATGACTTCCTTGATCTCCTTGATGCCGGAGAGGACGGCGGAGAAGGGGACGAATTCGGCTGTGGTGGTCTGGGCAATGATGGAGGCGAGGGAGGTTTTGCC
>CAZWDD010000666.1:0-1633 GCA_964632345.1 uncultured Solibacteraceae bacterium | reverse complement strand
CGCGGTCAACCTCCTCCTGCACGAGCAGCACCTTCCTGCGGATTCTGTAGCTCGGAATAAGCCCACGCCGCAGCAGGTCTCGGAAGGTGCGCTCGCAGATGCCAGTCCGCTCAACCTCCGTCTCCACGTTGACGTAGCGCTTCACGTTTTCTTCTGGCGCCTTCATCGAATCGCGGCCTCCAGCTTGTGTTTGTTCGCCGCGTATTCCTGCAACGTCTTTAGCGCCTGCAATACAACCTTCCGCGCATGGGCTCTGCCGGAGCACGGGAAGATGTATTGCCGCAGCCGCCCTAGCCCGCCGACCGAATACCCAGACAGCCTCGTCCGAGCGCGTTTGCTAAACACGCGCACCAGTCGCGGGTCGTTGATCTGCACCGCCCAGTTGCCGTTTCCGCGATCGAATGCGATGCAGAATTCGGTGCCGACGGCCTCCGGTCTCCGCTCCTCGATCCACGTCCAATCAGCCTCTGGGGTTCTCGCGGCTTGAGAGGGCTCCGGCCGATTTTGGCCTTTAGAGTAATTCTGCGGCGCAAATCGGCCCTCCCTCTGTAGCTTTTGTACGCTTATTTTGGCGTCTGACCCCGCCAGAACACCCTTTCGGAGCTGGTCCACGAGCCGTCGCCCTTTCGCCGCGCTGCGGCAGGGTATCAGCCACGTTTGCATGTAGTCCCCAACCAGCGCATCCGCGAAGATCACGGCGCCTTTCCGCCGCTTGAGCTGCTGGGCGATCTTCGGCACGCGGGTCTGGACGGCGTATCGCTCTTGGTCGAATTGCCAGCCGGAACAGGCCCAGTCGCCGTAAAGTTCGCCGGGCGGCAGGTTGTTAACCTTCGGCTTCGGCGCCGGGATGGCGACCGCTGCCTCGAGCGCTTTGCGGCGATGCACCGTTTGTGTTGTCGGGCTCATGCCGCGAACCCTCCTTCTTTGAACGCGAACTCGGACTGGACGAAGCCATGGCGGTCCTTTCGCGCATAGCGGTCCTGATCGTAGTAGCCCATGCGCGCGAACTGCTCAAACTCGGCGAGTTGTTCGCGGGGGACCATCAGCTCTCCCAGAACGTCGATGGGCTTCAGCAGCCGGGCCTTGAGCCATGCCGTGATTGTCGGCCGGTCGATACCCATCTCGCGTGCGATATGTCGCAGCGAGACGAGGCTGCAGTTGTGTTTGTGCTCCCTGCCTGCGGTGGTCAGCGCGTTCATTCGCAGTCCTCCTGACAAGCCCAGTCGCCGAGGCGCAGCTCATAGTTGATGATGTCGAGCAGGACCTTCGGCAGGTCGCCGATTGGACCATCAGCCAGATCCCTCCCGCGCGGATATATTTCACCGGGTTCCGGTTCCAGCGCCATGGCGACGGCCCCGCAGTAGTCCGGCCATACCGTCAACCGGTAGCTGTTGCGGTGCAGTCTGAACTCGTATTGGCCGAAGCCGGTTAGTTGTGCTTTCCGTGTGTTCATGGCGGATCAAGCAGCAGCCTGCAGAGCAGCACAGCCGTGCGGCTCCTTGGCGAGTTCCCCGCTGCGCATCATCGCCTCAAACTCGGCGATGGATTCGCGGGTGATGTAGAGTTTCCCAAGCACGTTGATCGTCTTGAGCCATCCGTTGCGGCGGTAACGCCACAATGTTGTTTTGGACAC
>CAZWDD010000665.1:0-1633 GCA_964632345.1 uncultured Solibacteraceae bacterium | reverse complement strand
TAGCGGACGCGGAGGTCCGGATCGGCGGCGAGGGCGAAGACGGAGTCGCGGATGGCCGGGGTGGCGTTGAGATAGGGCTCGCTGAGCTTGACGGCGTGTTCGCGGATGGGGGCGTGGGGGTCTTTCAACGCCTTGGCGACGTGGGCGGATTCGAGCGAGCCGATACCCTTCAGCAGCCAGAGGGCGTGGAGGCGAGCCTGCGGCATCTTCGACTCGGCAGCCATGGTTGTGAGCAGCGGGGCAACCGATTTGTCCTGGCGTTCGAGCAGGAGGCGGTGGGCCGTCTGGCGGTGCCAGCCGTTGGGTTCTTCCAGGAGCTTCACGAGTTCGGCGGAGGAGAGCTTGCCGAGATTGACGTTGAGGGAGCGCTGTTTGCGGGGCTGTTTGGACTTGAGGCGATAGATGCGGCCCATGTCGTCGCCGCTCCAGAAATTGAGACCCTTCTTGATTTCCTCGGGGATGGACTCAGGCGTTTCGATGTACTCGCGGTACATGTCGATGACGTAGAAATTGCCGTCGGGAGCGTTGGAGAAGTGGGCTGGGCGGAACCACATGTCGGTGGAGGCGAGGAACTCGGTCTTGTCCTTGGCGGGTGTGGCAAGGAAGGTGACTCCGTTGGGGGAAAGAGTCTCGCGGCGGACGAGATTGGCCGAGACGTCACCGGTGAAAATGGAACCGTAATAAGACTCGGGCCAGGCGTCGCCGTTGTAGATCACCGATCCGGAGGCGGCGGTGAAATATCCCTGGAGGTGCTCGACGCGGCCGGGGTTGGTTTCCTTGTAGCGCTCCTGGCGGAGAGCGGTGCGCTGGACGCGCCACTGCTGGGGCTTGGTGAGCGGGTACATGGGGGTCTGTCCCTTGGCATCGGGAGAGATGTCCTGGGAGACGGCGCCGATTTCGAGGAACTGGGAACGGCCGAGGTATTCGGCGGGGACGAGGGCGTGGCGGAGGTGGACGGTGTTCTGAGTGATGAACCGGTTGCCCCAATCGTCCATGGTGAGTCCGTACTGTGCGGGGCCGGAGGCGCGTTCGGCGGCCCCGGTGATGGGGTTGAAGCGGAGGTCGGCGCCGCGCAGGAGGAGGGGTTCGCCCTTCTGGCCGGGCTTGGCGAGGCGGGCGTCGGCACCGTTGTTGGCGGCGTAGATCCAGTTGTCGATGCCAAGGCGGAAGTTGGTGATGCGGCCTTCGGGGTTGACCTTGGGGAATCCGGTGTAGAGGACTTCGCGAACTTCGGCCTTGCCGTCGCCGTCGGCGTCTTTGAGGTAGAGGATGTCCGGCGCGGCGCCGACAATGAGGCCGCCTTTCCAGGGCATGAGGCCGGAGACCTGAAGGAGCCTGTCGGCGTAGATGAAGCTTGAGTCGATGATGCCGTCGTTGTTCTTGTCCTCGAGCACGCGGATGCGGCTGCGGACGGGTTTGCCCTCGGGCGGATCATCGGGATAGTCGAGCATCTCGGCGACGAAGAGGCGGCCGTTTTCGTCCCATGCCATGTCGACGGGATCGACGACGTGGGGCTCGGTGGCAAAGAGATCGACGGTGAAGTCTTCCGAAAGCTGAATGGACCCGAGGGACTCCTGGGGAGTCCGAGGCGCCTGGTCGAGGTCGGTGGGTTTGCTGCCGCAAGTGATGGTGA
>CAZWDD010000664.1:0-1643 GCA_964632345.1 uncultured Solibacteraceae bacterium | reverse complement strand
GGGGAAGGACAAACTGTTTGGCGACTTCGTCGACGTAATCGGGCACGAGGTCGAGGGTGCGGTAGGAGCCTTCGCCGGTGGCGTAGTCGCGGGCCTCGATCATGCGGCGAACCTCCTGGATGGCCTCGCCGTGGAGGGTGCCGGAGCCGCAGACGGTTTTGAAGCCGTTGTAGTCGGCGGGGTTGTGGCTGCCGGTGATCATGATGGCACCATGGGCCTGGAGTTTCACGGCGGAGAAGTAGGTGACCGGGGTGGGGACGACGCCGATGTCGGTGACGTGGCAGCCGGAGGCGATGAGGCCGGAGCGGAGGGCGAGGTTGAGGCGGTCACCGGAGAGGCGGCAGTCGCGGCCGATATTGATGCGGGGGCCGGAGTGGCGTTGGAGATAGGTGCCGAGAGCGCGGCCAAGGTGTTCAATGCCGTCCGAGGTGAGGTCACGGTCGGCGATTCCGCGGATGTCGTATTCGCGGAAAATCGTAGAGTTCAACATATTAACTTGAGCGTATCAGACGGCTGGCGACGAACCGCATCGGCCAGTCGGCGCAGTGGCGTATCCCGATGCGGGGGGTGGTGGAGATGGACTCCGGACGCCAGCCGAGGTGGAGGACACGGATGGGGCTGGCGGGATCAAAGACGGGGACGGCGTTCAGGGCGCGGGTGATACCGAAGTGGCGGGTGAGCCGGCCGGGGCCGCTGACGCCTTCGACGGCGCGGATGAGGACGCAGCCGGGGATGCCATCGGGTTCGGCGACGAGATTGAGGCACTCGTGGATGCCGTAGACGAGGTAGACGTAGGCGCGGCCGGGCGGGCCGTAGATGACGCGGGTACGGGGGGTGAGTCCGCGGGAGGCGTGGGCGGCTTTGTCGTCGAGGCCGAGATAGGCCTCCACCTCGACGATGGCGGCGCTCCGGCCGCCGGCTTCGATGACTTTGCCGAGCAGATCGCGGGCGACGGTGACGGTATCGCGGGCGTAGAAGGATTCGGGCAGAATCGAGTTGGGGCGCGCGGTATGCAATGGGTAGACTAGGAAGTTACCACGACCGATGCGACTGTTCACCGCCATCGACATTTCGCCCGACTGCCGAGCCGCGCTGGTGGAACTGCTGGGGCGTTTGCGGCCGGCGGCCCGGTTCCAGTGGAGCCCGCCGGGCAATCTGCACATCACGACGAAGTTCATCGGGGAGTGGGCGGAGGCGGAGCTGCCGCGGCTTAGCGAGGCGCTGCGCGGCATGCCGAAGACTGGAGCGTTGCCGATCTCGGTCCACGGGCTGGGATGGTTTCCGAACCCGCATCACCCGCGGGTGTTGTTCGCCGGGATTGAAGCGCCGGCCGGATTGGGCGACCTCCACCGGATGACGGATGAGGCGTGCGCGGGGCTGGGCGTGGCGGCCGAGCAGAAGCGCTACAGCCCGCATCTGACGTTGGCGCGGGTGCGTGACGGGGCGGGGCTGCCGGCGGTGCGGCAGTTGATTGCGGGGCTGGAGTCGACGGACTTCGGACGGTTCGAGGCGGTGAGTTTTCACCTGTACGAAAGCGTATTGGGGCCGGGCGGGTCGCAATACAAGAAACTGGAGGAGTTCCCGCTCCTATGAATTTTCTGCTGTTGGCGGCCGCGTATCTGATTGGCGGCATCCCGTTCGGC
>CAZWDD010000663.1:0-1645 GCA_964632345.1 uncultured Solibacteraceae bacterium | reverse complement strand
CGCTAGATCGGGTTATTGGGGGTAGCCCTAAGGGCGGGAGTATTGCCGATCTAAGCAGTGCGGCGATGTTTCTAAATGGAAATGACTCAACGGTCGGTTCGATGCCGATCAGCTCATTCGTCAGTGGTGCGTATGGCGGAGATGTCGTCGTTGGTAACTACTGCTTCGTTAGGAATCGTTTTAATAATCCGGCTTGTCTCGTGACCATGGCCGGCAGTGCCGCGATAACGAACGTGGTAATCGTGAATCGTAGTTTTGCTGCGGGAGATGCTGCAACGCAGGCAGCGATCTATGTCCACGAGGCCGCGCATGCACTAACTTCACTCGGCGACGTAGACTTGGCCAAGGCGCTGAACCTTCGGTTCGATGGGTCGCCAGCAGGCGGGGGTGCGGCCATTACAAAGTGGCTCTTGGACTGTCGCAAATGAATATGGGGTGTTCGGCGGTTGTTGGGGTCTCGCTCCTGTTGGCCTCGTCTGGGTGTGTGGTCCGAGATGATCCTTCGCGCGCAATTGCGACGGATACGATATGCTTGGGCGGCGTGTGCCAAATCCTGGTTTGCGGGCCGATAGGCGGAAGCGATGACAGCGTCCGGCGGGAGGTGTTGGAACTCCTGAAACAGAAGAGCCGCATGTCGTTGGTGGTCCTGAAAATGGCGGAGAATCGACGTGACTTCGACGCTTTGTTTGGCGGCTACGATGCGGAGGTGGGACCTGGCATGGGGCCCATGCCCCACTTGTGGAGTGCCCACGAAATTGCCTCCCAGAAGGCGGCGGTGATCGCCTACGTTCAGAACGGATCGATCGTGATCTGGAGGTGGGACCCGAAGGGACACCAACGGCGCCGAGTTCTTGATGCGCAGCCCTCGGATCGCGATAAGGCGGGACACCGGCGGTTCGAGGTGCTCAATATTGGGCTTAATCCGTCCGTGAAAGCGATTCACATGCACGTGTTGATGCCGTCGATGGATGAGGTGGACGGGCAGATGGTCGCACTGCGGAGGGAGTTCTCTGTTCCGGATGATGTCCATCTTTCAGTGAAGTTTCTCGGTCAGCCAAGGATTTTCGATCAGAAGTTTCCCGTCCAGAATCCACTTTTTGGCGAGTTGCCGTCCGATTTTCGCGCATTCCGGAGGGATCGGGCGTATTGGTGCAACAGTCCGCCGAAGAGCGCGGGCATGCCGACCACTTGTAGGGACTGGTACGCATGGAATACAGCGGGTGAAGCTAGACCGTAGGCGGGCTGCATTGTCGTAGAGTGTGGGATATATGTTTCTGACCGGAGAGAGGCGGGGGATGGGGGCAGACGTTCGCCTATGACGGATTCGGGAATTTGTGGGAGCAGGCGGTGGCGAAGGGGACGGCGCCAGTGATGCTGGTGAACGTGGACCTGACGACGAACCGGATCAATTCGGCCGGATGGGGGTATGACGCCAACGGGAATACGACGCAGATGCCTGGGCCGGGGAACGCGGGGCAGACGATGGAATATGACATCGACAACCGGCTGGTGAGCTGGAGCGAGAACGGGCAACTGGTGCAGTATCAGTATCTGGCGGACAACAAGCGGGTGTGGAAGAAGGCGCCGAACGGGGTGGAGACGGTGTACTTCTATGGGGTGGGCGGGCAGAAGTTGGTGACGTATG
>CAZWDD010000662.1:0-1663 GCA_964632345.1 uncultured Solibacteraceae bacterium | reverse complement strand
GTTGTGGGCGCACGGGTTTACGGCGTCGTAGTTCGTGCCGCGGTTGTGGGGGGCAATTTCGGGGGGGTTGTAGTATCCGGGGGCGAGCAGGGAGTGGCTGCCCTTGCGGACACCGTGGAGGAGGGCGGCGAGTTCCTCATTGGAGTACGAACGCTGTTCCGGAATGGAACCGGGAGGTTCCAGGCCGGCGAGGACGAAGGTCCGGGCGTGGGGGAAGAAGCCATGGACGTAGAGGACGTCGGGGCCCGAGAAGGGGTAGAAGGCGAAGGAGGCGGCCGGGGCAGGGGAGGGGAGCGCGTTCTGCTGGAAGGCGCGAACGGGGAGGGAGCGGCGCTGTTCGGCGCGGGCCCAGACCTGATCCATTTCCGAGGAGAAAGATTGCCAGGAGGGGAGGGCTTCGAGTGGGGTATAGGCGCCGCCGGGGCGCCCCGGGAGGCCGGACAGGAAACGGGCCGCGTCGTTGAAAACGGGATTGCCCGGGGGATCGGCGGGAGGCGCCGGTGGGGAAGCGTTGCGGCAGGCGGAGAGGATGGGGATGAGGAGCAGGATCAGGCGGCGGGCGGACGTAGGGGCCTCCAATGGGGAAGAGACTTCGGCGGGGAGCGGTATGTTACCAGAGCCAGGGGGGATTTTTTTCGCGGACGGCGGCGGCGACGGGGCAGGCGGGATGGTGGGCGCCGGGGAGGTAGCCGGTGCTCATGAGGAACTCGCCGACGATTTCGCCTCCGGTAAAGCGGAAAGTCTGTTTGAAGAGTTTGACCCAGGCGGATTTGTCGCGGGGGTGGTGGGCGTTGAGCCATTGGAGAAACGACCCGTGGGAGAGACGGATTTGCTGGAGGCGGATGGCGTTGGCGATGGCGGCATCGACTTTGAGGCGGTTGCGGATGATGGCGGGGTCGGCGAGGAGGCGGGCGCGGTCGGCGGGGCCGTAGGCAGCGACGGTGTCGATGTCGAAGCCGTGGTAGGCGTTGCGGAAGCCTTTTCGTTTCTTGAGGATAGTGGCCCAGGAGAGGCCGGCCTGGTTGATTTCGAGAATCAACCGTTCAAAGAGAGCGGAGTCGGAGGAGATGGGGAAGCCGTATTCGGTGTCGTGATAGGGGCCGTGGAGGGGGTCGCCGATGGCGTAGTGGCAGTAGGTGCCGGGGGGGATCATCGTTCTTCAGTGTAGCGGGGAGGGAGGGGTGCTTTACCATGGAGAAGATGATCATATTGGCATCGCAGTCGCCGCGACGGCGGGAGTTGTTGGAGCGGGCGGGGATCCGGTTTGCCGTGCGGGTGGCGGATGTGGACGAAAGTGTGCGGGAGGGGGAGGGGCCGCAGACGTATGTGAGGCGGCTGGCGGCGCAGAAGGCGATGGCGGTGCGGCGGGAGGGGGAGGAGTGTGTGCTGGCGGCCGATACGACGGTGGTGCTGGGGGAAGAGATTCTGGGCAAGCCGGTGGATGGGGCGGACGCGGCGCGGATGCTGCGTGCGCTGGCGGGGCGGAGCCATGAGGTGATGACGGGAATCTGTTTGCGGCGGGGCGGAGATCTATATATAGACGCCGCGGTGACGGTGGTGCACTTTGCACCGATGACGGAGGGGGAGATTGCGACGTATGTGGCGACGGGCGAGCCGATGGACAAGGCCGGGGGGTACGGGATCCAGGGGCTTGCCTCGCGGT
>CAZWDD010000661.1:0-1666 GCA_964632345.1 uncultured Solibacteraceae bacterium | reverse complement strand
TTGTCCACCACGAAGTGCGGCATCTGCCCGTTCACATACCCTGCCAGCTCGATGAACCGCGCCTCGATCCCCGCCTGCCGCGTCTTCCAGCTCAAGTAGAACGGATCGATCGGTATGCAGTGCCCCCCAAGCCCCGGGCCGGGGTAGAACGGCATGAACCCGAACGGCTTCGTCGCTGCCGCGTCGATCACCTCCCACACGTTGATCCCCATCCGGTCACACATCAGCGCCAGCTCGTTCACCATCCCGATGTTGATCATCCGGAATGTGTTCTCCAGCAGCTTCACCATCTCGGCGACGCTCGTTGAACTCACCGGCACCACCGTCTCCAGCGACTGCGCGTAGAATCGCCGCCCCAGCTCCGTGCACTTCGCCGTGATCCCGCCCACCACTTTCGGAATGTTATAGGTCTGGAACTTCGGATTGCCAGGGTCGACCCGCTCCGGCGAAAAGCACAGGAAGAAATCCTCCCCGCACTTCAGCCCGCTCTTTTCGAGCAGCGGCAGCAGCAGCTCGTCCGTCGTCC
This sequence comes from uncultured Solibacteraceae bacterium, assembly GCA_964632345.1. Lineage (GTDB taxonomy): Bacteria > Acidobacteriota > Terriglobia > Bryobacterales > Bryobacteraceae. The sequence goes on along the minus strand of CAZWDD010000661.1, from coordinate 1,140 downwards.
CCGGATACGTCGTCGATTCCAGAATGATCAGCATCCCCGGGTGTACGTACTTCGCGATCTGCTCGGTCGCCGCCACCACGTACGACATATCCGGGTCTTTCGTCTTCCGCAGCGGCGTCGGCACACAGATGTTCACCGTGTCCACCTCTGCCAGACGGCTGAACTCCGTCGTCGCCCGCAGCTTCCCGCTCTCCACCAGCGGGGCGAGCACCGCCGTCGGCACGTCCTGAATATAGGACTCGCCTCCGTTCAGCAGGTCCACTTTCTCCCGGGTCACGTCGAATCCAAGCACGGGCAGCCCCGCCTTGGCGAACTCCACTGCCAGCGGCAGCCCGACGTAGCCCAGCCCGACGATCCCGGAAACCGCCGCCCGCCGGTCTATCTTGGCGGCTAGTTCTTCAAAATGTGTGCTCATCCGACGCGTTTAGTCCTGTAGAAAATATCGGCCAGCCGCCACAATCTCTGTAGGACCGGTCATCACAACATCGCTCGCCTCGTCCGGCCAGCGGAACTCCAGCGGACCCGCCGGCGTATGCACCGTCACCGCCCGCCCCACAAATCCCCGTAGCATTGCCGCCACCGCCGCCCCCGTCGACCCCGTCCCCGAGCTCATCGTCTCCCCCACGCCCCGCTCCCAGAACAGTACTTCAATGTTCAACCCATCCCCCGCCCGCACAAACGACACATTTGTCCGCTTCGGAAACCGCGGATGATGCTCGATCGCCGTCCCCACGCTCCGCCAGTCGAAATCGAAGTTCTCCACAAACACCGCGCACTGCGGATTCCCCACCCACAGCATCGTGCAGTCGTACAACTCCTCGCCCACCGACAGCCCGCAGTGCCGCTCCTCCGGCTTCACCTCCGGCCGCCCCATGTTCATCTCAAACGAATACCGGTTCCCGTCCCGCTCCAGCAGCCGCAGCTGCTTCGTACCCCCGCCCGTCTTGATTCGCATCTCCTCCCGCAAATATCCGTTGGCGATCGCAAATGCCGCCGCGCAGCGAGTCCCGTTGCCCGACATCTCCACTTCGCCCCCGTCCGGATTGAATAGCCGGATCCCCAGGTCCGCTCCCTCCGGCGGCGCCTCCAGCCGCGTCACCAGCAGCCAACCGTCTCCCCCCACTCCCGTGTGCCGGTCGC
>CAZWDD010000660.1:0-1671 GCA_964632345.1 uncultured Solibacteraceae bacterium | reverse complement strand
AGTTCTTCCAGGAAAGGAATCACCCACCCTCACCCGGCAGCCATCAAGAGTCCTACACAGGCGAACATCACACAGTGGTCATCATCGAGGACGACTGGGGCGGGTAGTATGCACCCCGCCTAACCGCCATTTATGGCTGCGTGCCTAACCTCGCAGCCGTTGGAATTCTTCCACAGCGAATCGAACACTTAGGCTCGTCTGTCTCCCTACCCAATTCCGCCACCCCCATTGGCGGCATCAACTTCCCGCTCCCCCGCAACCCCTGTAACCCTTCCCCTCCCCCCGGCCTCTACCCAACAGTTACACTGAAGAAAGAGGCTCTCTATGCGAATTTTTGCGGCATTTCTCACCGGCGCGGCGCTCTTCCTGGGCGGCTGCTCCTCTTCCCCCAAGCCCGAAGCTGCCAAGAAAAAAGAGGAACCCAAGCCCGCTCCCGAACCCCTCACCGGCCGCAACGCGTTTTTCAAGGCCTATGTCACCGCCCGCAGCTGGGCCCCCGATGTCCAGTGCCTCACCGTCAGCAGCATCCCCCTCACCGAAGTCGAAGCCGCCCCCGGCAAGGCCGGCGCCTGGCAGATGACCGTCGTCTCCCCCTCCACCCGCCGCAAGCGTTCCTACACCTGGTCCGCCGTCGAAGGCCCCGGCGGCCTCTTTGAAGGCGTCCGCGCCGGCGCCGAGGACAGCTTCACCCCCAACCCCAAGAGCCGCCCCTTCCTCATCGCCGCTCTCAAGATCGATACCGACGCCGCCCTCAAGGTCGCCGAAGAGAAAAGCGCCGACTTCATCAAGAAGAACCCCAACATGCGCACCAACTTCCTCCTCGAAGCCGGCGAAAAGCACCCCAACCCCTACTGGCGCGTCTACTGGGGCGACTCCATCGGCACCTCCGCCCGCTCCATCTTCGTCGACGCCACCACCGGCCAGTACCTGGAAACCCGTCACTAAATGTCCATCACCGCCGCCGATGTTCTCGCCGCCGCCGAACGGATCCACGGACTCGTCCGCCGCACGCCCGTCGTCCGCGCCTCCATCCACGGTGTCGAGCTCTACCTGAAGTGTGAAAACCTCCAGGAGGCCGGCGCCTTCAAACTTCGCGGCGCCACCAACTGGGTCCGCTCCCTCTCGCCCGATGCCCTCGCCCGCGGCGTCATGGCCTACTCCTCCGGCAACCACGCCGCCGGTGTCGCCTGCGCCGCCCGCCGCGCCGGTGCCCGCGCCCGCGTTGTCATGCCCCACGATGCCCCCGCCGTCAAGGTCGAAAACACCCGCTCCTTCGGCGGCGAGGTCATCTCCTACAACCGCTTCACCGAGGACCGCGAAGCCATCTGCCGCGCCCTCGCCGCCGAATCCGGCGCCACCGTCATCCCCCCCTTCGATCACGTCCTCACCCTCGCCGGCCAGGGCACCGCCGCCCTGGAACTCATCGAAGACGCCCCGGAAATCGACTCCTTCGTCGCCCCCCTCGGCGGCGGCGGCCTCATGGCCGGCTGCTCCCTCATCCTCCACCACCGCGCCCCCTCCCTCCGCCTCTTCGGCGCCGAACCCGAACTCGCCAACGACACCTGGCTCTCGCTCCAGAAAGGCGAACGCGTCGAAATTCCCCCGTCGGAAACCATTGCCGACGGCCTCCGCTCCCCCGCCCCCGGCAAGCTCACGTTCCCCATCCTCCAG
>CAZWDD010000659.1:0-1673 GCA_964632345.1 uncultured Solibacteraceae bacterium | reverse complement strand
CGGCCCCCCGCCTCCATCCCGAAACACCCCTCCGGCGCCGCGGCCAGCAGCGCCCGCCAGTCCGCTTCCGTCTGGTTCCACCCCGCCGCCGCCTTCAGCCGCATGCAGTCCGCCAGGTCCCCGCTTCGCAAACACCGTATCTCTGCCATCGCCATCTATTCTTGCCATACTCAGAGGTCTGATGATCCGTCGCAACTGGCTCCGCCTTGCCGCCACCGCCGCGGCCCAGCCCGCCCTCCGCGCCTGGCAGCAAGCCCCGCCGCCCTACCCCGGCACCTCCTACCGCCAGTACGCCCACTGCCTCCCCGCCTACCTCCGCGAACTCGCCCTCGCCGCCTACCAGCGCCGCAATGCGGACCTCGCCCGCATCACCACTCCCTCCGCCGCCAACGAACGCCGCCGTTGGGCGCGCCAGCAGTTCTGGTCCCTCATCGGCGGCCAGCCCGAGCCCACCCCGCTCAACGCCCGCGTCACAGGTACATTCGAGCGCCCCGGCTACCGTGTCGACAAAGTCGTCTTCGAGTCCCGGCCTAACTTCCACGTTACCGGCAATCTCTACGTCCCCGCCCAGTCCCGCCGCCCCCTCCCCGCCGTCCTCGTGCAGATGGGCCACTCCCCCATCGGCAAGGCCTACCCCGCCTACCAGCGCCTCTGCCAGGGCCTCGTCAAACTCGGCTTTGTGGTCTTCGGCTTCGATCCCATGGGCCAGGGCGAGCGCATCTACTATCCAGACTCCGGCGGCCGCCGCAGCCGCCTCCCCTCCGTTGATGACGAACACTCCACCGGCGGCCGCCAGATGCTCCTCACCGGTGACACCGCCACCCGCCTCCAGGCCTGGGACGCCGTTCGCGCCGTCGACTATCTCCACTCCCTCCCCTTCGTTGACCGTACCCGCATCGGCACCACCGGCCAATCCGGCGGCGCTACCAACTCCATGATGCTCGTAGCCCTCGATGACCGCATCGACGCCGCCGCCCTCTCCAGCGCCATCAACGAAAACTACGCCTGCGCCACCTACACCGCTCCCGGCTCCACAGACGACGCCGAACAGAACTTCATCGACGCCGCCACTCATAACTTCGACCGCTGGGACATGCTCTATCCCTTCGCCTCCAAGCCCCTTCTCATCAGCGTCAGTGATAAGGATTACTTCGGCACTTACTCTCCCCAATACATCGCCAGCGGCTGGGAAGAGTTCCAGAAACTTAAGCGAATCTACGATCTCCTCGGCAAGCCCGCCAACCTCTCCTGGGCCTCCACTCCGCTGCCCCACTCGCTCGCCTACGACTCCCGCCTACAGATCTACAACTGGTTCCTCCGCTGGTTCCAACCCGGCTCTGCGCCCATCGCCGAAGAGCCGCCCACCCAACCCGAAGCCGAAGATACCCTCCTCTGCACCGCCTCCGGCAGCACCGTCCGCAGCCTCTCCAGCCTCACCCCCTATCAACTCAACCGACGCCGCCCCATTCGCAAATCGTCGACCCCTCTCGATCGCCTCCTCCGCCTCGATCCTCCCCCCTCCGCCCCCTACCAGACCCTCCGCTCCGTCCCCAGCCGTGGCGTCGAAATCGAAGCCCTCGAAATCCCCTCCGCCCCCCACGTCTTCCTCCCCGCCTGGCTCTTCCACCCGCGCCCCGCCCGCGCCGAAAAGCCCGTCATTATTGCGCTCAATC
>CAZWDD010000658.1:0-1675 GCA_964632345.1 uncultured Solibacteraceae bacterium | reverse complement strand
GCTTCGTGCTCATCTCCACTGCCCCTTTCCCTTGATTCAGTTTCGAAATCGCCCCCCGCGCCACACTCCCCTCAAAGCCGCGCCAGCTTCTCCGACGCCATCCCCTTCATCGCGTTCCGCGTATCCAGCACCACTCGCGACAGCTCCAGCACCCGCCCGTAGTTCACCCCGCTGTGGTCCGTCACCACCACCACGCAGTCCGCCTCCCGGCACCCCTCGTCCACCCCCATCACCGTCAGGTCCAGCCCGTCCTCCCGCACCCGGTCCACATACGGATCGCTGTAACTCACCACCGCCCCCCGCCGCTGCAACTCATGAATCACATCCAGCGCCGGTGACTCCCGGATATCCCCGATATCCCGCTTATACGCCACCCCCAGAACATGTACTCGCGCCCCTCGCACCGGCAGCCCCTGGTCGTTCAACAAATCCTGCACCTTCCCCACCACAAACCCCGGCATCTGCCCGTTCACCGTCCCCGCCAGCTCAATGAACCGCGCCTCAAACCCCGCCTGCCGCGACTTCCAGCTCAAATAAAACGGATCGATCGGAATGCAATGCCCACCCAACCCCGGCCCCGGATAAAACGGCATGAACCCGAACGGCTTCGTCGCCGCCGCGTCAATCACCTCCCATACATCGATCCCCATCCGCTCACACATCATCGCCAGCTCATTCACCATCCCGATGTTGATCATCCGGAACGTGTTCTCCAGCAGCTTCACCGTCTCCGCCACCCGCGTCGAGCTCACCGGCACCACCTTCTCCAGCGACTGCTCATAAAAATGCCGCCCCATCTCCGAACACGCCTTCGTCACCCCGCCCACCACCTTCGGAATGTTCCGCGTCTGATACCGCTCATTCCCCGGGTCCACCCGCTCCGGCGAAAAACACAGGAAAAAGTCCACCCCGCATCGCAGCCCGCTCCGCTCCAAAATCGGCAGCAGCAGCTCCTCCGTCGTCCCCGGATACGTCGTCGACTCCAGCACCACCAGCATCCCCGGCCGCAGCGCCTTCGCCACCGCCTCCGTCGCCGCCAGCACATACGTCATGTCCGGGTCCTTCGTCTTCCCCAACGGCGTCGGCACGCAGATATTCACCGTATCCGCCTCCGCCAGCCGCCCGAAGTCCGTCGTCGCCTGCAACTGCCCCCTCCCCGCCAGCAGCGCCACCTCCGCCGTCGGCACGTCCGGAATATAGGACACCCCTGCCTGGATCCGCCCCACCTTCTCCTCGTCCACGTCAAAGCCCATCACCCGTAGCCCGGCCTTACCGAACTCCACCGCCAGCGGCAGCCCCACGTAGCCCAACCCCACTACGCCCGCTACCGCCTCCCGGCGCACAATCTTCTCTAGCAACGCCTCGTATGCGTTCAAGCTGTTCTTCTCCTCAAAAGTTCTCTTGCCCATCCCGCCAGCACTCCCAGCCCCACCCCCGCCGCGTTCGCCATCGCATCCCCGGCATCCGCCTCCCGGTACCCCGTCCACGCCTGCGCCACTTCCAGCACCACCCCCGCCGCCAATAGCGCCGCCGCCACCATCCCGCTCCGCCGCCGGCCCCACTCCGCCGCCTGCGGCAACACCGTCAACAACCCGAATAAAGCCACATGCGCCGTCCGGTCCACCGGCGCCAATACCTCTACCTGCATTAACCACTCCGGCATCGGCGGCATCGG
>CAZWDD010000657.1:0-1689 GCA_964632345.1 uncultured Solibacteraceae bacterium | reverse complement strand
GTACGGGCAGAAGCTATCGTGGGCGACCTGATGGTTCTGGCGGGGAACGTGGCGCTGGAGTCGATGGGCTTCAAGACGTTCGGCTTTGCCGGGGGCCGCGTGGATGCGTGGGAGCCGGAGCTGGTGTACTGGGGGCCGGAGAAGAAGCAGCTGGCCGATGAGCGCTACAGCGGCGACCGGAAGCTGCGGAATCCGCTGGCAGCGGTGCAGATGGGGCTGATCTATGTGAACCCGGAAGGCCCGAACGGGAAGCCGGATCCGCTGGCGGCGGCGCGGGATATTCGCGAGACGTTCGGCCGGATGGCGATGAACGACGAAGAGACGGTGGCTCTCATTGCGGGCGGGCACACGTTCGGGAAGGCGCATGGCGCGCATGGACCGGACAAGTGCGTAGGCGCCGAGCCGGCGGCGGCGAGCGTTGAGAAGCAGGGTCTGGGTTGGGAGAACAAATGCGGGAAGGGTAGCGGCGTCGACACGGTGACGAGCGGACTGGAAGGCGCGTGGACCTCGACACCGACCAAGTGGGGGTCGCAGTATCTGGACAACCTGTACTCGTATGAGTGGGTGCAGACGAAGAGCCCGGCGGGGGCGACGCAGTGGGTGCCCGCGCAGGGGCAGGGGAAGAACCTGGTGCCGGATGCGCATGACCCGTCAAAGCGGCACGCGCCGATTATGTTCACGACCGACCTGGCATTGAAGTTCGACCCGGCGTATCGGGAAGTGTCGATGCGGTTGTGGAAGAATCCAGAGCAGTTCCAACTGGCATTTGCGAAGGCGTGGTTCAAGCTTACGCACCGTGACATGGGGCCGCGTTCGCGGTATGTGGGCGCGGAAGTGCCGAAGGAAGAGTTGATTTGGCAGGATCCGCTGCCGAAGGTGACGCATGCGCTGGTGGACGCCAAGGACATCGCACAGTTGAAGGCGAAGGTGCTGGCGTCCGGGCTGACGGTACCGGAGCGGGTGCGGACGGCGTGGGCGTCGGCGGCATCGTTCCGCGGTTCGGACATGCGGGGCGGGGCGAACGGCGCCCGCATCCGGCTGGCGCCGCAGAAGGACTGGGAAGCGAACCATCCGGCGGAGCTGGCGAAGGTGCTGCAGAAGCTGGAAGGGATTCAGCAGGAGTTCAACCGGACGGGCGGGAAGAAGCAGATCTCGCTGGCGGACCTGATCGTGCTGGCCGGAAACGCGGCGGTGGAGAAGGCGGCGAAGGACGCCGGGACCACCGTGCAGGTGGCGTTCACGCCGGGACGTGCGGACGCGACGCAGGCGCAGACGGACGTGGCTTCGTTCGCGCTGCTGGAGCCGGCGGCCGATGGGTTCCGGAACTTCTTCAAGAAGGGGCTGGACCGTTCGCCGGCCGAGATGCTGGTGGACAAGGCGAATCTGCTGAACCTGAACATCCCGGAGATGACGGTGCTGGTGGGCGGAATGCGTGCGCTGGACGCGAATACGGGCGGCGCGAAGCATGGCGTGTTCACGAGCCGGCCGGGTGCGTTGACGAACGACTTCTTCGTCAACCTGCTGGACATGTCGACGAAGTGGGAGAAGGCGGGTTCGCAGGAAGGCCTCTACGAAGGGCGCGACCGGAAGAGCGGGAGCGTGAAGTGGACGGCGACGCCTGTTGACCTGATCTTCGGATCGAACTCCGAGCTGCGGGCGGTGGCGGAAGTGTATGCCGCGGCCGACGGC
>CAZWDD010000656.1:0-1690 GCA_964632345.1 uncultured Solibacteraceae bacterium | reverse complement strand
GGCATCGACAAGGAACGCCTCTACGTCACCGTGTTCCGTGAGGATGATGAAGCCGAAGAGCTTTGGCAGAAGGTCACCGGCATCCCCAGGAGCCGTATTTTCCGCCTCGATGAAAAGGATAACTTCTGTCAGATGGGCGACACCGGTCCCTGCGGCCCGTGCTCGGAGATCCACTTCGATCTCGGCCCCGATGCCGCCGAACCAGGCCGCGAACACGAGCAGTTCCCGCTCGACGGTGGCGGACGCTTCGTCGAAATCTGGAACCTCGTCTTCATGCAGTTTGACCGAACCGCCGGCGGCATTATGACCCGCCTGCCTAAGCCCTCCATCGATACCGGAATGGGCCTGGAGCGTATCGCCGCCATCCTCCAGGGCAAGCAGACCAACTATGAATGCGACCTCCTCCGCCCCATCATTGAACATGGCGCCTCGCTTTTCGATGTGGTCTACGGTGAAGACCCGAAGAACGACGTCGTCCTCCGCATCAACGCTGACCACGCCCGCGCCGCCGCTTTCCTGATCCACGATGGCGTCGTTCCCTCCAACGAGGGCCGCGGCTACGTCCTGCGCAAGATCATGCGCCGCGCCCTCCGCAACGCCCGCCGCATCGGCGTCATTGACCCCTATCTGCATAAGCTCACCGCCTACGTCGCCGAGTTTATGAAACCAGCCTATCCGGAACTGCTGGAATCCATCTCGCGCGTTTCCCGCATTGTGAAGGACGAAGAAAACCGCTACGCCACCACCTATCAGGTGGCCGAGCGCGTCTTCCACGACGAGGCCGGCAAAGCCGTCGGCGGTCTGCTGCCGGGCGCGGCCGCCTTCAAACTTTACGACACCTACGGCCTCGCCTTTGACGAACAGCTCGACATGGCCCGTGAGTTCGGACTCTCAATCGATGCGGATGGCTTCGATGCCGAAATGGACAAGCAGCGCGAACGCGCCCGCGCCTCCTGGAAGGGCGCCGAGAAGGCCCAGATCGCCCCTGTCTACCAGCAACTTCTGGCGAAATCCGGCCGGACGAAGTTCACCGGCTACGACGCGACGACGCAGGACAACTGCAAGGTGCTCGCCATCCTCGTGGATCAGAAGGAGGTCGACTCCATCGCCCCCGGCGCTTCCGCCGAACTGATCTTCGATACCACCTGCTTCTACGCTGAGTCCGGCGGCCAGGTCGGCGACCAGGGCGAGTTCCAGACCCGCTCCGGCGATACCGTCGCTACCGTGCAGACCACCTATCCGGCCGTACCGGGCCTCTCCGTGCACAAAATAACCGCCGTTACCGCGATCGCGAAAGGCGACGTCCTCCGCGGCGTCGTCAAAGCCGACTCCCGCGATGCCACCCGCCGCAACCACACCGCTACGCACCTGCTCCATGCCGCGCTCCGCTCCGTGCTCGGCGTCCACGTCAAGCAGGCCGGCTCGGTCGTCGATCCCGGCCGGCTTCGTTTTGACTTCTCTCACTACACCGCCATGACTCCCGAAGAAGTCGCCGAAGTGGAGCGCATCGTCAACGATGAGATTATGCGGAACGTCGCCGTCAATACCGATCTGATGGCGCTCGAAGACGCTATCTCCACCGGCGCCATGGCGCTGTTCGGCGAGAAATACGGCGAGAAGGTTCGTGTCGTCAATGTCCCTGGTTTCAGCAGGGAACTCTGCGGTGGCACCCATGTCTCCCGCACCGGCG
>CAZWDD010000655.1:0-1691 GCA_964632345.1 uncultured Solibacteraceae bacterium | reverse complement strand
TGTCTCTGTGCCCGGTGAAGTCGTGACGTCGACCATCACGTATGCCGGAGAGGAGGGTGACGTTTCGTTGAATCCGGCAGCGCAGCAGATCTTGGGACGAGTTGGCCAGACGACGGGATCGCTGACAACGGCGACGCCGTATGTGGTTTGGGCTGGGGCGGCGGCTGTGATCGGAGCTGCAGCTCCATTGGCATCTGCATTAGCTCCTGAGACGCTTTACCACTTCACAACTGCCACCAGTTACGAGGGTATTGTGGCCAGTGGGCAACTTATACCAGGATGGGGTTCTACTGGTTTTGGGGTCTATGGCACAGCGTTGCCAGTCGCCGGGACGGTTTCGTGGGCACAGGTGCCTGCTGAAGCCATGGTCAGTTTTAGCCCAGGGATGAGCTCCGTTGGGTGGGGAATGGTTCCGGGGCTCTGGTGGCGAGTTACACCTGCGATAACTACACTGTTCTCGTTCGGAGTTCCCATAAATCCATGATAGGAATAATCAGTTATCTGTTCGTATATGTGTTGGTGCCCTTCGGTGTTTATAGCCTCGTTGTTAGTGCCACGGATTCTAAAGTAGGCGGTGTGCTGGCCGGTGTGATTAGTTCTGTCGCGGCGATACTGTTTCTCGAAGTAGCGATTCGGAGGTGTCGTCGCGATTGAAGAAAAGTTATGCGGCTGAAAGAATGTCGCTCTCAGTGGTGGTTCCTCCAGCTCTCCTTATCTCGAAAGTCACGTCGGTTATCCGTACATGTTTATATTGAAACCCACTGGTGTCCAAATTAGCCGGAGACCGGTTGGGCCTGAATTGAAAGCAAAGGACTTGCGGTGTTGATTTCCTTGTTTTCGATTTGAGGTTGCCCGTTGGGTGCCGAGGAGTTGGTTTCCGGCGGCCCCGCCTCCATCAGGGTGAATAGCATCTGCCGGCGGTGGCGGGGCTGGAGTGGGCGCTGCATGCCGATGAGCGGGATGGGGCGGCGGAATCGCCGGCGGGGTGCACGGCGGCGGAGTTGCCGGGACGGACCCGGTGGCATGCGTTGACGAACAATCAGAACTTCGGGATGCGGGTGGGGCCGGAGCAGCGGCCGTATGGGGCGGGGAACGTGGTGCGGGGGACGGGGCGGCCGGACCGTTGGACGAACCTGTACGTTTCCGATTCGCTGCCGGCGTGGGTGGAGTTGCGGCTGCCGGAGCGGCGGCGGATTGACCGCGTGCAACTGGTGTTCGACACGGATGTGAACCGGCATTCGCGGAAGGCGCTGTTTGTATATCCGGACTGCGTGAAGCGGTATGAGGTGCAGGTGTGGGCGGGCGGGGCGTGGCGGCGGGTGGCCGGGGAGGAGGATAACCATCTGCGGCGGCGGGTGCTGCGGTTTGCACCGGTGGAGACGGACCGGGTGCGGGTGGAGATTCTGGAGACGAACGGGGCGAAGGCGGCGCGAGTGTATGAGGTGCGGGTGTACGGGGCGTAGGTTGGCAAGCCGATTGCAGGGATAGGCGGTCTATGGACTACTCCTGGATCGTCATCGCTGCCGGGTTGTTGTATTTGGCGCTGCAAAGCCGCGATAATTCCCAGGGTTCCGGCCGCCGGCGTCCGCAGTCGGAGCGGGACGGGGGCCGTCTGCGCAGACGGCGGGCGGGTGATCCGGTGCGGATGTACCCAGGGCGGGTGGAACGGGTGGGGGAAATGGCGCAGTGTC
>CAZWDD010000654.1:0-1695 GCA_964632345.1 uncultured Solibacteraceae bacterium | reverse complement strand
GGATGAGCGGCACGAGGGCCATGTAGGTGTAGGCGGCCACGGCGACGGCGCCGAGAAGTTCGGGGGCGAGTTTCGAGGCGAGGAAGATGGCGGTGGGTCCGTCGGCGCCGCCGATGATGCCGATGGAGGCGGACTGCTGTGCGGTGAAGCCGAGGAGTCCGGCGCCGAGGAAGGTGGCGAGCACGCCGAGTTGCGCGGCGGCGCCGAGGAGGAGGGTGCGCGGGTTGGCGATGAGCGGGCCGAAATCGGTCAGGGCGCCGATCCCGAGGAAAATGAGTGGCGGGAAGATTTCGAGTTTGATGCCCTGCGAGATGAAGTCATAGAGCCCGCCGGTGATGTGATCGATGCGGAAACCGCCGGTGTCGAGCGCGGTGCCTTGGACGGTGAGGATGCCGGTTTCGACGAGGCCGCCGGCCAGCACGCGGCTGGTGATGAGTCCTTCGGTGGGGAGGTTGGCGAGGAGGGCGCCGAAGGCGATGGGGATGAGCAAGAGGGGTTCGAACTTCTTGTGGACACCGAGATAGAACAGCGCGCCGCAGACGACCCACATGACGGCCATTTGCCAGGTGACGGAGGCGAAGGCGGTCAGCTGGAAGAACGCGCCGAAGTCGTGCAGGATATCGAGGAGCATGTTCATCAGCGGACGTTGCGCGAGGCGTAGATGCTGCGGCGCCCCTCGGCGCCCCACGCGAGATTCGGGCGCGGATCGGCGACTTTCACGCCGTGGATGACGAAGCGGCTGTCACCGAGCACGGCGGTGACGGCGCCGGCGATGGCGGCGAGGACGGGGGCGGGAATGTCCGTGTCGGCGGGCGTGCCGCCGCTCGAAGGGGTGGAAACAAGCGGGGCCGGGGTGACGGCGGGCACGGGGCGTTCGCAGGCGGCGAAGATGCGGCCGATGATGCCGACGAGGAGCGCGAGCGACCCGAGGGTGAAGAAAACGACGAGGAGTCCGGTGAGCTGGTATTGCAGGTTGTCGGCCAGTGTCGGGTTGTCCGGCAGGGAGATGGCCAGGAGCGCGGGGAGGGGGATCATGCCGGGAGGTGTTTTTGCGTGGCATCGGCATCTTGCCGATGCTTTCCGGACGTCACCGGCAGGATGCCGATGCCACGGCGAATCGTGGGCACGCGCTGGGCGCGTGGTGTCCGGAGGTGACGGGCGAGACGCCCGTGCCCCCTGGAGGGCGTGACGGCGGGAACGGGGACCATGCTCACGACATTTTGACCAGCACTTGGCCTTCTTCGACGGCGTCGCCGGCGGCGGCGAGGATTTCTTTCACCGTCCCGGCGGCGGGGGCGAAGACGTAGGTGTTCATCTTCATGGCCTCGAGGGTGAGCAACTGGGCGCCGGCTTCGACTGGTTGTCCGGGTTGCACGTCGATGGAGACGACTTTGCCGGCCAGCGGGCTGGGCACGTCGCCGGGAGCGGCGGGTCCGCCGGCGGCGCGGGCCGCGACGGGCGCGGCGGAGACGCGGGCGGATTCGACGTGCGCGGGATGCGCGGAGGGGCGGACGGGCGCGGGGGCCTCGCCTTCGTCGAGGATCTCGACCAGAACGTCATAAGGTTTGCCGTCGACGGTGACGCGGAGTTTTTTCATGGGTTACATCGGGATATTGCCGTGTTTCTTGGGCGGGCGCGTCTCGCGTTTGGAGAGCGTGTTGCGCAGGGCCATGGCCACGGCGGCGCGGGTGTGCG
>CAZWDD010000653.1:0-1715 GCA_964632345.1 uncultured Solibacteraceae bacterium | reverse complement strand
CCGAAACCGCGCTCAAAGGGCTGCGCGGCGAAACTGCCATAACGCTCGGTGAGCGTCTCGGTATTGGCGACCAACCGCTTCGGTTTCTGAAAACCCTTGAACATAGCTCTCCTTGGGGGCTGTTACGTTGTTCTTTGACGGTGTTGGGTGAGGAGTTCCGGCTCGATCCGAAGCGGCCGCGACATCCGCGGCCGCCCCGGGGCCGCTTACTTCGAGTAGAGTTCGACGATGAGCTGTTCGGTCAGGTTGATCTGGACGAGCTCCTCGCGCTTGGGCAGCGAAAGGATGCGGGCCTTCAGATTGTCCCTGTCGACCTCGAGCCAGCTCGGCGAGGGCAGGTGCGCCGTTGCTTCCCGCGCCGCCAGAATGGCCGAATTTTCCTTGCTCTTGTCGCGCACGCTGATCTCGTCGCCCGGCTTTACGGTGAACGAAGGAATGTTGACCTTCTTCCCGTTCACGCGGATGTGGCCGTGACGCACCAACTGCCGCGCAAAGGCGCGGCTGGTGGCAAAACCGATGCGGTAAACCGCGTTGTCGAGGCGGCGTTCGAGCAGCTGCAGCATCACGTCACCGGTGATGCCTTTCGCTTTCGCAGCCTTTTCAAACAAATTGCGGAACTGATTTTCACCGAGGCCGAAGTAGCGCTTGGTCTTCTGCTTTTCGCGCAACTGCAGGCCGTAGCCGACAATCTTCGGCTTCCGGGCCTGGCCGTGCTGGCCGGGCGGGAAGTTCCGCTTCTTTTCTTCACTCACGGCGCACTTGGGGCCGTAGCAGCGCTCACCCTTCAGGAAGAGCTTCATTCCCTCGCGCCGGCACTGGCGGCACACGGGGCCAATATAACGGGCCATTCGGTTTTTTTTGACCTTTCAGAATTTCAGAAGGTGCAGTTTACAGCCACTCGGGGCCTTCGTCCTGCTTCGTGATGTTACCGGAACCGGAATTCCGGGCGTTGCCTGTCAGGGCAATCGGATCCGCCCTATAGTATCACATGGCAACCTACTGTTGCGCAAACTATGCTTTTGAGCGGGATCAGGGGTGGAGGTGGGGGTGGCCCGACGGAGGGCGGTTGGGCGGGTCTCCGTCGGGCCGATTGACGCGCAGGGCGGGTGGGGGTCTGCGCGCCAAACTGAAGTGTTGAAACTTGTTTTGCGGTTCCACAAACCGCAATCAGTAGTATGCCACGTTTTTCCCGAAAGCACAAACATTCCGGAAATTTTCCGGAAAGTTTATGCGGCGGGCATCAGACGCGGCGCTTCTTGGGAGGGCGGCAGCCGTTGTGCGGGATGGGGGTAACATCCTTTATGTTCCGCACTTCGATGCCGGCGCCGGAGAGGGCGCGGATGGCGGATTCGCGGCCGGCGCCGGGGCCGGAGACGCGGACTTCGACGGTCCGGAGACCGGAGTCCTTGGCCTTGTTGGCCGCAGTGAGCGAGGCCTGCTGGGCGGCAAAGGGAGTGCCCTTGCGCGAGCCGCGGAAGCCGAGGGAACCGGAGCTCGACCAGGACAGCGTATTTCCCATCGGATCGCTGAAGGTGATGATGGTGTTGTTGAAGGTCGCCTGAATGTGGCAGACGCCAATCGGGACGTGCTTCTTTTCGCGTTTCTTGAAATTTTTCTTCTTGGAGGCGTTCTTGGCTTGTGCTTTGGCCATGCTTCGATCTCTTTCCGTCTATCCGTGGCAGCCCGCGCGATTAACGCCCGGCCTTCTTCTTGTT
>CAZWDD010000652.1:0-1722 GCA_964632345.1 uncultured Solibacteraceae bacterium | reverse complement strand
AGTTCGTGTGTTTCTTCCGTCGGGCGGAAAGCCCCGTCAATTCGATCAGGTCCAGAAAGGACAAACTCCATGGAAGCGAAATCTCCCGTTCCGAATACGGCTGAAAAGATGAAGTCGGTCAAGGCCGCCTGGGACAAGACCCCGGCCGGACCGAAGAAGGATGAGGCCCTGCGCCACTACCAGGCCGCCGAAAAGGCGCAGGCGGCGAAGCGGGACGCCGAGTGCATCCGCGAGATCGACGCGGCGTCTCACGCCCTCGCATAATCTGCGAGGCGCGAGACGGCCCTTCCCGGCGCGCCAGCCGGGAGGGGGTATCACCGCAGCAGAGGTCCTTCCTGATCGAGATAGGCCGTGTCGAAGGCGGCCAGTTCCGTCAGACGCTGGAAATCGTCGAACGTCACTTGCTCCTTCCGGAACGTGACGAGGCCGTCTTCGCGAAGATGGCGCAGGACCCGGTTGACGTGCACGGCGCTCAGTCCCAGGGCATCGGCCAGATGATACTGGGTCAGGGGGCAGTGATATCCCGCCCGGGTGCCTGCCCCCACCAGATTGAGCCTTGAGCCAAGCTCCAGCAGGAAATGCGCCATCCGTTCCTCGGCGCTGCGGCGGCCGAGGTTGACCAGATGTTCAACCACCATCGCCTCGTCCCGCGAGGCGGCCCACAGCACGGCCGTAGCCAGGCGTGGAGACTGGGCGAAGGCCTCCAGGATGTCGGATGTCAGAACTTCGAAAGCCTGGATCTCGGTCAGCGCCTCGCCGCTGTGATCGGAGGTGCGGAACAGGACGCTTCTCAGGCCCAGGAAATCGCCCGGGATCTGGAAATCGACGATCTGACGCTCGCCGTCCGGCAGGAGCTTGTAGGAACAGGCCCAACCATCGGCAAGCACGAAGGCCGAGGCGTTCTTCTGGCCTTCGTGGATCATCTCGTGTCCCGGCTGAAACGTCCGGCGGCGGCGTTCGAAACGCGCAAGCGTTGCCAGATCGACGTCCGGCAGGGCGACGAAGGTCGAGAGCTTCTTCGTCAGCGCACTCTGCCGGTTCAGCATGGTCTCTCCAGAAGTGTCGCCGAAAGGATCGTCTTGGCCAGAATGACCTGACGGGAAATGTCTGACGCTGCTCCAGATCAGTGCAGACTGGCAAATCCCGCCTAGGATTTCGATGCAATTGACCGATCCAGGCGGAACCCTGGCCCAAACCCCTGAAGGCGAGCCCGCCCATGACCGTTCCCAACGACATTGCCGGAACCGCCGCACTGGCCATTCTGGAGTCCCTTCTCCTGGCGCTGAACGACCACAAGGTCCTGCCGGAAAAAGAGATCGTCGGCATACTCCAGGATGCAGCCGAAGCGCACGAGAACGCACCGCCCAGCGTGCACGATGCGCTGAACGGTGCCGTTGCCGACCTGATCAACAGCATTCTGGCCGGCGGAAACTCGGTGCGTCGGCGCTGAGGCCTTCCGCCACTGACACAGGCAAGACGCAGGCGGACCGGGGTTCCCGATCCTTCCTGCGCGGCGCTTCGGAACCGCCCGTCACAGACGTCCGTTCAGAACCAGCACGATCAGGATGACAAGGATGAGGCCCGCTGTTCCGCCGGGTCCAAAGCCCCATGACCGGCTGTGCCCCCAGGTGGGCAGGACACCCACCAGCATCAGGACAAGAACGATGATCGGAATGGTGCCGAGCGTTGCGATCTCCTTCATGTGATTTCTGTTGGAACCGG
>CAZWDD010000651.1:0-1725 GCA_964632345.1 uncultured Solibacteraceae bacterium | reverse complement strand
GGGGCCTTGTACATGGCCTCCGCCAGTGGATCGACGTGTTCGACGGGCTGGTCGGATGGACAATTTTCAAAGTTCCACCACAGCAACGGTGCGACCGCCTGCGCATGCAACACGGTGGCGAAGAGCGAGGCCGCGGCGATCTTGCAGCAGCATGCGGCCGATGTTTTGTGGTGTTTGCGCGGAAACTCGTTCCGGACACCGGAGAGGAGGGAGGTTTTCTTAAGCACGCCTGAAATGTGGCTTTCCCCCACGGCAACGGTCAAGTGATATTTCACAGAGCCCTGACCCTGCTGGACTGTGGCAGTTCCGTGACGGCGGCGGAGCATACGCGGCAGCGGGTCAAATATCCTCGACCAATCCGCGTCACGACTTTCGCGGACCCGAAGGGCTTGCAGAGCGGTTGCTCCGGTTACAAGGGTCGATTCTCAAGCTGCATGCCCGGGCCCGAAGGCGGCAGTTCAGACTTCGTCGACTATCGCGCCAGCTGCGCGGAGCTCGTTTCGCAGCGACACACCTTCGATGTCACCAACCGAAGTGTTTGTCTTGGCGCACCGGGCTGCAGCGGTGCCGGCCGCTTGGCCCAAAGCCATGCACTGGGCTTGGACTCGCACAGAGGCAAAAGCCTCTCGTGTTGCGGAGAGGCTGCCGCCGGCAACAAGGACGTTGCGGGACCCCTGCGGCACGAGCGTTCTCCACGGCACCCCGTAAGCCTTGCTCACGAACTGTACATCCTGACCTGCGCTGCCGGCACGGTGAATATCCACCGGGTGGCCGCCGAGAGCGACGGTATCCGGAAAGATTCTGCTCTCCGACAAATCCCCACCGGTCAGTGTGTAGTCCCCGATGATCGAATGGGTCTCACGAATTCCCGCCTGCACAGCAGATTCCATGATGAAGGAGTCCGCGAGTTCGGGCATGGACTGCCTCAGTTCGGACGAGATCGCAACCATATCGCGCCGCAGGGTGATTTCCGCCGATGAAAACTCCCCGGGAGCTACGGCATTCGAGGCAACGCGGGTAGCGTTGACGGTGACCTCGCCCGGGCGGAATGTGCTGCCGTAAACGAGCCACGGTCCTCCGAACTGCCTGATCCGGCCCTCGGCGACGGCCTGTTCGAGAACTTCCCGCGCGCGGCGGTTGAAGTATTTGGTCCCGTCCCGGTCCATGAGCGGTTGTTGGATTCTTTCCGTATCGACCCCTCCCAGACGGAACATGAGAGACATCGGCTGGAGTTCGCCCTTCTCTCCGGTGCGAAAACACCATGGCAATCCGGAGTCCGCAACCACCTCCGCGCTGCCTGTGCAGTCGACCACCAGCCCGCAGGAGACAGCTTCGCGGCCGCTTTTGGTTTCAAAGATGACATGCGATACCCGCTGGGTTTCCGGATTCAGGAGAACTTGTGAATAGTGCGCATGCAGCCACAAGGTTCCGCCGGCTTCGGTCACCATTTCCTGGGCAACCTGTTTGTATGTCTCTCCGTCGAAAGGAATGTTGCCGCTGGGCAGGTCGATAATGGCACCTCCCCGGGAGGCAAGGCGTTCAATAAACTCCTCCGGCAATCCGCGAACAATGCGCGTCCCGTGAATATTGAATTTGCTGATGGGTCCCACCAGAGCTGCGGTGGCCATTCCTCCGAGGAAACTGTGGTGCTCGGCCAACAAAGTGCGGGCCCCCGAGCGTGCCGCGGCGATTGCCGCGATGATGCCGGACGGCCCGCCTCCAACC
>CAZWDD010000650.1:0-1729 GCA_964632345.1 uncultured Solibacteraceae bacterium | reverse complement strand
GTTCGGTCTGCCCAAGGTAGTGCTCGACTGGCGCATCGGCGACGAGGAACTTGTGTCGATCCGCGATTTCTCGATCCGGGTAAGGAATGCGATGCGAGAGGCTAATCTGGCAGAGGTCAAGCTTCTGCCGGGAGTGGAGGAGGGCGATGTCTCGTTGCTCCAGCGGATGCGTGACCACAATCATCATGCCGGCGGAACGTGCATGGGATGGAGCGCCCGCGACGGCGTGGTGGACAAGGATCTCCGCGTTTTTGGCACGGATAATCTCTATGTCCTTGGCGCGTCCGTTTTCCGGACGACAAGCAACGCCAACACGACGTTTCTCGCGCTCGCCCTTGCGACACGCTTGGCTCGCGCCTTGTCATGCAAGTCGCTGGCTTGACCAGCAGTTTGAAGATATGCCGCGCGTTTTGCTCGTCGTTTCGACCTGGTGTCCTGCCATGTTGGCCGACATGCAGAGAATGCGTTTGCTGTCGGGGCATTTCCGTAGCTGCGGCTGGGAAGCGGAGATCCTTGCGCCGGATGCGACCTTCCAACCGGTTTACTCGATTGAGCCGAACCCGGAGCGATTTTTTCCGGATGTGCCGGTGCACCGGGTTGGCCCCTGGATGCCGGGCTTGTTCCGTTTGTTGCGGGCCGGCACGATCGGCTGGAGGGCGCTGGTGCCGATCTGGCGAAAAGGCGACGAGCTACTGGCCATTGGCCGTTTCGATCTAGTGTATTTCTCCACGACCGTGCATCTGTTGACATGTTTGGGCCCTCTCTGGCGTCGCAGGCACGGGGTGCCTTATGTTGCTGATGTGCATGATCCGGTCTACAAAACCGGACGTCGCTATACGACTTCGCAGAGGCGCGTAAAGGCGTGGGTGTCAGACCGTCTCTCGCGAAGTATCGAGAGGCGTGCTCTCGGCCAGGCTGATGGCTTGGTCACCGTGTCCGAGGGTTATGCGGAGGATCTCCTCGGTCGCTTTCCAGAAGCTGAATGGCGGCGACCGGAGAGGATCCTGGTGCAGCCTTTTCCTGCTGATGTGTCCGGGCTCGAAGCGGCTTTGGCCGACCGTTCGGAATCAAGGACCAAGCGGGTCGTCTATGTCGGTGCCGGCGGAACGATAATGGAAAGAGGCTGGCGAGCGCTTTTGGAGGCCTGGAAGGCAGCAAGGAACGAGAGTCTTGGTACAGAAATTCACGGAACTGCGGGCCCATGGCGCCCGGGGCAGACCGGCCACCTGCAAGCTGTCGCGGAAGGGAGTGGTGTCAGCAATGTGGATGAGCGCCCAGCGCGGATTCCTTATGCGCGGTCTTTAGAGTTGGTGAAGGGAGCCGACGGGTTGCTCGTGCTTGGGGTGGATGATGCGAATTACCGCCCGTCGAAGTTGCACACTTACCTCGCGACTGGTTTGCCGGTGCTGGCTGTCGTGCATGAGCGATCCACCTTGACCGAGTGGCTGGAAAGCGCGGGACCGGGAATTCACACTGTTCGGTTTGGCGAGTCGTCGCACGCGGAAGGCAACAAAACGGCGGTGGCGCATTTCATCGAGGAGGTGCTACAGAATCGTCGCTGGAAAATCGAAGATAGGAAGATCTTGCTGCCCGCAGCTGCCGCAGCTGAGCACGCCAGTTTTTTCGAGGGAACAAAAGCAGGGCGCGACATGTTGCGCCGCTGAAGTTGATAGTCAGTAGTTGTCAGTTATTCGTCGTGAAGGTTCTTATAGTCAACCGCTTCTTTGGC
>CAZWDD010000649.1:0-1740 GCA_964632345.1 uncultured Solibacteraceae bacterium | reverse complement strand
GCTGGACAATGCGTACGGGCGGAGCAAGAAGCGGGCGGAAGAGGTGCTGGAGGCGTGGGACGGACCGGTGCGGGTGTACCGGTTGCGGAACCTGTTCGGGAAGTTCAGCAGGCCGAACTATAACTCGGTGGTGGCGACTTTCTGCCACAACGCGGCGCGGGGCATGGAGTTGCACGTGCACGATGCGGGGCGGGAGCTGGAGCTATCGTACGTGGACGATGTGGTGGAGGCGATGGTGGGCGAACTGGGTGGGCAGACGCGGGAGATCCCTTATTTCCGGGTGAGCGTGGGGGAACTGGCGCGGCGGATTGCGGGAATAAGGGATTCGCGGCAGACGCTGGTGCTGCCGAACCTGGAGGACCGGCTGACGGTATGCCTGCGGGCGACGTACCTGAGCTATGTGCCGGCGGAGGAGCGGGAGGTGCGGCTGGATGTGAAGCGGGATGCGCGGGGCTCGCTGGCGGAGTTCGTGAAGACGGGGGCGGCGGGGCAGATCTTCGTTTCGCGGACGGCGCCGGGGGTGACGCGGGGGAACCACTACCACGAGACGAAGACGGAGAAGTTCTTTGTGGTGGAGGGCGAGGGATTGCTGCGGATGCGGCGGGTGGACGGGGACGAGGTGGAGGAGTACCGGTTGCGGGGAGAGGATTACCAGGTGGTGGATATTCCGCCGGGTTGGACACATTCGATTACGAACGTGGGGACGGGGGAGATGGTGACGCTGTTCTGGGCGAGCGAGATTTTCGACCCGCAGCGGCCGGACACGTATTTTCTGGCGGTTGAGCCGGCATGAGAGTGGCAACGGTAGTGGGAACGCGGCCGGAGATCATCCGGCTGTCGCGGGTGATGGCGGCGCTGGACCGGCATGTGGAGCAGGTGATCGTCCATACGGGGCAGAACTATGACTACGAGCTGAACCAGGTGTTTTTCGAGGACCTGGAGCTGCGGAAGCCGGACCATTTTCTGGAGGCGGCGGGGGCGACGGCGGCGGAGACGATTGGAAACGTGATTACGGCGAGCGACCGGGTGTTCGGCGAGGTGAAGCCGGACGCGGTGCTGATCCTTGGGGATACGAACAGCTGCCTGGCGGCGATTGCGGCGAAGCGGCGGCGGATACCGGTGTTCCATATGGAGGCGGGGAACCGGTGTTTTGACGAGCGGGTACCGGAGGAGATCAACCGGCGGATTGTGGACCATATCAGCGACATCAATCTGCCGTACAGCAGCATTTCGCGGGAGTACCTGCTGCGCGAGGGGATTCCGGCGGACCGTGTGATCAAGACGGGGAGCCCGATGTATGAGGTGCTGCAGCATTACCGGGCGAAGATTGCAGCGTCCGATGTGGTGGAGCGGCTGGGGCTTGCGGAGGGCGGGTATTTCGTGGTGAGCTGCCACCGGGAAGAGAACGTGGACGCGGAACGGCAGATGGATAAGCTGGAGGCGCTGCTGCGGATGCTGGCCGGGGAGTGGGGGATGCCGGTGGTGGTGAGCGTGCATCCGCGGACGCGGAAGCGGCTGGAGGCCCGGGGGGCGGAGTTCCCGCCACTGGTACGGCTGATGAAGCCGCTGGGGTTCCTGGACTATGTGCGCCTGATGACGAAGGCGCGGGCGACGCTTTCCGATAGCGGGACGATTACGGAGGAGTCGTCCATCCTGGGGAGGCGGGCGCTGAACCTGCGGGAGGCGCACGAGCGGCCGGAAGGGATGGAGGAGGGGGCGGTGATGATGGTGGGGCTGGAC
>CAZWDD010000648.1:0-1757 GCA_964632345.1 uncultured Solibacteraceae bacterium | reverse complement strand
TGCTCCCCGACAACAGCCAGGGGCCGACACGCACCGTCCGTAATGGTTCCGTTAGCGCCTAAGCCGTGAAGTCACTAGAGCCCGAGTAAGTGCCGTTCGGGCGGACCGTCTGCGTCGTCACGGGCTACTCCCCGGCGGGAGCAGGCTCGGGCTCGGGCACGACCCACGCCGCCCCGTCCCACACGTATTCCGGCCCCGGCTGCGGCGGGCGCCACTCACCATCAACCAGGGTCCAGCCGATCCACGGCACGCCCTCAGTCTCGACGGCCTGCATCCCGGTCAACTCTTCCGCGAGACCCTGCGTGTCGCAGACGATGACGTTATGAACGGTCGCGCCGTCATGGATCGCATAGTTACGCATGATCGCTCCTAGAGGTCGTAGTAGATGTAGACGACGCCGCTGGCTCCGTTGCCACCGGCGCCGGCCGTGGCGGTTCCGCTGTCCACGACTGCACCACCTGATCCGCCTCCACCTGTGCCGTACCCCGAACCTGCGCCGCCAGCCGCGCTAGACGTTGGGGAGTTGTATACGGCGTCTGATCCAGCGCCGCCCGTACCCGTGAGCGACGTACCACCACTCGCGCCGCTTGACGGTCCGAAATACGGTGTCGTCGACCCTAGTTCAATGCGTATGCCACCGCCGCCGGCGCCGCCAGCCGTGCCCCTATCCGGCACTACGATTCCGCGAACCGCCGAGGAATACGTCTTGCTACCTCCTGCCGTGGCGGTCCCGCTGTCGGATCTGCATCCGGCGCCTCCGCCCGCGGCGTACTCGCCCGTAGCCGACCCGCCCGCTCCCCCAGCCAAACCACTGGACGATGTGCCGGATAAACCGCCGCCACCGGCGCCACCGCCCACTACGATGCTTTCGCCAACATTCGTCAGCGACGTCGAGCCGCCTGCTGTACCGGCGAGGCCCGCTGCGAAGGTACCTGCGGGGTTCGTGACTGCGGCACCACCGACACCGCCCGCGCCGATCACAATGTCGATCGCGCCGCTCACGTTCAAGTAACGCGCGACAACTTGACCACCAGCGCCGCCACCACCACCGGAACACTGTCGTCGTGATCCCGTTGAAACGCCGCTCGCCGCGCCGCTACCCCCACCACCCCCACCACCCACAAGGAGCACCAGAATGTTCTGCCGGTTCTCGGCCGTGGCAGTTGGATGCGTCCATGTCGTGGACGAGGTGATCGTGTCCAACTGAGAGAACTGGGACGCGTCAGACTGGATCGGTGTGCGCTTGACTGTCATGCGGTGATCTCCGATCCGAACGCGGAGAACGAGAAGTCAGCGGAGGACGCGTACACGGTTATGACGTCGGTTGCGTCAAGCGTGATCCCGACCGTCCACGTCTCCGATGTCTTAGCGCTGAGCGCTGCGTCATACGCAAGGTAATGCTCGTCCGCGAGCGCTGCCCCAGCGGGGCGCACCGCGACCCGATACGTCCCCGAAGCAGTACCACGGTTGCACACCGCAATCGTTGAAATCACCGCTTCAGTCGCGGACGGCACCGTGTAGAGCGCGGTCGCCGTCGTCGCGCTAGGGGCCTGCTGCCCGAGGACTTTGTACGCTGTCGCCATTTGTCAGGCTCCCATCAGAAGGAATGGATCGAGGCCGCCGCCGCCGGATGGCGCGGCCCATTTGACGCCGAGGGTTTCGGCTGAATCTGCCGTGAGAACGTGTCCGTTAGTGCCCACGCCTAGACGGGCGGGGGCCGAGGAGTCCCTGACGATCAGGTCACCCTTGGTCGTAAC
>CAZWDD010000647.1:0-1758 GCA_964632345.1 uncultured Solibacteraceae bacterium | reverse complement strand
GAGGGCGAAAAGGCGACTATCGGGCTCCAGCAGAACAGCACTGCGTCCCTGCAGATCGACGATCCCCTTCAGGTGGCTGAACGGTTTTGGGAGCGATCGATTCACCTCACCATGACTGAGTTGCAAGAGATCGCGTACCAACTGGCCGAAGGCGAACTCCGACGGCAGTTCGAAGCGACGTTAAAGGGCGACGGGTGGGAGATCAACTCCGCAGCCCTCCGCGCGGCCATTGTCAATGGCGGCGAGGTGCCTGGGGCGCGACTGGTGAAGGGCTCCCACGTACGCCTTCGGTAGCGCAACTCAGTTGGCGCCAGCGTCGCGCAAACCCACAATGAACTCGGGCGCAGAGGATGCCTCATGCCTTATGTTGGCTTTGGATTGAGTCTGTTATTGCTGGTTGGTCTCTGGCAAGCCAGGGATCGGTTTCACCGGTTCGGCCTTGACGCCGTCGCATGGAACTCGACGAGCGGGGCTATCACTGCGCGTGCCATTGTTCTCGGAGCGGCAGCCGGTCTCGCGGTTGCGGCGTGCTTCGTTCATTCTTCAACCGGCGAACTGCCGCGATGGCCTGAGGTGTGGGTGGGCGTCGCGTTCGGTCCTCTGGTTGAAGAACTCATCTTTCGCGGATACCTCTACCGCACCGCGGAGTGGGCGCTTGCCGCCCGCATCGCGCATCCAGGGCGGGTGTCAGCGATCTTCGTCGCGGCAGTCTTTGCGCTTAGCCACCTTGCCAAGGGCGGCATAACAACGCCTCAACTTGCATCGATCTTCCTGACCGGCGTCCTGTTCGGTGTACTTCGCCAGACGAGCGGATCGACCGTCCCGCCGTACCTGGCCCACGCCTCATACAACGCGCTGATCTATTCAGCGGCGTTCCTTCGATAGTCCCTTTCATCCATCACAGGAGTTCTCATGATTCGCTCTATGGAAGAGTTTCGCTCGTTCCTCAAGGCGGCGCGCCGCAGTGGTGCGCCGTTGCTCGCAATTCGCACAGCGGACCCGGCTAGCGCCATGCAACAGGTTCAGCAGGCGATGGGTGCGAAACCAGCGTACGTGGCCTGGGACATCATGTCCGGCCTCCGCGGATTCAACAAACCTGGCACAGACCTGGCGGCCAGCCTGACTCGGGAGGGATCCGCTGTTGCTCCCAGTGATGCCCTTGCATGCCTGACGAAATTGACCAAGGAAGACGCTGTGGCGTTCGTCCAGAACGCTCATCGGTTCTGGGAACAGCCCGACGTATTGCAAGCGGTGTGGAACCTGCGAGACAAGTTCAAGGCCGGTGGTCAATGCGGTGTTCTTCTCGCAACGCCTGGCGCGACGCTACCCGCCGAACTGCAATCCGACGTTCTGGTGGCGGATGAACCGCTGCCGTCCGTGGAGGAACTGCGAGATCTGGTTGCGCGGTTGCATGAAGAGGCCGAACTGCCCGCACCGGAAGAGACGACCATCGGCCAATGCGTCGATGCTCTTGTCGGCCTAGCGGCCTTTCCGGCTGAGCAAGTGCTCGCCATGTCCTTATCCAAGAAGGGCGTCGATCTCAATCTTCTGTGGGATCGCAAGCGGCAGACCGTGGAACAGACTCCGGGCTTGAGCATCTGGCGGGGCGGCGAGACCTTTGACGATATCGGCGGTTGCGACAACATCAAGCGGTTCTTGACTGCCGTGCTGAACGGACAGCAGGCGCCGCGCGTGATTGTGTTCGTGGACGAGATCGAGAAGGCCTTCGCAGGCACCGGTACGGACATGTCTGGGGTC
>CAZWDD010000646.1:0-1764 GCA_964632345.1 uncultured Solibacteraceae bacterium | reverse complement strand
CAGGCCGGGGATGTTGCGGGCGCCGAGCGCCAGGTTGCGGTTGTCCGCGTTGTCGATTACCAGCACCTTGTCGGGGGAGCCGAGCCGGCTGAGAACGCCCGCGAAGGTCTTGGTCTTGTGATCGGCCAGGGCAAACTCGCTGATGACCTTGATGCCGCCATCCTGCAGTTTGGCGGTGAGGGCGGACTTCAACGCGCCGACCAGCATCTTTTTCGGCAACTGGTAGCTGTAGTCCCGCGGCTGAGGTCCGTGCGTCGTGCCGCCGTGGCGCCACAGTGGGCTGCGGATGGAACCCATACGGGCGCGGCCGGTGCCCTTCTGCTTCCAGAGCTTCTTGCCCGAACCGGCCACTTCGTGCCGGGTCTTGGTCTTGGCCGTGCCGCGGCGCTGGTTCGCCATGTAGTTGCGGACAGCTTCGTACAGCAGCGCCTGGTTCACGGTCGTGCCGAAGACGGCCTCCGACAGCTCCACGGCGCCAACTTTTTGGTTATTGAGATCAATCACGTCGACTATCGGCATCGTTGCGCTCCTCTTAGTACCCGCCCTTGGCCCGGCGCAAAACCACGTAGCCGCCGTTCGGTCCGGGCACAGCGCCCTTCACCATGATCAGATTCTCTTCCGTATCTACACCCACGATTTCCAGGTTCCGCACCGTCACCTGCGCGTCACCGGAGTGGCCGGCCATGCGCATGCCGGGGAAGACGCGGCTGGGGAAGCTGGAGGCGCCGATCGAACCCGGCGCGCGGCCGAACATCGAACCGTGCGAGCCAGGGCCGCCGCGGAAGTTATGACGCTTGATGAGGGACGTAAAGCCACGGCCCTTGGAAGTGCCGATGACGTCAACCTTTTCCTTCACCTGAAACTGATCCGCCAGCACGCGGTCGCCGGTCTTCATGTCGTCGTGCCCGGGGCCGAGCTTCAGTTCTTTCAGGAAGCGGATGCCGTCGGCGTTCGCCTTTTTGAGGTGGCCGGTTTCGGGCTTGTTGATCCGCGACGGCTTGATGTATTCCATCAGGCCAAGCTGGACGGCGTTGTAGCCATCGTTGGCTGGCGTCTTGCGCTGCACAACCACACAAGGGCCCGCCTTCACCAGGGTCACAGGGACCACCTGGCCATCCGCGTTGAACACTTGCGTCATCCCGATTTTCTTGCCGAGAATTCCTGGGCTCATTGCACTTTCCTTAAACGGGGCTTCCAATTTCCCGGTCCCGCAACCGCCACGGCGCCCGCGCCGTTCGTCATTGTGGGGGTCCGTATCCCCGGTTTCTTAGATCTTTCTGATTCCTGCTCTGGCGGCCGCTCGAAGGGCCGGCCCTTTACTTTTTGCCGAACGCCTTGATTTCCACGTCCACGCCCGCGGGCAGGTCCAGCTTCATCAACGCGTCCACGGTCTCCTGGGTCGGGGAGAGGATGTCGAGCAGGCGCTTGTGCGTGCGGACTTCAAACTGTTCCCGCGACTTCTTGTCGACGTGCGGCGAACGGTTGACCGTAAACCGGTTCTTCACCGTCGGCAACGGGATAGGTCCCGCCACTTGCGCGCCACTGCGCTTGGCCGTCGCCACGATCTCCTGCGTCGACTGGTCGAGCACACGGTGATCGTACGCCTTCAACCGGATTCGGATACTTTCTCTCAAAGACATGGATTCTATCTTTCGATTCGTTTGGTTAGGGCCGGCGTCTGGCGCCGGCCCCAGCTACAGTTCCCGAAGAACTACGACACAATCTCCGCCACCGTACCGGCGCCGACCGTCCGGCCGCCTTCGC
>CAZWDD010000645.1:0-1766 GCA_964632345.1 uncultured Solibacteraceae bacterium | reverse complement strand
TCGCCGTCCCGGCCAGCAGCCGTTCTCCCAACGCATGCGGCCGTGCCAGCGTAAACCGCACGTCCCTCTCCCCCGTCTTCGCCACTGCCATCCCCTCCAGCAACTCTCCCTGCGGCGAGCCCGCCTTCGGGTCCGTATGCACCCCGAACGTGAACACCACATCCTCGGCCGTCAGCCGCGCCCCATCGCTGAACCGCAGCCCCGCCCGCAGCCGCACGTCCATCCGCGTTCCGTCCCCGTTCACCTTCCAGCTCTCCGCCAGCACCCCCTCGGTCCCCAACGTCTCCGGATGGATCCGCACCAGCGGCGCCCCCAGCAATCCCACCACCGCCCGCGACGGCTCATCCACCGCCGTCACCGGATTCCACGTCCGCGGCTCGGACCGCTGCGCCACCACCAACCGCCCCCCGGGCCGCCCCGCTGCCGCCGCGCTCATCGAAAGCCCGAACTCTCGCCGCGTCATCTTCATCGCTCCAGCCGCTCCCGGCTCAGCCAGTTATAACACCCGCACACCACCGCCAATACCACCGCCGGTATCCACATCCACCAATACCCGCCCACCACCTCCAACTGCGCCAGCCCCGCAATCAGCGTCCCCCAACTCGGAGCCGACCCGCTCACCCCCAACCCCAGAAACTGCAGCGTCGCCTCCGCCAATATGTACTGCGGAATCGCCAGTCCCGCATACGTCACCACCGCCGGATACGCCTCCGGCAGCACATGCCGCCGCAGCACGTACCACGGCCCCGCCCCGAATCCCTTCGCCGCCAGCACATACTCCCGCTCCCTCGCCGTCATCACAATCCCCCGCACCAGCCGCCCGGGCCGCGCCCACCCCACCGCTCCCAACAACAGCATCATCGCCCCCGCCACCACGCGGTCGTCCGTCTCCAACGGAAAAAACGCCCGCGCCGCCAGCAATAGATACATCCACGGCAGCGCCAGAAACAGCTCCGCCCCCCGCATCGCCACCCGGTCCACCCAGCCTCCGAAATACCCCGCCGCTCCGCCCACCAGTAACCCCAGCAGCGCCGCCACTCCCGCCGCGCCCAAACCGAATAGCAGCGACACCCGCGCCCCATGCACCAACCGGGAGAACTGGTCGCGCCCCAATCCGTCTGTTCCAAGTAAAAAGATCTTCCCGGGCTCCTTAACTAAGTCCAGATGCCCCGCCTCCGCGCCACGATGGAAAAAAAGCGCCGGCGCCGCCCACGCATGCTCCCGGTGTTGCTCTCCAGGCCCGTAGGGCGCCACCCAGTCGGCAAACACCGCCAGCAGATGCACCGCCACCAGTATGCCGATACACACCTTCTTCACCGTCCACCCCTCCGGATCCGCGGGTCCACCGCCCATAGCAACACGTCCGCCGCCAGGTTCCCCAACGTCAGCATCCCGCCCGAAACCATCACCGCCGCCAACACCACATGCGCATCCCGCGCCAGGATCGCCTCCAGCAGCAGCGTCCCCATCCCCGGCCACCCCATCACCGCCTCAATCACCAGCGACGAACTCGTCAACCCCGCCACCGCCAGCCCCAACAGATTCACCATCGGATTCGCCGCCGCCCGCGCCGCATACCGCAGCACAATCCTCCCTTCACTCACCCCGCACGCCCGCAGATGCCCCACCGCCGGCTGCCGCAGCGCTCCCGCCATACTGCTCCGTGTATGCCGGAATACCGCCGGAAAACCCACCAGCGCCAGCGCCCCAGCCCCCAGCCACACGTTCTCATGCACCGGCCCCACTCCCCACCGCAGCGCCCCCAT
>CAZWDD010000644.1:0-1767 GCA_964632345.1 uncultured Solibacteraceae bacterium | reverse complement strand
TCAAGCGCCAGTTCGGCCACGTGAAGACCCGCTACCGCGGCCTCGCCAAGAACCGCTGCGCGACCGCGAACGGCTGATATGGACGCTGGACCTGAGGCCTGCATGAAACTGAAGCTCGAGATCACCCCCGACCTTGCTGCCCTGATGCAGGCGGAAATCGCTGCCGGCGAAAAGGCCGTCACCACCGCCATGCGCGAGGCGGGCGCGGGCCTCAAATCCGCCTGGCGCAGCCAGATCGCCGGCGCGGGCCTCGGCACCCGGCTCGGCAACTCGATCCGGCTGGTCACCTATCCCAAGGGCAGCGAAAGCCTGAACGCCGCGGAGCTGGTCTGGTCGAACGCCCCGGTGATCGTCGGCGCGCATGACGCCGGGCCGCTGATCCGGTCAAAGGATGGGTTCTGGCTGGCCATCCCCACCGTTGCCGTCGGAAAATCCACCCGCGGCGGCCGCATCACCCCCGGCGAATGGGAACGCCGCACGGGACTGCGGCTGCGCTTCATCTATCGCCGACGGGGGCCCAGCCTGCTGGTGGCCGATCTCCGGCGTCGAGGCGATGCTGAACGGCGTCGTCACCCGCATCAACAGCTTCATCGTGACGCTGAACGCGGCGCTGACCGTAAGCCCGGAGGACACGGGGCCGCCAGCCCTGCGGGGGCGGAAGAGATCAATGATCCGCATCGCGTCAGAGCCCTTGGCCGTCGTCACCCGAACCTGCCGCACGATCCGCCGCCCTTCTGCCGCCGCGATCTTGCGATCCAACGCCTCGATGCCCCGGTCGATCTCGGCGACCGAGCGATACTCCACCGTCTTGCCGTCATAACTCACCCGCGCCACGCCCGAGGCGCGCTGCGCAGAGAGCGCCTCGCGGCGTGCGCGGAGTTGACTCGTCAGCGGCATTGAGAATACGATCTTCCAGCTGTGTAGTTTTGGCTTGTTCGGGTGGTCGGCATTTTCGCAAACCTCTGACGAGAAGGACGAATATTTTTGACCCGTGCCAGCAACGAAAAAGAGTTCCCCGGGGTCTCGGTAGTGTCGGGCGGGCGAGAAGTATGGTCGCATAATCCGGATAGATGCGAAATAGACTATGTAAGTATAGATGAAGGCGCTCTAGCCATTAAGTGCAGCGCAGGTGGCGCTGACAGGGGTGTATCAATAGAGATATCTCTGAGCTTTGATCTGATTGTCAAAGTTCTTCCCGAAGTTTTTACCAGCTTTGTCGAAGGAAAATCACGCCAGCTTGATGCCGAAAGAAGAGTAGCGGAAATCAACCTTGATGCCGAAAGAAGAGTAGCGGAAATCAAACTGAGTAGTTGTTCAGAAACCTGGTTGCCGGTAGATATTGATTTTCTTCCCCTTCAGGCCGTGCAACGAAGAGTTTTGCGTGAGAGTGGAATCAATACCGTTGCTGACTTATGTAGCAAAACGACGAAAGATTTGATTGGCATTCGAGGCATTGGAGAAGAGTCGGTTTGGAAAATCAAGAGCTGGCTCAGGTTGCGGAATCTCCACCTTAAGTGAGTCGAAAATGGAACTATTCCGCACTATTAGCCTCATGAACGATTCAAGACATGTAACTCGACCGCACCGTGCGGCGCCGGGCTGACGGCCGCGCTGATGTTGACGCGGGCGCCCCCGCTGCCGGGTCGGACACGGGTTCGCCGGTTTCCACAGCGAGGGACCGCTCCATCTCCTCCCAGCGCGCCTCAGACCAGCGGTCTGCCCCGAGGATCCAGGCGGCAGCGCGCGCATAGACGCGGGCGTCGAGCG
>CAZWDD010000643.1:0-1770 GCA_964632345.1 uncultured Solibacteraceae bacterium | reverse complement strand
TGGTGAAAAGAATGATGAGTGAGGACGAGACATCGATGGCTGAACCGTAAATGCCCTCGAGGGTCATGAACATATGGCCCACCAGGCGATCGATCGAATAGCCACGGTGGGTCCAGGGTTCGGGCAGCAGGTCACCAAAGAGCGCATAGGCCAGAAAGAGCAGCGTGATGGTGAGCAGAATCCAGCCATTGGTTCGGCGAAGTGCCTCTAGGATGGTAAAGATTACGCCGAGGCCCACGATCAGGTCTACGGTGCTCGGGGCTGTATTGCGCTCTAGAAGGTCTTCTCCGCCGGTCCAGAGGTAGTAGATGGCAAACAAGGAAAAGCCAGCCGCGATGACATCCCACCACATGAGGCGATCCTTGAATCGCCGAGACACGGGGAAAATGAGAAAGACCAGGGCGATGACCATGGCGACGTGCAGTGGGCGCAGCGTGGAGGCCGGCACAATGCCATAGGCGGCGTACAGGTGCACCAGAGACATCGCCACCAAGGCCAAGGTCATGAACACCGAGAGAAAACCATTAAATCGGCTCTGGGTGCCCTCTTCCTCTTCAATGAGGGCGTCGAGCTTCTTCTGAAGCGCTTCGGCTTCGAGGTTGTCTTGGGGAGGAGGCTGTACGTTCGACATGGAGCGGTTGAACCCTCATAAAAACAGACCCGCACGAGGCGGGTCTGAGGTCAGACGAAAAAATTGAACGCGAGCAAAACTTAGTCGACCTTGATGCCCTTTTCCTTGAAGTACTTCAAGGCGCCAGGATGGAAGGCGACCGGAGAGGCAGCCTGCTTCTGGTTTTCGGGCTTGATGTTGGCAGCCTCGCTGTGAACAGACTTCAGATCCTCACGCTTTTCCAGAATCGTCTTGACGATCTTGTAGGCTGCGCGAACCTCAGCCTCGGCAATCGCCTTCACCTGGTTGTGGAGCGCTTCTTCGTTCGGCGGCGAGAAGTCACGCGGCTCGCGCGAGGACCGCTCGGCCACGCCCGGTGCCGGTTTTTCCTACTTCGATCCGATCAAGAAGAAGTATGTCACGCTGACCACGGAGCCCGTTGCGGTCACGGCGGCGGGAACCGGTGCGGCGGCCGACTCCACGGCGGCCGCTCCCGCCGACGAGGATCTTCCCGCGGACGGCGGGGGCGCGGACGGCATTGCCGCTCCGGCGACCGCGCTCTCGTCGCGCACCGCGGATTTCCGTCCGTGGGTCGCGTCGGACTGGTTCCGCCTGATGAACCTCGCGCTGGTGGCCGCCATCGTCATTTCCATCCCCTACCTGCTCTGGATGCGCCGGCGCGCGCAAAGGGACGCGCGCCTCGTGGAGCTCCAGTCCGCCGTCCGTGCCGCCAGGTCGGCCTGGCAGAAAGCGTCCGGACCGCTCGATTTCTACACCGCGGCCGGACAATTCGTGCTCGCCCGGTTGGCCCTGCTCGACGGCAAGCCGGTGACTTTGGTTGATCCCGCCCAGGCGCTGGGCCGCCATGTGGCCGATCCGGTCGAGCAACGGGCACTCGAAGCGGTGTTGGCCAAGCGCGACGAACTCGCCTATGGAGGAGGCGGTGCCGGCGCCCTCGACCCGCAGGAGCGGCGTCGCGTTGCCGATCTTTTGGAAAACTTCGCCAAGAACCATGCTTAGCAAAATCCTTCTCACGTTGGTGCTGGCCGCCGCGACCGCCTTGGCGCAACCGGTCGACGAAAGCGCGCTTTTCGAGCAAGGCAACCGGGCCTACGCCGAGGGCGATTACGGCGCGGCCCGCGATGCCTACGAGCAGTTGG
>CAZWDD010000642.1:0-1791 GCA_964632345.1 uncultured Solibacteraceae bacterium | reverse complement strand
CAATGACGTTGTCAGCCGCATGGCCGTCTTCGCCATGATGGGCAACCTCACCAGCGAGGTTCAGCGCGCCCGTCTCATCGATACCTACGGCGCCGCCGCCATCGAAAAATGGCTCCCGCCGGACCCCTTCGTCAAACTCGAAATCCCCCGCGGCCTCAATCTCAAGGAGGTCCGCGCCGGCGCGATAGAGGCGTTCGACAATGCCACTGATCCGGTCGCCGACGCCACCCAGGGCAGCAACAACTGGGTCATCAACGGCCGCCTCTCCGCCACCGGCAAGCCCATCCTCGCCAGCGACCCCCACCGCGCTCTCCAGATCCCCTCCCTCCGCCGCACCGTCCACTTGGTCGCCCCCGGCTGGAATGTCATCGGCGCCGGCGAACCCGCCCTGCCCGGCGTCGCCCTCGGGCACAACGATTCCATCGCCTTCGGCTTCACCATCACCGGCACCGATCAGCAGGATCTCTACGTCGAACAGCTCAACCCCGCCAACTCCTCCGAATACCTCTATGAGGGCGAGTGGCGCCGCATCCACACCGAACGCCACGCCCTTGCCGTCAAGGGAGAGGACAAGCCCCGCGTTGTTGAGACCCAGTACACCCACCACGGCCCCATCGTCGGCATCGATCTTGCTCTCCATCGCGCCTACGTCCTCCGCTGGGTCGGCTCCGAACCCGGCACCGCCGGCTACCTCGCCGGCCTCGCCCTCGCCCGCGCCAGGGATTGGCGCACCTTCCTCGCCGCTGTTGACCGCTTCAAGGCCCCCGCCGAAAACCTCGTCTACGCCGATACCGCCGGTAACATCGGCTTCGCCGTCACCGGCCTCACGCCCATCCGCAAAAACTGGAGCGGCCTGCTCCCTGTCCCCGGCCACACCGGCGAGTACGAATGGGCCGGCTTCCTCAAGCCCTCCGATCTACCCCGCGCCCTCAACCCTCGCTCCGGCTTCTTCGCCACCGCCAACAACAACATCCTGCCGCCAAAATACCCGCACGCGCTGCAATACGAGTGGGCCCCGCCCTTCCGCGCCCAGCGCATCGCCCAGCAGTTGCAGTCCCGCCGCCGCTGGACGCTCGATGCCACGCAGGCCCTCCAACTCGATCTCGAGTCTATCCCCGCCCGCCGCCTCCTCACCCTCGCGAAAAAGTGGACCCCGCCCGCCGGTTCCAAGGCTGCGGAAATCCTCCCCCTCCTGCGCCAGTGGGACGCCCGCATGACGCCCGATTCCGTCGCCGCCGCCATCTACTTCATGTGGATCTCCCGCCTCACCTCCGCCATTGTCGATAAGCAGACCCCCGCCCTCTTCGCCACCGTCGAGGCCACGCTTCGCGAACTCGAGTCCAGCCCCCGCCACGATCTTCTCACCCGCACCCTCAACTCCACTGTCGCCGATTTTGAATCCGCCCTCGGCTCGGACCGCTCCCGCTGGCGATACGGCAACCTCCACTTTCTCCAACTCAAACACCCCGCCGCCGACCCCGGCTTCCACCGCGGCCCCATCCCCCTCGGCGGCGACGCCTCCACCGTCAACGTCGCCGCCGGCCCCGGCTTTCGCGTCACCACCGGCGCCAGCTTCCGCATGATCCTCGACCTCGCCGATTGGGACCGCTCCCGCATGACCAACCTTCCCGGCGAATCCGGCGACCCCGAAAGCCTCCACTACGCCGATCTCATTGACGATTGGGCCAACGGCCGCTATCACCCCATGCCCTTCTCCCGAAAAGCAGTCGAGGCTGCCACCCGCGAACGCATCCAATTGCTACCCGCGCCATAATAAGAAAATGCGGACAC
>CAZWDD010000641.1:0-1792 GCA_964632345.1 uncultured Solibacteraceae bacterium | reverse complement strand
TCGACGGCATCGACCGCTGTGGCAAGTCCGTACGCGACCCGCATCAGAACCACATCGAAACCGCAGAGCGGATTCTGGAGGAATCCGGCTACACGGCCATGTGGCAGAACGACAAGACGCCCGAGGCGCCGGGCCGGCTGGAGAACCTCAAGGAACTGGTCAAGGCCCTGGAACAGTTCGACAATCTTCAGGGCTTCCTCGAACACGTCGCGCTCATCATGGACAACGCCACCGAAGAGGCCGGCGCCAAGGTGTCGGTGATGACGCTCCACGCCGCCAAGGGTCTTGAATTCCCTGCGGTTTTCCTCCCCGGCTGGGAAGACGGCCTGTTCCCCTCGCAGCGGTCCATGGACGAATCCGGCCTCAAGGGACTGGAGGAGGAACGCCGCCTCGCCTATGTCGGAATCACCCGGGCCGAGGAGGTCTGCACCGTCTCCTTCGCCGCCAACCGCCGCGTCTACGGCCAGTGGCAGTCGCAGCTTCCCTCGCGCTTCATCGACGAACTGCCCGCCGAGCATGTCGAGGTCCTGACCCCCCCGGGCCTCTATGGCGGCGGCTACGGGGCTGCGGCGCCACGGAAATCCACGCTGGAAGACGCGGCGATGGCAGCCAATGTCTACAACTCCCCGGGCTGGAAGCGGATGCAGGCGCGCGGCCCGGATCGTCCCGTGGCCCAGCCGCGCGAGGCCCGCGACATGGTCATCGACCTTGACGCCGTGCCCGCCTTCGGGCTCGGCGACCGCGTGTTCCACCAGAAATTCGGCTACGGCGCGGTGATCGGCATCGAGGGCGACAAGCTCGAGATCGCCTTCGACAAGGCCGGGATCAAGCATGTCGTGGCGCGCTTCGTGGTCGCCGCCGACCGCGCCCACGACGTGCCGTTCTGACAATCGCCGACAAGTTTATCATCTTTTTAACCGATTGCTGTTTGGATCGGGCCACTTGCCTCGGCGGATGGAGACGGTCTTGCGGGTTCTGGTGGTGGAAGATGACGACAACCTGCGCGCCCTCTGGGGCGAGGTCTTCGCGCAGGCGGGGCACGACTGCGACGAGATCGGCGATGCCGCCACCGCCCGGGCGCAGCTTCTGCGCGAAGCCTACGACGCGATCGTGCTCGACCTCTATCTCGGCGACGAAAGCGGCCTGTCGGTGGCGACGCTCGCCACCTATGCGAACCCCGACTGCCGGGTGATCGTGATCACCGGATCGGCGCTCTTTCCGCGGGGGGAGCTTTTCGGCATCTCGCCCGCCGTGGCGAGCGTGCTGCGCAAGCCGGTGGATATCGGCGAGCTGCTGGCGGTGTCGGAATACGGTCTGCAGGGCCGCGCCCCCTCCCGCATCCGGGGCGACATCGGCGGCCCGCGCGCCTGATCCCCGCCGGGACACCGCGCAGAAAAAAACGGCGATGCCGGGAGGAGGCATCGCCGTTCAGTCTTCCAACGGGACGTTCTCGGGAGGAGAAGACGCCCGCCCTTACGAAAGCGACGACACCAGGGAGGAGGAGGTGCCGCCGCCGCAACAGTGGGCCCAGGGAGGAGGAGGGGCCCGCTGAAGTCCGTTACCGCCCGTGGGCCGCCTCCTGGGCGATGTCCGTGATCACGGAGCGGTGAATTCCGATATCCGCCAGTTCCCGGTCGGACAGTGCCGACAGTTCGCTGACAGTCCGGGAGTAGAGCGAACGCCGCTCCAGTCCCGCCTTGATCCGTTCGAGAGCACCGGAGAACAGCCCGCCGAGGGCGCTCCCGCTCTGTGCCGCATAGTCCATGTCTCTGCCTCGTACTGCTGTTCCGGA
>CAZWDD010000640.1:1386-1795 GCA_964632345.1 uncultured Solibacteraceae bacterium | reverse complement strand
GCTCGAGGATGCAACGGCCGGGACGATCCGGATCGATGGCGAGGTGGTCAATGCGCTGGAGCCGGTCAAGCGCGGCACGGCGATGGTGTTCCAGTCCTATGCCCTCTACCCGCACATGACGGTGTACAAGAACATCGCCTTTGGGCTCAGGATCGCAGGGACACCAAAGGCAGAGCGCGACCGAAAGGTGCGCGAAGTCGCCGAACTGCTCCAGCTGACTCCGCTTCTGGACCGTCTTCCAAAGGAGCTTTCCGGTGGTCAGCGCCAACGCGTTGCCATCGGAAGGGCGCTTGTACGGCAGCCGAAGGTGTTCCTGTTCGACGAACCCTTGTCGAATCTTGATGCGGCGCTGCGAGCGCAGATGCGCACCGAAATTGCACGGCTGCACGGCCAGCTCGATGTCGGGCGC
>CAZWDD010000640.1:0-1376 GCA_964632345.1 uncultured Solibacteraceae bacterium | reverse complement strand
TGTGACCCACGACCAGGTCGAGGCGATGACGCTCGCCGACAGGATCGTGGTTCTGAACCATGGTCGGATCGAACAGATCGGCACCCCGCTCGAACTCTACCACGCGCCCGCGAACGTCTTCGTGGCGGGGTTCATCGGCTCGCCAAAGATGAATTTGCTCAGGGACGTCGCACCAGGAATGCCACAAGGGCAGGTCGGCGAAGATGCCACCAACCGCCCCGGCCTGCGGCTGCGCGGTTCCTTGCGACGCGCGATCGAAGCGCATGCAGCAAAGGGACCACTGACGCTCGGCGTGCGGCCGGAGCACCTGGAGATCGGGATGGGTGGGCCATTCGAGTGTGACGGAGCAGTGGAACTGGTCGAGTACTTCGGCGACGAGACGGTACTCAATGTGAAGCTGGCCGGCGGCGACGAACTGCTGGTTCGGACCGATGGCGATTCCAGAATCGGCCGGGGTGCCCGGCTGAGCTTTTCGGCACGCGACGAACGCTGCCACCTTTTTGACAGAGAGGGAGAAAGACTGCCTCTCGCCAACCAGCCCCGCGAGAAAGACTCGCTTGGGTCGCACCCACACACTCAGACGCGAAAGGAAGGATAACTGCCATGCAGTTTGATCGACTGGACTATTTCTTCGATCTGAACGGCTTCGTCATCATCAAGGGCGCCATCGACAAGGCTCATCTGGAGCGCCTAAACAGCGCGCTCGATGCCATTCCCGAGCTGGGCTATGGAGAATGGCACGGCAATGTGCAGCGCCTCGACAACAACGGAACTGCCGGGCTGGAGCTGCAGAACATCGTTGAAGGGGGCGCGCCGTTCGAAGAGCTGATCGACCACCCGGCGTGGATAGATCGCGTTCACAAGTATGCCGGCGAGTACGAAGACTTCTATGACGGCCTCTTCATCGACGAATGCTTCGCGACAATTCGCCGGTCGGGCGGGTTCTTCCCACTTCACTCGGGGGCGCACGATTCCTCGATCCGCATGCAATATCGCTTCAAGAATGGCTACTTCCGTTGCGGCCAGGTCAACGTGCTGATGGCACTCTCCGATATCGGGCCGGGCGACGGAGGCACCTGCGTGGTGCCCGGCAGCCACAAGAGCAACTTGCCGCACCCGCTGTTCTCGGTTCCGTTCCGCGAACGTGCGAGCTGGCAGAAGGAAGAGGTCGAAGGCGGGATCGAGGTCACGATGGAAGCCGGCGACGCGCTCCTCTTCGTCGACGCCATTGCCCATGGCGCGACGCCGCGAGTCAATCCTGGCGAGAGGCGGGCCGTCATCTACAGATATGGCCCGCGCTGGGGGACGACACGGTATGGATACCAGTACTCCAATGAACTGCTCCAGAGGCTTACGCCGCGCCGTCGAGAGATTCT
>CAZWDD010000639.1:0-1801 GCA_964632345.1 uncultured Solibacteraceae bacterium | reverse complement strand
ACTGAGTTCCCGGTTGCCGGCGCATCCAGTCGATGACTTCCTCGAGGAGTGTGGTGACGAAGAACATGCGCTCGGAATCGGAGAGGTGCGCGATGCTCAAGACGGCGAGGCGCGGTTTGCCTTCGGGCGTGTGGAGCAAACTGGCAATGTCGAGTGGCTCGCCCTCGCGCCATGTGGCGAAGCCGGGCGAGGCGAGGAGATTGTTCAGCGCCATGACCAGTTCCATGCGCTGCTTGGGCGGATAGAATTCGTCCAAGGGGAGAACGCCGATCTGGGCGAAGGGCGGTTTTTGCACCGCGGTGATGAGGCCGGCCAGATCCGGCGACTCACCCTTTTTCCACGCATCGGTCAGAATGGCGGACAGCAGGCTGAACTCGCGGCTCTTCAGCGGGTCGGCGTCGATGCCGAGCAGGCCGAGCAATCCGGCCGTCGTGCTTTGCACGCGTTCGGCGAGAAGTTCGGCGTCTTCGGCCACCGACAAATCGGGCGCGGCGAAAGAGCGGAGGATGGAGAGAGGAATGCCCGCGTTGCTGCCCGGCGTGTAAATGGCGATCTCCGCCTTCTCGCGCAGGGCGGCGATGCGTTCGGGATCCTGCCCCCATTCAGCGAGCCCGTTCTTCCATTTTTCCGCTTCGGTGGCGGCGAATTCCTCTACGGGAACACCGGCTTTGCGCGCGTCTTCTTCGTTGACCCACGGCGCGAAGTCCGCGCCGCGCATCTGCGGGAAAGTGAGGAGCAGGTTGCCGAGGTCGCCCTTCGGGTCGACGATGAGCGCGGGGACCCCGTCCATCGCCGCTTCTTCGAGCAGGGCAAGACACAGACCCGTCTTTCCGCTGCCGGTCATGCCCACGCAAACGCCGTGGGTGGTCAGGTTGCTCGAATCGTAGAGGAGGAGGTCGTCGGTCGGCTTGCCGTCGGGACCGATCTCGCGTCCGAGGTAAAACTGACCGAGTTTTTCGTAAACTTCCGGGGTCATGGGCGGTTCCGAGAAAAGCGGAAAGCGCAAATGCTGGGAAGGCGAAAGCGGGCGTCATGCCCCGCCTTCTTCCGTGTGTTCCTAATGAGGGGGTTGGCGGTTTTTCCACCGCAGCCACATCACGGCGAGCAAGGCCGCGCTGCAAGCCACCAAGGCGATCGATGTCCAGGGAATGCGTGGTGGCGGCAGTGTCCAGAAATGGAGAATCTCCGAAGGCAAGCGGTCCCCGCTTTCCCCGGCCAACGGCACGGCACGCCAATAGACCTCCGTGCCGGAATCCATGCCGGAAAAGCGCACGGTGACCTCGTCATACTTCGCGCCCTCACGGGTCACCGCCTTCCTTCCCAAGATTTCGGCCGACCCTTGCGGCATTGGTTCTCCCTCGTAGGTGATTCGTGCGTAGCCCGTTGCGGGGTCAGGCCCGAAGAAGAGTTGCATCCTCTCGAAGCGGTAGCCCTGCACGGACTCATCGAATGGCATTTGGTAGGTAATCAGCAATCCATCCCGCGTGGGCTCCCACGTCACTGGCTTGATGCTCTGCGCCGGCACGGTGACCACGGGTTTGACGGTCGGCATGGGTGGTGTCGACGCGTCCTGTGCCGCCTCCCGCGGTTTCGACTCGGGGGTTTTCTCGGGTGCGGGCGCGGCAAGCGCCTCGAGGATCCCAGCTTCGCCGTTCACCGTGAAGTCGCTCGAAACCGCCTGCGGTTCGCCGTCGTCGCGTCGGGCGACGATCCGCCAAGACATCTGCGGGTTTTTCCAATCGTCCGACCTGATCACGACGGTTTGCCAGGCTTCCTCGCTCGGCTTCGGTGTCGTCTCCGG
>CAZWDD010000638.1:0-1810 GCA_964632345.1 uncultured Solibacteraceae bacterium | reverse complement strand
GAGCAGAGGCGGGGGTAGCGACTGGAGTGGGGGCAGGGGGCGTCTGTTCGGGCTTCGTCGGTTCCGGCTTTGCTGGTTCCGGGATGGCGGCGACGGGGGCGGGGGGCGGCGGCAGAGGCTCGCGGGCGGGGTGGAAGCTGGAGTCGTAGACAGGCGCTGGCCGGGGGGAGGAGGAGCGGGGGAGGGCGGGAGACTTTACGGGAGCGGGCGGCGGCGGGGCGGGCTCGGGGACGGAGACAGGGGCAGCCGCGCGGGGAGCAGGAGCCGGCGCGGGACGGTTGGAATGCCAGACAAGCGCGCCCGTCACGCCGGCGATAGGCAGGGCAATGCCGGCGGCCCAGAGAAGCCAGTTGGAGGACGCGGTGGCCACTTTCCCGGAGTTGAGGGCGGCGCCGGCGGCCACACCGGTGGCCGCGGCAACGGGAACGGCGGGGCGCGGCGCGGGGGCGGGCGCGGCGGGTTTCAGTGCGTCCTGCAGGGCGGCCACCATCTCGCGGCAGGTGCGGAAGCGTTCGGCTGGCTGTTTGGCCATGGCGCGGCGGATGACCCCGACGGCCGTGGGAGGCAGGCCGGCGCGGAGGAGCGAGGCGGTGGGCGTTTCCTGGTGCGCGATCTGGTAGACGAGGGCGGACATGGTGTCGGCATTGAAGGGCCGCTGGCCGGAGAGGAGTTCGTAGGCGACGACGGCGAGGGAGAACTGGTCGGCGCGGCCGTCGAGCGAATCGGCGCGGACCTGTTCGGGGGCCATATAGTAGGGCGAACCCATCATCATGCCGGTCTGCGTCATGGTGTGCGAGGTGATTTTGGCGATGCCGAAGTCGACGACCTTGACGCGGCCGTCGTGGCCGAGCAGGAGATTGGGCGGTTTGACGTCGCGGTGGATGACGCCCTGGGAGTGGGCGTAGTCGAGGGCCTCGGCGGTTTGGGCGAGGATGTTGAGGATGGCGGCGCGGTCGAGCGGCGGGCCGGCGCGAAGGCGGTCGCCCAAGGGCTGGCCGGGGACGAACTCCATGACGATATAGGCGAGGGGCTGGCCGTTTTCAAGCGAGTCGTAACCGATCTGGTAGATGGTGACGATGTTGGGGTGGGAGAGGCGGCCGGCGGACTGGGCCTCGCGTTCCAGGCGTTCCTGGAGCAGGCGGCGCTCCTCAGGAGCGGTGTCGAAGAGACGGATGGTTTTGATGGCGACATCACGGCGGATGAGCGGGTCAAAACCGCGGTAGACGATGCCCATGCCTCCGCGGCCGAGTTCGGCGAGCAGCTCATATTGACCGAGACGGGGCATCAGCCTGAGTATATCGCCGGGGTCAAATTCAGGAAAACTAACATACAATGGGAGCGACGGGTTGTTCCCGCCCGTAGAGAAGCGCCGCAGTCCTCCCCGCGCCGGGAACGAGAGGGGGCGAACCGATGAAGGTTGGCGAGATCATGAACGCGAATCCGGTGACAGTCCGGATTGATCAGACGTTCGCGGAAGGCTTTGAAATTCTGCTGCGGACGCATCACGCGATGCTGCCGGTGGTGGATGGCGAGGGCGTCTATCGAGGGATATTCGACGTCCGGGACGTGTGGCAGGTGTTGCTGCCGAAGGCGGCGAAGCTGAGCCGGAAGTCGCTGGAGGATCTGTCGTTCGCCTATAGTTCGCCGGAGAAGATGCGGGGGCAGATTGCCGAAGCGTCGGCGCTGCCGATTTCGAGATTCGTGACAAAGGAAGATCTGCCGGCGCTGACGCCGGAGTGCACGGTGATCCAGGCCGTGTTGATGCTCGACGAGTACGGGGAGACGATGGCCGTGGTGGATAAGGCGACGC
>CAZWDD010000637.1:0-1832 GCA_964632345.1 uncultured Solibacteraceae bacterium | reverse complement strand
CCAGCGCGACGATCCGCGCCATCAACTGGCTCCGCTTCAAATCATGCGTCGTGAACCCCGTCCATGCCCACGAGTTCTTCAACTCGTAGAAGATGTTCTCGGCATCGCCGCGGTCCCGGTACTGCTGTCCCACCGGCAGCACATCCACCTCCGGCAACGACGTCACCATCACTGCTTACTCAAACAACCGCTGCGTCTTAGGCAACACCGCCAACCCCGCCAGCACGTTCTGCCCGCTTGGCGTCTCCGTCTCACACCCGACGCTCTGTTCCGGCAGCGGCTTGCGAAGCACCACCACGCGCCGCTTCTTCGTCCACCCCTGCAACTGTAATTCGCTGGTCACCGCGCGCCATCCGCCACCGGCGAACCGCCATTCTCTCCGCCGCGACAACTCCACCAGATGCTTCACCACACCCTCTGTCTGCCGCAATTTGAACAGATACGGCTGTCCACGTATGTCTCCAGGTGCGACGCCGCCGCCCCCGCGACGCTGAGCTATTCCAGATCACCCGCAGGGTGAACCTCCAGCGAATCCAGTTCGTCTTCCATCTCTCCCAGTTTCAACATCTTCCGGCGCTTTGCAAGCCTGCGCCGCTAGTCCACTGCCGGAAATAGGTTGAGAAGATGTTGGCGCCGCCGCAAGTTGCCGAAGCCAACCGACTGATCCGGGACTTCCAGAACCTTGCGAAATCCACTTCACCCTGACAAATACTGTTAAATATGTCCGCGTTCTGTTCGCGGCATGAGCCGAACCTCTGACTTCCCACTTTACCCTCGGGCTGCTAGGCCTCACTATTTCGGGTAAGAGTGATCTGACCGTCAATCAAAACGGATGAGAACAGCGTAGCCGCCGGATTGACCTTCCGCAGTTCAGTTCGGAGATTCGATAGATCTTCAGGACGGGCCTGCCAACCGCAAATGATACCGCTCACCAGGCCTGGACAACAATCGTAGAGGAAAAGGGCATTATCGAATGATTTCCGGCACTGGTTTAGCGCCCTGACGATGCGCCACTCGCGCTCATACGACCAATCGATGAGCTTAGAGAAGAAAAGTCGATTTTGGGTAGCAGGATCGAACGTCATGCCGCCAAAAGTCCTCGTGTATTTGACTTTCCTGGGAGTGTTCAGAGTTCCCGTGTTATCACCTGTAAACTCCTGCTCGAGGCCATCGAAGATGACGACATAGCCTCTAGCCTGACTGGCATAGTGTGCCCACATAGGTAAGGAGTCATATCGTTCCGACAGCGAAAGGACGCCTACGCGATCGCGAATGTCTTGAGCCGCGGCGAAAAGCATCGTCTCCATGCGATCAAGATCATTGTAAACAGGATGTCGTAGCATTCTGCTCGCCTCAGCTGCTGTGCGTGGAACATCGATTGCCATCTGCTGCGGGGCAAGTGTTCTAAGGAGTGCGCCTTGCCGCCGCAGCCAGGTGAACTGATAGGAAGAGTATCCGGTCTCGCGGAGTGACTCGAGCGAAGCGCGAACGGCTTGGCGATCCATCACCGGGGTAAGCTCGGTCGGGTCGTTGAGGTCGCTTATTGGCGTGAACTTCAGTGAGCCGCGCGCTATATTCAGCACAGCTTCCCGGTCTCGAACGTATTTATAGAGTGTCATAGTGGCTCAAGAGGAAACTAGGCTCACATGGTGCTCGGCTTTTCTGTAGGCGGACAACAAGATCTGCAAATTGAGGAAAGGTTTCGGACCTGGACCAGGGTTTCAGCAACCCGGCT
The DNA here is from genome assembly GCA_964632345.1 of uncultured Solibacteraceae bacterium. Classification (GTDB taxonomy): domain Bacteria; phylum Acidobacteriota; class Terriglobia; order Bryobacterales; family Bryobacteraceae. Next base: position 97 of record CAZWDD010000637.1, on the reverse strand, counting down.
ACAGTGTCCACATTTTTTTGACACTACGGCACCATCCAGTTCCCCAGCGCCGTCCACGCACTGGTCACATCCGTCAGCGTCTGCGCCGCGGTCCAGA
>CAZWDD010000636.1:0-1836 GCA_964632345.1 uncultured Solibacteraceae bacterium | reverse complement strand
AAGGGAGTCGGCAAGTGGTTCGCGCGGGAGCGGCTGCTGGCCAACACGCTGTTTGTCAGCTTTGCGCTGTTGAACGTGATTCTGGTGATTATCGGCACCTTCTTCCGCGGACCGAACTGGGAGTTTGTCTCCCCCTGGTGAGACGGATACGACTATGCGACTAGCCCTGGCAATTTCCTCTCTGCTGATTCTGATTGTGCATGGGTCGGTGTTCTTCCAGCAGTTCTTCCATCGTTGGGAGCGGCACCAGACGGCCTACTTCGATCAGGCAAAGGCGCTGTCGAAAAACGATCTGGAGCGCGCCGCGCTCAACGAGCGCTCCCCACGGATCGAACAAAACATCGTGACCAATTTCGGCGAACAACGCGTCGACCGCTGTGTCACCTGTCACGTCGCCTCCGACGATCCCCGTTTCGCAGGCCACGCCCAACCTCTCCGCTCCCACCCCTACTCGGCCTCGCTCGGCGACCGTAAGAAGAACGACGGCTCCTGGGAACGCCGCCACAAGTTCGCCGACTTCGGCTGCACGGTCTGTCACGAAGGCCAGGGCCGCGGCCTGCAGACCCATTACGCTCACGGCGAGGACCACTACTGGCCCGATCCGCTCCTCGGCTACGTCTCCCAGGAGACATGGAAGAAGGAATACCTGCCGCACCTGAAGGGCAAGGAATTCCTGGAGGTCGGCTGTGCGCAGTGTCACACCGAAGAGAACTTCGCCGGCACGCCCACCATTGCCCGCGGCCGCCAGTTGTTCTTCAGCAGCAACTGCTATGGTTGCCACAAGGTGGAGGGTATCGCCGACGGCACCCTCGGCCCCGATCTCTCCGAAGCCGGTAAGAAATTCAAGATCGACTACCTCTGGGAGTCCATCGTCGACCCCCGCGCCAACTCGGCCACCTCCTACATGCCGAAGTTCAATCTGAAGCCCGACGAGGTTAAGGCCATCGTCGTCTTCCTCAAGAGCCGCAAGGGAATCAACTTCGCCGAAACCGGCCTGGAACGCTACCGCACCCGTCTTGCCGACGCTGCCCGCACCGAAGGCGGACCCGCGCAAGCGGCCAAGGCCGTCGACGGCGGCGCCGAACTCATCGACCGCTTCGCCTGCCTCGCCTGCCACAAGATGGACGGCAAGGACGGCGGCATTGCGCCCGACATCACCTATGCCGGCCTGATGCGCGACGAAAAGTGGATCTATGACCACTTCAAAGACCCTCGCGCCCTGATGCCGGACTCCATCATGCCCTCCTTCAAATTCACCGAGGCGCAGTTCCAGTCGATGTCCAGCTACCTTGCCGGCCGCAAATCTCCAGCGCCGGCCGCCTGGTCCGGCGCCGAACTCTACAAGGAGGTCTGCGCCCGCTGCCACGGTGAGAGGGGGGACGGTCTCGGGCCCATCGCCATCTACATCGACCCCGCCCCTCGCGATCTCACCAAGACCGCCTTCATGAACTCCAAGCCGCGCGATCGCTTCAAGAAAGCCATTCAGGAAGGCGTCGCCGGCACCTCCATGCCGCCCTGGGCAAAGGTCCTCACCGACGCCCAGATCGATTCGCTCCTCGAGCACCTCGAAACCGCCTTCGTAAAGGCCAAGCGCGGTCCGGTACGCGACCGCAAACTGCCGGAGACCAATCCCGTCGCCATGAGCAAGGAGTCCATGGCCCGCGGTGAGGCCATCTTCGTCCAGCGCTGCGGCGGCTGCCACGGCAAGAAGGGTGACGGCAAGGGTCCGAACTCGCTCGACATCGTGCCCCGGCCGCGCAATCTCCGTAATGCACAGTTTGTCGAAAGCGTCTCCGACAAGCGGCTGTTCGATGCAATTCTCTACGGCGTGCAGGG
>CAZWDD010000635.1:0-1839 GCA_964632345.1 uncultured Solibacteraceae bacterium | reverse complement strand
GGTCGCATGGGTTACCTCACCGATCACCGTGCCGGCATGCGCAGCGATCCCCGCCTCCTTCTCGATTCCGCTCGCTCCATCCTCGTCGTCGGCCAGCTCTACAACTCGCCCCAACCCTACTCCACCTCTCTCACCGCAGACACCCTCGCCTGGATCAGCCGCTACGCCTGGGGCGAGGACTACCACCACGTCATGCGCCGCCGCCTGGAATCCATCGACCGCGAACTCCGCGCCCGCACCGGCTGCCAGACCAAAATCTGCATCGACACCGCCCCCCTCCTCGAACGCCCCCTCGCCCGCAACGCCGGCCTCGGTTGGATCGGCAAAAACACCTGCCTCATCAACCAGCAGCGCGGCTCCTGGTTCTTCCTCGGCGAGTTACTCACCTCCCTCGAACTTACTCCCGACCTTCCCCCTCCCGACCGCTGCGGCTCCTGCACCCGCTGCATCGACGCCTGCCCCACCGCCGCCATCGTCCCCACCGGCCACCACGCCCCCGCCTTTGAACTCGACGCCCGCCTCTGCATCTCCTATCTCACCATCGAGTGCAAGGGTGATCTCCCCGAGCCCCTTCGCGCCGCCCTCGGCCGCCACGTCTTCGGCTGCGACATCTGCCAGGATGTCTGCCCCTGGAATCGGCGCGCCCCCGTCAGCCACTCTCCCGAATGGCAGCCGCGTCTCCTCGCCCCCCCTCTCACCGAACTCGCCGCCCTCTCGCCCCAGGACTTTCGCGCCCTCTTCCGCGGCTCTCCCGTCGAACGCACCCGCTACCAGGGCTTCCTCCGCAACGTCGCCGTCGCTATGGGCAACGCGCCTTCCCCCGCCTTCCGCGCCCCGCTCGAAATGCTCGCCGCCAGTGACGATCCCGTCATCGCCTCCCACGCCCGTTGGGCCCTCTCCCGGCTCGAAGCGAGGTCCGAATGCGCCTGATCCTCCTCGCCCTCTTCGCCCTCGCCCTCGCCGCCGCCCCCGCACCGCTCTCCAAGGGCTTTGACCATTTTTATAACCTCGAATTCGAGCAGGCCATCGCCGCCTTCGAGGCCGAAATCCGCCTCACGCCCGCCGACCCCTTCGCCTACACCAATCTGGCCCAGGCGCTCCTCTACCGCGAAATGCACAACGCCGGCGCACTGGAAAGTGAACTCGTCTCCGGCAATAACTTCTTCCTCGCCAAATCGAAGATCATCCCGCCCGAACGCGAGCAGCAGCGCTTCGATGGCGCCATTGCCAAGGCCATCGAACTCGGCGAAGCCCGCCTGGCCCGCAACCCCGACGACGCCGATACCCTCTATGTCCTCGGCGTCGCTCGCGGCCTCCGCGCCAACTATAACTTCCTCATCCGTAAGTTATGGCGCGAAGCGCTCCGCGAATTTACTCAGTCCCGTAAGTTGCACGATCAGGCCCTCCGCCTCCGCCCCGGTTTTGTCGACGCCCGCCTCGTCGGCGGCGTCCATGACTACATCGTCGGCTCCCTCCCTTTCGGCTGGAAACTGCTCGGCTTTCTCATCGGCTTCCGCGGCGACAAGGACGGCGGCCTCCGCACCGTCGAGGAGGTGGCCGCCAACGGGAGCCGCGCCCGCGTCGACGCCATGATCCTCCTCGCCGTCGCCTACCGCCGCGAGCGCCATGCCGAAAAGGCCCTACCTCTCCTCGAAAAACTCATCGCCGAATTCCCCCGCCACTATCTCTACCGTCTCGAAAAGGTGCAGATGTACGCCGACCTCGGCCGCAAGGACGACGCCCTCGCCGTCCTTCGCGAAATGGAACGCCTCAAAACCTCCGGCGCCCGTGGTTACAAGGACATTCCTCCCGGCAAAATTCACTACTCCCGCGGCAATC
>CAZWDD010000634.1:0-1841 GCA_964632345.1 uncultured Solibacteraceae bacterium | reverse complement strand
GACCTGACTTATTACCTGAGCCACGCCCACGGACGGTTGTCCAAAGACCTGTTTGAGCGGCTGCGCGCGCAGCCCGACGGAGCCACGCGCGTCCAGCAGATGTTGGGTGAAGCTGCTGCAGGCGCCGGCCAAAGGGAGCAGGCGGAGAAGCACTTTCGAGCGGCGCTGGCGGCGCGAGCCGACCTGCGAGGCGTTCATCTGGCGATCGGCGAGCTGTACCTTGCCGGTGGCGATTACGCCCGGGCGGAGCCGGAGTTCCGGGCGGAAGCGCGAATGGCGCCGATGTCGGCAATGGCGGCGTATAAGCTCGGTCTGACGTTGATGAACCAGGGGAAGGCGGCCGAAGCGATAACGGAACTGCAGCGGGCGGAGCAACTGCAGCCAGGGATGCCGGAGACGCATTTGGCGCTGGGCAAGGCGTTAGCGGCGACGGGAGACCTAAGCGGAGCAGAAGGCGCCTTACAGAAAGTGGTTCAGGCGGAGCCGGCTTCGGCACTCGCGGAGGCGGCCCATTTGCAGTTGTCGCAGATTTACCGAAAGTTACGACGGACAGCGGATGCGGACCGGGAAATACGCGCGTTACAGGAACTACGGCGCGGGCGGCGTTAGCGGGGCGACCCTGGGCCTCGCAAATCTCGAAGTTGCTGATAAATTTGGGGGTTGCCTTTCTTCCTTCGATTCCCTTGTTCGCCTCCGTTGGTGGCGCTGGCGGTGGCTTTCTTGGCTTTCTTTCGCAGCCGCGCGGCGCTTCAATTTGAGATTCTGGCCCTTCGTCATCAGCTCGGTTTTCTGCAACCCGAATACGGGAAGCGAGACAACCGGCTCCGCTGCCGGCGCTTCGCATGAGTCTTTCGGCGTCGGGTCGTCGTTGCCGACGATTATTCCGATCGGAGACAGCTTCTCTCGGAGCCCCATGGCTTCAGCTTCGCCGAGCAGAGTCTCCAGGAGCTCGACCGCCGTCGCAGCACCGGAGTTGTCTGCGAACCCACCGTCGACTAGCGGGTCCCCACCGATGATCTGTGGTTCTCGCAAACTTCGAAGTTGCTGATAAATTGGGGGTTGCCTCCCTGCTTTCGATTCCGATGTCCGCCTTCGTTGGTTGCGCTGGCGGTGGCTTTCTTGGCTTCCTTTCGCAGTCGCGCGGCGCTTCAGCTTGAGATTCTTGCCCTCCGTCATCAGCTCGGTGTTCTGCAACGCTCGGTGAAACGGCCGAAGCTGACGGCTGCGGATCGATTCCTGTGGGCCTGGTTAGCGGCGGTCTGGGCGGATTGGCAACCGAGTTCTGTCATTATGAAGCCGGCGACGGTGATCGGGTGGCATCGCAAGGGCTTCGGACTCTTTTGGACGTGGAAGATTCGGCGGGGGAGGCCGGGGCGACCGGCAGTCCCGGAGGATGTCCGATCCTTGATTCGTGCGATGAGCCGCGACAACCCTCTCTGGGGCGCACCGCGGGTTCACGGCGAACTGCTCAAGCTTGGAATTGCCCTCGGCGAAACGAGCGTGAGCAAGTACATGGTCCGCCACCGCTAACCGCCATCGTAGACTTGGCGGACCTTCCTCGACAATCACGTCAAGACCATGGTTTCGCTCGACTTCTTTACGGTGCCGACGATCCGATTCCAGCTGCTGTATGTGTTTCTGGTGCTGGCACACGACCGCCGCCGGATTCTCCACTTTGCCGTGACCGCTCATCCCACTGCGGAGTGGACCGCTCAGCAACTCAGGGAAGCCTTTCCCTGGGACACCGCCCCCCGCTATTTGCTGCGCGATCGCGACCGGATCTTCGGGAAAGATGTCGTGGATCAAGTTAAAGCCAAGGGGATCAACCAGGTGCTGTCGGC
>CAZWDD010000633.1:743-1843 GCA_964632345.1 uncultured Solibacteraceae bacterium | reverse complement strand
CCTTGCTGCAGCGATTCGGGCGACTGAACCGGATGGGACGGGTTGCAGACGGGGGGTACGGGACGATCGTCGCGCCGGCCGCCGATGCGAAGAAGGGCGACGCGATCTACGGGGATGCATTGGTGAAGACCCGGGAATGGCTGATGGAGCAATTCGGAGGGGGAGAACGCGAACGGGACTTCGGGATTGCCGGAGCGCCAGACACGATTCCCCAGTTGTGGAGGGAGTTACCAGAGGAGGCCCAGCGGGCAATGACGCCGACGGCAGCGGTATGTCCGGCGCTGCTGCCGGCGCACCTGGATGCGCTTGTGCAAACCTGTCCGCGTCCGGAGCCGGAGCCGGCGGTAGAGTATTTCCTACACGGGAAACAGGCGGGAAGCGCGGACGTGAATGTTGTGTGGCGAAGCGAGGTCGACGCGGGAGCGGCGGCGATGGGCGCGGAAGCGCTTGCGCTGTGCCCACCGACGAATGGAGAGGCGTTGCCTGTGAAGCTATGGGCGATGCGAGGGTGGATGGAAGGGCGGAGCGCAGAAGGACAGAGTGAACTGGAAGGCGTGGACGGCGTAGAGGTTCCGACAGAGGGGAGGAGGAGGGCGACACAGGTACGAAGCGTGATTGTGTGGCGCGAAGGCGAGGCGACGGTGTGCGACGAACCGAGGGAACTGCGAGCGGGGGAAACGGTGATCCTACCGGCGAGCATGTGGCCGATCCCGGAACTGGGGTATGTGACAGCAGAGTCGACGGCGGACGTAGCGGAGGAGGCCTACCGGCAGGGAAGAAACAAGCTACGGCTGCGCCTGCATGAGGCGGCGATGGGCCGGTGGCCGAGCCATGCAAGGGAGGCATTTGCGGGTTGCCTCAAGACGGACGTTTTGTTGTGGAGTGAAGTACAGGAGGCAGCGAGGGCGGCACTGGAGGGCGGCGAGCTACCCGGGTGGTTGCAAGAAGGACTGCAGGTGTTGGCCAACCCGGCCTCACGGGCGCGGATGTTTCTGATGACACCGTACGGGAACGGCGGCGGCTGGGTCATCGAGAGCAAGAAGACGTTGCTGGAGATGGAAGAGGACGATGGACAGGACCTTCCATCGCGCGGCGAGCCG
>CAZWDD010000633.1:0-729 GCA_964632345.1 uncultured Solibacteraceae bacterium | reverse complement strand
TACGCCGAGGGGACACTGGGCGCGGACGGGATAGAGGCAGTGCGAACGGCGGCAAGGTGGCATGACGCAGGGAAGATCGACGAACGATTTCAGGCGTTGTTGTTTGGCGGGGACGAAGTGGCGGCGCGGCTTTCGCCGGTGGCGAGGGCCAAGGGCGAGTATTCGGGCCGACGGAATGGGAACAGCAGGTTACCGAAGCGGTTCCGGCACGAATTGGGGTCGTTGCAGGTGGCGGAGGCGGCCGGGGTAACCGACGCAACGGCACTCCACCTGATTGCGAGCCATCACGGCTACTGCCGGCCGTTCGCACCGGTGGTGCTGGATGAGAACGCCGAGGAGATGGCGTGGGACGGGGCTACGGTGAGCCGTGAAACGCGGCGGAGCCGGCCGGCTCATCGCTTGGATTCGGGCGTCGCGGAACGATTCTGGCGATTGACACGGCGTTACGGGTGGTGGGGCCTGGCGTACGTGGAGGCGATTTTCCGGCTGGGCGACCGCAGGGCGAGCGCTCTGGAGCAGGAAGGACGACCGCAGGAGTTGGAAAAGGAGGAGCAGGCGTGACGAAATACGTACTGCGAGGAATCGACGGAGCAAATCCATTGGGTTATCTGGCGGCGCTTGGCGCCGCGCGGACGCTGCCGGGCGCGCGTTTAGGGTGGCGAGTGGAGGCGAGCGTGTGGCGGCCAGTGCTGGAGGTGGAGAGTGTGGAGACGGAGGAGGCGCTGTGCG
>CAZWDD010000632.1:0-1845 GCA_964632345.1 uncultured Solibacteraceae bacterium | reverse complement strand
GGCTGCGGCAAGAAGCGGCCCGGATATGACCGGCTGGCAGCCAGACGGTTCGAGTTCGTCCCGCTCTGGAACATGGCAGTGTTCTTCGTGTACGCGATGCGGCGGGTGAATTGCCCGACGTGCGGGGTTGTCGTCGAGCAGGTGCCCTGGGCCGAGGGCAAGGGGCACCTCACGACAAGCTACCGCTGGTTCCTGGCCCGCTGGGCGAAGCGGCTGTCGTGGATGGAGACGGCTGTCGCCTTCAACACGAGCTGGGAGAACGTGTTTCGCTCGGTAAAACACGCAGTGTTGTGGGGCCTGGCCCGCCGAGATCTGTCGGGCGTCGAGGCGATCGGTGTGGACGAGATCCAGTGGCGCGGCGGCCACACCTACCTCACGCTCGTCTACCAGATCAGCGGCACCAAGCGGTTGCTCTGGGTCGCCCACGAGCGGACGGAGCAGAGTCTCCGGCGATTCTTCGAGCGGCTGCCCGACGACGTGCGAACGGGGATCCGTTTCGTGTGCAGCGACATGTGGAAGCCGTACCTCAACGTGATCGCGGAACAGATTCCCCAGGCCCTGCACGTGCTCGACCGCTTCCACATCATGCGGAACATGAACGTCGCCATCGACGAGGTGCGCCGGCAGGAGGTCGCCCAGCTGCGTCGAGACGGCTACGAGCCCGCGCTCACCAAGTCCCGCTGGTGCCTGCTCAAGCGGCCAGAGAACCTCACCGACAACCAGGCCACGAGGCTCGCCGAGTTGGTGCAGTACAACCTCAAGAGCGTCCGGGCCCACCTGCTCCGAGAGGAGTTCCAGCGGTTCTGGGACTACGCCACCCCGGCCTGGGCGGGGAAGTTCCTCGAGTCGTGGTGCACCAGAGCCCTTCGTAGTCGGCTTGCACCGATGAAGAAGGTCGCCAGGAGCCTGCGGCGTCACCGGCCGCTGATCCTCAACTGGTTCCTCGCCCTGGGCGGCATCTCGGCAGGCGTTGTCGAGGGATTCAACGGCAAGGCGAAACTGACCACCAGAAAAGCGTACGGCTTCCGGACCCCACAGGGCATCGAATTCGCACTGTTTCATGTGATGGGGAACCTACCTGAGCCCGAGTTCACCCACAGATTCTGCTGAGGAGGCGTTCTTTTTCGGGTCTCAATAATCTTCGACATTGGAGAAGTAGTCTGAATAATGTATGCGCTGGCCGTTCACGATGACGTAGTACTCGTCGCTGTGTTCGATCTGTAGCACTGTGAGGGTGTCTTCATGCTCAATGATAGAAAATGATGGGGATGACGTCTCGCTTTCCGCAGCGATCTCAATCGACTCGCCTTTACGCAGTGAATAGATGCCCGCCCAAGGGTCAACCTGAAGTTCGATCGTCCTATCCTTGAGATTGTGAAACCTTATCGAAACTGTGGTCATTTCCCGCCTCCCCGCCGGTAAATCGGAAATCCAGTGCGCCGAGAAAACTCATGAACATTCGGACCGGGGTTTGGCCCTTGGCCAAGCAAATACCTTGCTCTTGCTTCTTGAAATGCTTGTTGGGCATATCCAGCCGGATTGGCGGCCGATGTTCCAATACGGCGGTAATGAGCCGCCAATGCCTCACGGGTTTCTAACGACAAGGCTGAGCGGGGACCACCCACCCAAACACGGTCCAGTGCGGCCTTCTCTTGAGTCGTCAAATCACCAACCCTGGCGATTGTTCTTGGCGCAGCACACCTCCTCGCCGCCCGCGAACAAGCCGTTTTCGCGCCGAAGCGGGCCAAGTCGTCGAGACCCCCAGGCGTGTCAATGCCTGCGGCGGCCTCTGCAATGCCGTAAATCACGGCTGGCGTGGCAGGATGCGCCGCGATCGTTCCTGCG
>CAZWDD010000631.1:0-1848 GCA_964632345.1 uncultured Solibacteraceae bacterium | reverse complement strand
GTTTCCACTACGTCGACACGGCCAACTGGAGCCCGTTCATCCCGGCGCAGCTCACGGATGAGGCGGGGAAGCTCATCGACGGCAAGTTCGGCTGGAGCGGCATCTTCGCCGGCGCCGGCGTGATCTTGGCAGCCGCGAGTCTCACGGTAAGGAACTGATCGATCGGTTTCGTATCCGGCGCCGGTAACGGCCGGAAGGACCAGAACGCTTTCTGCTGCGGAGTGATGCGGGCTGAGGATGTCTGCACCTGCTCCTGCTTCTCCGGCCAGGGCACGCCAAGGCGCACCCACTCCTCCAGGGCTTTCACCTCGTCTTCGGCCAGCGCGCCCACAGGCGGCATCTTCAGACGCACGTGCGTCCGCTTGACGGCCTCAATCAACAGGCTCGCCTCCGGCTTCCCTGGAATAACCGCTTTGCCCGATTTCCCGCCTTTCAATACCCCCTCCCGCGAATCGAGCCGCAGGTTCCCCAGCGCCCCGCCCGTATGGCAGGCATGGCAGTGCGTCGCCAGCAGCGGCCGGATCTTCGACTCGAAAAAGTCATCCCCATCGGCGGCGGCCAAGGGGAGCAGGAGAGCGGCAAGGGCCACAGCTAGGCGCGACATACGCGAATATTCTATATCTCTTAATCCCCTCCGCTACTCTGGTAAAGCATTCCCCCTTTCGCAATCACCATGCAGCGCATCGTCCTATTCCTCCTTTTCACCATTCCCGCCGCCTTTGCGCAGACGACAGCCGAACGCTGGTGGCAGCATGCGGAATTCCTCGCCGCAGACAAACTGGAAGGCCGGAATACGGGATCGGAAGGCCACCGCCTAGCCGCGCAGTATGCCGCCGAGCAGTTTGCCGCCATCGGCCTTCAGCCGGCCGGGGAGAACGGATGGTTCCAACCCGTCCCCTTCGATACGCGCCGGATTGAGGACGACGGCTCCTCGCTCACGCTGATCGCCGGGGGCAAGCAGATGCCGCTGACGATCGGCAAGGAGGCCCTAATCAGCGGCCCCGCCAACCCGGCCCCCTCATTGCGTGCCCCGCTGGTCTTCGCCGGCTACGGCCTGCAGGTTCCGGAGCGAAACCACGACGACCTCCGCGGGCTGGATCTCAAGGGAAAGATCGCCGTTGTGCTCAGCAGCGCGCCAAAGTCCTGGCCCGCCCCCATGGCCGCCCACATGCAGAACGGCGAGGTGCGCTGGCAGGCGCTGAAGAAGGCCGGCGCCATTGGCATCGTCACCCTCTTCAAGCAGGACCCCCTGCCGTGGCCCCGCATCGCCGTGATGCGCTTCGAGGAGAAGATGAGCGCCCGCCTGCCCGGCCCGGATCCCGTGGAAGGTCTCAAGCTGTCCGTCACCTTCAACCGCCAGCACGCCGCACTACTGTTCGAAGGCACCGGCCACACCTACGAGGAGATCGTTGCCCTCGCGGAGAAAGACGCGCCACTCCCGCGCTTTCCTCTGCAGAAGGAACTCGCCGCTACCACGAAAGTGACGCGAGGCTCCGTCGAGTCCCAGAATGTCGCCGCGCTGCTCCCCGGCCGGACAAAGGAGTGCATCGTCGTCACAGCCCATCTCGACCACACCGGCATCGCCCGCAGCATGGCGGAGGACAAAATCTCCAATGGCGCCATGGACAACGCCTCCGGCGTCGCCGCGGTCATTGAACTTGCCCGCCGCCTGAAGGCCGCCGGCCCGCTGGAGCGCGGTGTCCTCTTTCTCCTCGTCACCGGCGAGGAGAAGGGCCTGCAGGGCTCCCGCTACTTTGCCCGCCGCCCCACCGTCCCCATGAAGCAGATGGTCGCCAACCTTAACCTGGACATGTTCCTGCCGCTCTACCCGCTGCGCTCGCTCGTCTA
>CAZWDD010000630.1:0-1849 GCA_964632345.1 uncultured Solibacteraceae bacterium | reverse complement strand
AGTAGCCTTGGCCGGAGACGGGGGCGTTGGCCAGCGCATCGGCGTTGGAGAGCGGTGCGTGGGGTTCATCCTCGCGCAACGAGGCGGTGTCATCACCGGCGTAGAGCACCTGCGCCATCGGTTCAACGCCTTCCGTCGGTAGTTCGTTGAGCTTGTCGATATGGGTGAGGATGTCACTCAAATCGTGGGCGTACTGGTGAATCTCGTCGTCTGTCAGGGTCAGGTTGGCGAGGCCGGCGACGTACCGGACGCGCTCTTCGGATAGTTTCACGCGGAAATCCTCATCTGTTTGGACTCCTCGCGCTCACTGCGGGCGCGGGAGGCGAGGTAGAGCTGGCGGAAAATGGGGTCGGCGATGCCGTCGGCGCGATCGTCGGCGCTGTCGAACTGCGTGGCGAACTGGGGTCCGCGGCGGGGCGCGCCGACGCGGAACTCCACCGCGTCGATCATTCCCGGACCGGCCAGCCCCTGGAGTTTGGTCAGGATCTGGCTGGACATGGTGGTCAACTGCTTCTGCCAGACGGCGTCATCGACATCGACGACGAGTTTGCGCCCGTAGAGCTTGACGGGGCCGGTGCGCAGGGCCAGGCGCCGGCCGACGGCGGCGGGCCAGACGGCCTCGGCGAACTCTTCGGGCGAGAGCCGGGCATTCTGCAAACGGATCTTCGAAAGAAGTCTGGCGGCGCGTTGCATAGCTCGAAAGACAGGGCGGGGAACTACGAACTCCCGATTTTAGCACTGGCGGAACTGTAAGCCGGTTTCTGTGTCTTTCCGAAGAAAGATGGCAATCATTCCTCTGGGCCCGCCATTGCTGACAGGCTCTAGCAACCTACCCGGATGTCGAACGGGACGAGCCGCCCCTTCACCCCTATTTGGTCTTGCTCCGCGTGGGGTTTGCCTTGCAGTCCCCATTGCTGCGGACACGGTGCGCTCTTACCGCACCTTTTCACCCTTACCCCCGGGCCGAAACCCGGTGGCGGTATATTCTCTGTGGCACTTTCCGTGAAACCCGCTTTGAGCGGGCCCCCCCGGCCGTTAGCCGGCACGCTGCTCTGTGGAGACCGGACTTTCCTCCCGCCAGCCCCTTGCGAGGCCGGCCAGCGATTGCCCGTTCCGCCAGTACAGCTACCATTATCCCATGGGCCGCTGGTTGATTGGGGTATTCGCCGTACAGATTCTTTGCGCCGGAGCATTGCCGGAGGACCGGGGGGCGGCGGGCTTGTGGCGCCGCCTGCTGCAACTGCAGACGACGGCGCGCGTCCTGCACATCGCGGCGCATCCGGACGATGAAGACGGGCCGACGATCACGTATCTGACGCGCGGGCGGGGCGTTGCGGTGGACATGCTCTCGCTGACGCGGGGCGAATCGGGCGCCAACCTGGTGACGGGCGATTTCTTTGACCGGCTGGGCGTGCTGCGGACCGTGGAATTCCTGAAAGCGGCCGAATACTATGGCGCCGGGGTCTATTTCACGCGCGCGGTGGACTATGGCTATTCGAAAAACGTCGCCGAAACGTTCCGGCAGTGGGACCGCCGGGCCGTGCTGCGCGATGTGGTGCGTGTGATCCGGACCACAAAGCCGCATGTGATCCTGTCGCGCTGGGGAGGGACGCCGCGCGACGGGCACGGCAATCACGAAGCCGCCGGACTGCTGGCGCAGGAGGCCTTTGCGGCCGCCGGCGACCCGAACGCCTTTCCGGAGCTGATCGGCGAAGGATTGCCGGCCTGGCAGGCCTCGAAACTTTATGTGGGCAATCGGAACCCGATCGACGAATCGACGATCCGGGTGGCGCATGGGGAGGTGGACCCGCTGCTGGGCCGGAGCTACTCGCAGTTTGCGCGGGAGGGG
>CAZWDD010000629.1:0-1854 GCA_964632345.1 uncultured Solibacteraceae bacterium | reverse complement strand
GGTGGGATGAGCGCGTGATGAGATCACAGCCATCTGGGCCTAAGGCCATCCCCTTGGCGCTAGAGCGCGTCGAGTTCCACGGGCTCACGACGCGATGCACTCGGCCTTACGCATGCCGTCAGCGACCTCGGGCCGCATAGCCCACACGCTTCTTGGATCGTCCCACAGCGCGAACCAAGATGTCATCACCGGGGTGCCGTCTTCGCGATACAGCATTTCGTCCTCCGCGCGAGGGCACTCGTTGGCGAACATCGCACCGGCGAGCCCGAGCCACAGGTTCACGCCACTGTGGCCCCGGAATCCGACGACTTCGGCCAGTGCCGGTACCGTCATTTCCCGCTGGGGCGCCCGGTGGAGGGCTTGAAGCATCCTCTGCTGCGACCCCGTGAGGAAGCCCCACAGGTAGCGGAAGGTCTTCGCCACTTGTTCGGCGCTGAGCGGCTTGTTGCCTTGCGCCTGCGCGAGCTCGAGTTGGCGAATACCGAGGAGACGCAGCATTTCGTTGAACGCCGCCTCTCTTGACTCGGCCTCGGCATAAGCCAGCTTCTCGCCGCCTCGCCACAGCACGGAGAACGCCCTCGCGCCCTTGGGCTGCCGAATCACCAGTTTGTAAGGACCGAAGTCCTGTACTTCCTTGTCGACGTTGAACGTCATGACGTCGTCTCCTACGGGTTGCAGAACGCGCTGCTATCCGAACCTCAGTCGAATAGCTCAAGCGTTTCGACGGCCTTGGCGAGCTCGTGATGCATCATCAGGCGGTACTCGTTGCTCGGACCCCGCGGCGCATCGATGCCGATGGCTCCGCTGTAGAACGGTTTGCTCCGCTTGGGCGCCATTGGGAACTCGAACCCGGTCTTCCTGCCAATAGCCGCGCCCAGATTCCCGTACTCCGTGTTCGCAACCCTGTAGTCGCTCTTGCCGGCCGCCTTGGCCAACTCGGTGTACGTCACTGTCCGGTTCGGCGCGTAGAAGTGGAACTTCAACATCGCCTTCTGCGCGGCCGTCATCTTCAGCCCGCTTAGGGCTTCGGCGTACTTCTCGGCCGACGGCACGTTGATGACCGCTGCGAGGTGTTTGGTGAAGCCCCGGTACAAGCGGGCGTGATCGACCTCGACACCCCGCTCGGCAAACCACGCCGAGATCTCCCGCCATGAGTAGTTCTTGGCCCGCAGGGCACTGATGGGGCCAAGCAGCTCCTGGAGATCGTTCTCCCCCTTCTCGGGGGCGGCTAGGGCGGCTTGGAGAAGTTCTTCAGCGTTCGGCATAGCGCAATCGTATATCGTACAAACGACAACAGCAAGCAATATATTTCGAACACATCGCTCGGATGAACACACTCTTCGACTTCTACGAACAAGGAATCGCTGTTGGGAGGGAGGGCGGATAAGGACTTCGGGGACTTCCAGCGTCTCTCGCCTGCGCCCGCATTCCCGCCGAAACACGTGACGTGGAATCATCTTGATTCATATCATGACAATCAATGTTCAAAAGAAAGCTTGCCATGCACGAACCCGAACCCGTCTCCCTCGCTCCTGCCGCTGACCGGCCACGGAACGCGAACCAAGACGTCGTTGATCTGCTTGCCGCCGCACTCTTGCGGCTGCGTGGACGGCACCAACCACCATCCGAATCTTCAATCGCCGCCGACAGCGACGCGGTTGACCTTGGCTTCGTCGGCTAACAGGGACAGGCCGGGTCAAGTCTTACTTTTCGCTTGTTCCGAACCACGACGTTCGTCAATGTGACTAATTTGAACCCGCGCCACGATCACCTCGCAGTGTCAGACCTTGCCGCCTCACAGCACCCGCCACCACGGTACAGCCAGCACGTCGGGCGTCAGCCACTCGATCTTGG
>CAZWDD010000628.1:0-1854 GCA_964632345.1 uncultured Solibacteraceae bacterium | reverse complement strand
TCACCACCTCCTGCCGTTCCACCGAATCCAGCCCTAACTGGCTCATCGTGTCCGACGCCGTGATTGGCGAATCGCTCAGATCTGGTACAACGGCGCGGATCTGCTCCGTGATGATGGCCAGAATCGAGTCACTATCCAACGGGTTGCCTCCGGGAGAGAATGTCGTTCAATGGTAACCCATAAACCCGCTACTTCCAGAATGAATCGTGCTACCATTTATCCACGAATTATGCATTTATCGAGTGCGTTGTTGCCTGACGGCCGGACCATTCACTGCGTGAATTCGTACGAAGTGGATTTTTCCGCGCATGAGATCTTCGGTGAAGATCTGAAAGCGTACGGCATCGATTTGCCGGCCAACGGCACCTACGTGGACGTAGGCGCCAACATCGGATTGTTCTCGCTGTACCTCAAGGACCGTTGTCCGGAGGCCGCCGTCTACGCCTTTGAGCCGATGCCGGCGTCCTTCGCGGCTTTGGAGCGAAATCGCGATACGTTTGCTGCAGGGATCAACGCACTGAACCTTGGCCTCGGGGCCTCGGCGGGAACTGTGGAGTTTGACTACTACCCAGCCATCACGGCGCTGTCCACCTGCAACACGTCGACCGGCCAGGAACTGGCAGGCGGCATCAAAAAGCTCCTCTTTGATTCGGCTCCTGGCGAGGACATGGAGCGCATCCTGGATAAAACCGGCGTGACCGAGCTGCGTTCCGACGCGGGATTTGCTGACGAGTTGTTCCGCGTGGAAAAGGTGCAGGCGCGGATCGACACGCTGTCCAATCAGATTGCCGAGCTTGGCATTGCGCAGATCGATCTTCTGAAAATCGATACCGAAGGGAACGAAAAAGAGGTCCTGGCCGGGATAGTGGACGGCGATTGGAGCAAGATCCGCCAGATGCTGGTGGAGGTCCACATCGGGCGCGCCGAGATGGAGCAGATCGCCGCTGACCTGAAGCGGCGAGGATTCCAGACCGTGATCGGAGATCATCCGATGTCCCAAGGCGGCGCCTCCGTATTTCACATCTATGCGACCCGGGCGACTGCTGCGGCAGCTTGACGGCGTAGTCCAGACGCGGTTCGTGGGTGCAACGTTGTTTGCGCTTGTTTTGGCCGCCGCGTTCCTCCAGCCCGATTCCGACAGCGGTCCGCCCGTGGTGGTGCGGACGAACCATGGTCCCGTGCAGGGCGCCGTCACCGAAAATGTGATCCGGTTTCTAGGCATTCCGTACGCACTTCCGCCTGTCGGCCCCCTGCGATGGCGCCTGCCACAACCGCATCCCGGCTGGCAGGGGGCGAGGAGGGGCGCCACCGCATTCGGCCCCATCTGCCCACAGCCCGCCGGCGACACGCCCTTGCCGCCTTCCAGCGAGGATTGCCTCTACCTGAACGTCTACGCGCCGTTCCCGCTGCAGAGCGGCCGAAAGGTGATGGTGTGGATTCACGGTGGCACCAATACAAATGGAGCGGGCAGCTTTTACGATCCGACGCCGTTGGTGACGGCCGGAGGCGTCGTTGTTGTGACGCTGAACTATCGCCTCGGCGCGCTGGGATTTCTGGCGCACCCGGCACTGCGGATCGAGTCCGGAAGTACAGGCAACTATGGCTTGGCGGATCAGCAACGGGCGATGCACTGGGTGCGCGACAACATTGCGGCATTCGGCGGCGATCGGGATGAAGTGACGATATTTGGCGAATCGTCAGGCGGGATGAATGTGCTCAACCAAGTGGTTTCGCCGCTTGCCCGGGGCCTATTCCGCAGAGCGATTGTGGAAAGTGGCGCGTTCCTCGTGGATACACCGCCGCTGGCAGAGTCAGAGAGACAGGGCCGCGATTTCGCCCGAACTCTGGGATGCG
>CAZWDD010000627.1:0-1860 GCA_964632345.1 uncultured Solibacteraceae bacterium | reverse complement strand
GCTCCACACCCTCAGGCGAAGACACCCCGTCGTCAGATGAGCGACCCGACGAGGCATGACTTTAGAAGGCGACGGACAGAACGACGACTGTTAACAGTTTCGTTGCGCCTAACAGCGAATCACTAGACAGAGAGTTGAAGGAACAGGCATGGCCCATTCATCTGTAGAAAACACGCTTCCGTTGCAAGTGCACGATGTGGGGTTCCTGCTCGACCGCCTGGGCGAGGACTGCCATCCGCTGCAGTTCCTCCGCGAGTTGACCCAAAACGCTATTGAAGCGATTCAGAAGACCGCTGACGGCAAGGGGCAAATCGTCTGGGACGTTGACTGGCTCACGTATGAAATGCAGCCCGGATCACCGTACAAGCTATGCATCACGGACACCGGATGCGGCATGAACGGGGATGAGATGGCTCACTACATCAACCAACTCTCATCTTCCGGCGGTATCCAGAGTCACGATGCAAATTACGGCGTGGGAGCGAAGATTGCGGCGGCAACGCGAAACCACAATGGACTCATCTATCTTTCATGGAAGGATGACCACTCGGCGATGATTCATCTCTGGCGCAATCCGGAGACGAAGCAGTACGGCCTGCGGCAGTTCGAGAAGCCCGACGGCACTTTCGGGCACTGGGCTGAAGTGGATGACTCGGTGAAGCCCGAAATCATCACCGCCCATGGAACCAAGATCATTCTGAATGGTCAGTTTCCGGAACAGGACACGATGAAGGCGCCGCCGGAGGCGGCCTCCCCGTCGGCCTGGATCTCGAAGTATCTGAATAGCAGGTATTTCAGGATTCCGGACGGAATCACGATCAAAGCCAGGCAGGGATGGGAGGCGCCGCGATCCAATAAGGACGTGAACCTTCTGCGGACGATTACGGGCCAACGTCCCTATCTCGAGCAACACAAGGAAGCCAGCGGCTACTTGGATATTACGGGCGCACGCGTCCACTGGTGGGTCCTGAAAGATGAGAAAGCGCTTTCCAGCAACTCTGGGTTTATTGAGTCGAGTGGGCACATTGCCGCGCTCTACCGAGATGAGCTCTACGAGTTGCTGACGGGCAGGTCTGGTCAGAGCCGTCTGCAGCAGTTTGGCATCGTGTTCGGATATCGCCAGGTCGTGCTCTACGTGGAGCCGCAATCTGGCACAGATGATCGCCTCACGACCAACACGGCCCGTACAGAGCTCCTGGTCAACAGCCAGCACCTTCCGTGGGCCGAGTGGGCCGCAGAGTTCCGTGAGGCGATCCCGGCCGAAATCAAGGCCCTCATGGAACGTATCGCGTCCAAGGCCTCAGAAGCAGATCACTCCAAATCGATCCGCGACCGCCTGAAGGCCATGCTCGATCTGTTTCGAATCAGCAGATACAAGCCGAGTGCGAGCGGCGCCCTAACGATCGGCGAACCGGAGCCAGCCGGCGGCAATAGCTCTAGTCGACCAACGACGCCCAGAAGCAAGACAGCGGCGGGAGGCGGAGCGGGGGGCGGCCGCAATGCCGGCGGAGCAGTTGGCGGCGTCTATTCGACGTTCCTCAAGGCAGGCGGCACACCGGGAACAGCTGTTCGGCCGGACATGTTTCCAAAAGTAGTGTGGGTCAGTGTCGCCGAGGGCACGCGGGAACCCGGGGAGATGGAAGACAAGGCGGCGAGGTATCTCAAAGAGCAGCACATGCTGAAGATCAATGCCGACTTTCGCGTGTTCGCCGACATGATCGATCACTGGGTGGATTCGTACACTCACGAGCACGGCGACATACCGGGCCTGCGGCCGACGGTAAAAGACTCTGTCCATGGGTGGTATGAGCAGTCGCTCACGGAGGCCGTGATTGGCCTGCAGGCTCTACGCGGAAGCAA
>CAZWDD010000626.1:0-1863 GCA_964632345.1 uncultured Solibacteraceae bacterium | reverse complement strand
GAAAGAGTCAATTGACGAAATGCGCCACGCCGAGGCGCTCATCGAGCGGATCCTCTACCTCGACGGTACCCCAGCCATGAGCGAACTCTTCCCGCTCGCCATCGGCCAGACCGTTAAGGAGCAGTTCCAGAACGATCTCGCCCTCGAACTGCAGGCCGTGCCCCGCCTCAACAAGGCCATCGCCTGCGCCACTGCCGCCGCCGACAATGGCTCCCGCGATCTGTTTGAAAAGATCCTCGTCGACGAAGAGCACCATGTCGACTGGCTCGAAGCCCAGCTCCACATGATGGCGGAAATCGGCGAAGCCAACTACCTCGCCCAGCAGATTCACAAGGAAGACTAACCAGCAGTCCCTATTCTTCCGGCGCCCGGCGGCTTCCAACCCGCCGGGCGCCGTCGTTTTGCCCCCGCCATCCTACACTAAGAGGAATGCGCGTTCTCCTGCTCCTGCTTCTCGTCCTCTCCTCTCTCTCCGCCCAACCTCACCTCTCCGGCGCCGCTCGCCTCCGCCTCCAGCTCGAAAAACTCAACCGCCTCGGGAAAGTGCTCCACATCGCCGCACACCCCGACGACGAGAACACCGCTTTCCTCGCCTATTCCGCCCGCGGCTCCCTCTACCGCACCGCCTATCTCTCTCTCACCCGCGGCGAGGGCGGCCAGAATCTCATCGGCAGCGAACAGGGCGAGGGCATGGGCCTCATCCGCACCCAGGAACTCCTCGCCGCCCGCCGCATCGACGGCGCCGAGCAGTACTTCTCCCGCGCCATCGACTTCGGCTTCACCAAAACCGCCTCCGAAACCCTCACCAAGTGGGACCGCGAAAAAGTGCTCGGCGATGCCGTCTACATCATCCGCCGCTTCCAGCCCGATATCATCGTCCTCCGCTTCTCCGGCACTCCCCGCGACGGCCACGGCCAGCACCAGGCCTCCTCCCTCCTCGGCCGCGAAGCCTTCACCGCCGCCGCCGATCCCAAACGCTTCCCCGAACTCGGCGCCCCCTGGCAGGCCAAGCGCCTCCTCCTCAATCTCGCCTCCTTCACCCCGGCCATGGAGAAGGAGGCCGCTGCCGTCCCTAACACCATCAAGCTCGACCTCGGCGCCTACGATCCCGTCCTCGGCTACGGCTACGGCGAAATCGCCGGCATCAGCCGCAGCCAGCATCGCTCCCAGGCCATGGGCTGGCGTGAGGAGCGCGGCGCCCTGCGTAACTACTTCCAGGTCCTCGCCGGCGCTCCCGCCTCACTCGATCTCATGGAAGGCGTCGACACCACCTGGGCCCGCGTCCCCGGTTCCGCCAAGGTCGCCGCTCTTCTCCGCCAGGCGGTGAACTCCCTCGACGACCGCGCCCCCGAAAAGATCGTCCCCACCCTACTCGACGCCCGCCGCGAACTCCATCGCCTCTCCCATCCCCTCGCCATCGAAAAACGCGCCGAACTCGACGCCGCCATCCTCCACGCCACCGGCCTCTTCCTCGATATCAACGCCAGCAGGTTCCACGCCGTTACCGGCCGACCCGTTGACCTCGCCTTCTCTGCCATCAACCGCGGCCCACTCGCCATCCAACTCACCTCCGTTCACATCGACGGCCGCGCCATCCCCATCAACAAGCCCCTCCCCCGCGGCCAGTCCGTCTCGCACATTGAGACCATCCCCATGCCCGCCGCCGTCACCCAGCCCTACTGGCTTGCCCGCCCCCGCGGCGAAACCATGTACGACATCCCCGACCGCCGCCTCCTCGACTCTCCCGACGGCCCCGCCGCCTTCCCCGGTTCCGGCTTCACCGTCTCCGTCAACGACGTGGCCCTCTTCGTCGAACGCCCCGCCCCCCACCGCTACGTCGATCGCATCTACGGCGAACTCACC
>CAZWDD010000625.1:0-1864 GCA_964632345.1 uncultured Solibacteraceae bacterium | reverse complement strand
ACGGCGACGAGCGCGGCGGATGGCTTGAAGAAGGCTTCCGCGGTGCTGACGGTGACGCCGGGCGTGGTGGTGAGCGTGACGCCATCGACGGCGACGGTTGCGGCGGGGAGTACGGTGCAATTGAGCGCGGCGGTGACGGGGTCGACGAATACGGGCGTTGTTTGGAGCGTGAATCCGGCCGTGGGGACGATCTCGGCGGCGGGAAATCTGGCGACATACGCGGCGCCGGCGACGGTGAGCGGATCTGCTACAGTCGAGGTCAAGGCGACGAGCGCCGCCGATCCTATGCGATTTTCGACTGCGATATTGACATTGACTTCGCTGACTTCGCTGACGGTGTTGCCGGAGACGGCGACGGTGCGAGCGGGGAAGAGCCACCAGTTCACGGTGACGACGACGGGGCTGACGACGATGAGCGGCACGACGGCGACGGCGCCGGCGGTGTCGTGGTCAGTGGAGCCGGCGGGAGTGGGGACGGTGGACAGCACGGGGCTGTACACGGCGCCGGCGCAGGTGCTGATGGCGCAGCGGGTGAAGGTGAAGGCGACGACGACAACGAGCCCGGTGCTGACGTCGGAGAGCCCTGTGGACGTGGTGCCGGACACGGACCTGACGTTCACGCTGAACAATAACGGCCTGGACACGGTGATCTACCAGGGCGTGGATTACAACTACAAATACGGAGAAGGCCTGGTGCAGTCGGTGACCTGGGGAGAGGCGAATACGTTCCTATATGGGCCTCCCTGCGCGCGATCCTTGAAAGATGGATTGATTGAGCACAACTGCACGGCGGGCTCGATTGGCTTCCAGGCGTCCGCGAGGTATTCGTTGAGTGGTCCCTCGACGCTGTCGGTGGACCTGACGGTCACCAATCATTCGACTACGGAACGGGTGGGTGGTGTTGCCTTCAGGATCAGGGGCCTTAAGTTGGGGATGTACGATGTTACGAAGTCACGTGTTATCGGAGTTAATTCTGACAATCCGATCGGGATGGTCAACTTCGGAAACGGGCGATTCTTCTACTGGTTCGAAACTCCCGGCGACGGCGCTGAGATCCGAACGTACTGTGGCGGCACCTATCAGTGTAAGTTCTTCGCTTCGACGCCGAGCGTGGGACCAGGGGAAACCCGAACGGTGCGGGTTACGGGTCGGTATACAACCGATCTAGTAGGCTCTCTTTTCGATGTGGGTCCGGAGGCATATAAGGCGTTTGCGTCGGCCTTTCCGATGTCCGTTCGCTGGCCTGACCGACGGCCGATCATGGCATGGTGGATTGCTGAAGGAGCGAAGCGGAGTGAATTGAACCCGCGGGGCTACTTTCAGGACGCCACGCTGAACGCTTCCGATCCGGCGGTATTTCGCACGCGGGCGATGGCACAGGCAACGAGAATCCGGGATCTGATGGACGCCCGGCCAGTGCGTCCCCAGGGCTTGATCGTCTGGGACCTGGAAGGCCAGGAGTTCATTCATCCGACGACCTATATCGGGGATCCGCGAGTGTTCTCTTTCGGATATGCCGAGGAGATGGATGCGGTGGCCGACGAGGTTTTCCGGACGTTTCGAGATGCTGGCTACAAAGTGGGCGTCACGATTCGCCCGAGTTTCATGGGTTGGGGTCGAGAGCTGCCTTCCACATGTAAGTTCGACAAGAATAATGACTTCAAGTCTTACTATGTTAAGGTGGACAACCCTTACCACGAGCGCTTTCATGCTTGCGCGAGCCTCGGCGACAATAGCTGGACCGTGATCCCAGAGGGAAACGGAGGCCAGATGATGTTTCAAAGATCGGAAGTTCGTGAGGTGACGGAGTTGCTTAAGAGCAAGATCCGGTATGCCTACGATCGATGGGGTGCAACGCTTTTCT
>CAZWDD010000624.1:818-1865 GCA_964632345.1 uncultured Solibacteraceae bacterium | reverse complement strand
AACATCTCCCCACTCACGCAGTTCGCCGACGACAGCCCCACAAACACATCCGCGTCCCGCATCGCCTCGGTCAGCGTCCGCGCCTCCGTCGGCCTGGCAAACGCCGCCTTATATACGTTCATCCCCTCCTGCCGGCCCGCATACACTACGCCCTTGGAATCGCATAGCAGGATATTCTCCTCCCGGATCCCCAGCCGGATGAAATGCCGCGCGCAGGCGATCGCCGCCGCCCCCGCCCCGTTGATCACCAGCCGCGCCTCGCCCGGACTCTTCCCCGCCAACTCCAGCCCGTTTACCAGCGCCGCTCCGGCAATGATCGCCGTCCCATGCTGATCGTCATGAAACACAGGGATCTGCAGCGTCTGCTTCAACGCCTCTTCGATCACGAAGCACTCCGGCGCCTTGATGTCCTCGAGGTTGATCCCCCCGAAGGTCGGCTCCAGCATCTGGCACGCCCGGATCACGTCTTCCGCCTTATCCGCCGCCAGTTCGATGTCGAACACATCGATGTCGGCAAACCGCTTGAACAGCACCGCCTTGCCTTCCATCACCGGCTTGCCCGCCGCGGGCCCGATGTTGCCCAGCCCCAGCACCGCCGTCCCGTTGGTGACCACCGCCACCAGATTTCCCTTGCCCGTGTACTTGTACACAGCCTCCGGTTCCCGGTGAATCGCCATGCACGGTACGGCGACTCCTGGCGTGTAGGCGAGGCTAAGATCTCGCTGTGTCAGGCACGGCTTCGTTGCCGTGATTCCCAATTTACCTGCCGGATACAAGGCATGGTATTCAAGCGCATCATCATCACGAACCATGGGGCCCGGACCTCCGCAGCGCCGCGATGAAAAAGATCAACGTATGAGGGTGCGGCGTCTGCTCCCATTGTCGCAGCTTGCGCTCGTCCCGTGTCCTACCCGGCCTGCTCCCAGGCCGTCCGCAGCCAACCCAGCAACTCCGCGTCCACCTCGCCCGCCCCGCCGAGCTTCACCTTGTGCGAACACATCCCCTTCGGCGGGCATTCCTCCAGCCGCCCCGCGCCCGCCACGCCCT
>CAZWDD010000624.1:0-808 GCA_964632345.1 uncultured Solibacteraceae bacterium | reverse complement strand
CGGCCCGATCATCGCGAACTGCTTCTTCCGCCGCAGGCTCACATAGCCCTTCTTCGGCGCCACTTCAAACTCGCCGAACGCCCCCATCTCCGCCATCAGCTTCTCGTGAATCGTCCGCATCCCCGCCTTCGGCCCCGAATAGATCGCCGCCAGCGGATCGGCCTCCTCGGAAGCCGGCGCCGCCGCCTTCATCGCCACATGCACCAGCGCATTCGCATCCCCGAACCCCAGCCCGAACGCCTGCTTCGCCCAGTCCCGCAACTCCCCGTGCTTCGTCAAGCCCGACCCGCGCAGCAGCGCCCCCAACTCCGCAATCGTCTTCCCTGTCTTCTTTTCAATGTTCAACAGTTGCGTGGCGGTCGCCTTCTCGACGGCATCCATCGGTGCCGGTATGATACAACACCCCCATGCGCCTGTTGTTTCTCCTCCTGGCCGTCATGGCTGCCCCCGCTCAGACTATCGGCATCGCCATGCTCATGCACGAGTCCAACTCGTTCAACAGTTCCCCCACCACCCGCGCCGACTTCACCGTCGTCAAAGGCGACGCCCCCAACTGGCGCCCCTTCTTCGACGCCCAGAAAAACGAGGTCACCGGCTTCCTCGACGTCCTCTCCAAGGAGAAGGGCGTCAAAATCGTCCAGGGCATCTACGGCAACGCCACCCCCAAAGGCCCCGTCGCCCGCGAGACCTATGAGTCCCTCGTCGCCGAACTCATCGCCTCGCTCAAAGCCGGCGGTAAACTCGACGGCATCCTCCTCGCCCTCCACGGCGCCATGGTCGCCGAGCACTTCCCCCAGGCCGATGCTGA
>CAZWDD010000623.1:0-1866 GCA_964632345.1 uncultured Solibacteraceae bacterium | reverse complement strand
ATACTCCTCCGCCTAACCCCCGCTACTACTCCCTCCTGAGCTTCGTCGCGCTCGCGTCCCGGTTCACGTCCAGCCACGCTACGTCCTCGCCCGAATCCCCGAACCGCTTCACCCCTGCCTCCCGTATCGCTCCGTCCGCCACCTTCCCGAGCGGCGTGTACCGCGGATGGTGCGCGTCCTTATACGGGTCGTTCCGCGCTGCGTTGTAGCAGCAGATCATCGACCACCGCGGCTGCTCCGACCCGTTCCGGTCGCTCCGGTGCAGCAGATTCGCATGGAAAAACAGCGCATCTCCCGGTTCCATCTCCACATGCACCAGCGGCAGCCGCTCAAGAATCGCCCGCACCCGCTCCATGTCCGCCCCCGCCTGCTCCCCCGTCAGGACATGGTCCACCCGTCCCAACTCGTGCGACCCTGCGATCACCTGCAGGCACCCGTTCTCCTTCGTCGCCGGGTCCACCGCGATAAACACACTCACCAGCAGCGGCGCCAGCACCCCGTTCTGATACCAATACCCGTAGTCCTGATGCCACGCCCACGCCCCGCCTACCCGCGCGTCCTTCATGATCATCTTCGAGTGGTAGTGGTAAACCTCCCCCTCCAGAATCTGCTCCGCCGCATTCACCACCCGCTCGCACCGCGCGAACATCCCGTAAATCGAATCCCCCGGATGGTTCCACAACGACAGCCGCACCTGCCCGCCCTCTCCGTCCCCGCGCGAAAACGCATGCTCGTCCAGCGCCCGGTCCTCCTTCGCCGCCCGCTTCAGCATCTCAATTTCATCCGGGTGAAAATACCCCTTTGCCAGCACGTACCCGTCCCGCCGGTACGCCGCCATTTGTTCCGCCGTCAGTGGTTCTTTCGCCATCGCTGTAGTGATGATACAGTGCTTCCCTATGCAGCAGATTCGCATCGCCATGCTCGGGTCCGGCTTTGTCGCCGGCTTCTACATGCAGGGACTCGCCAACGTCAACGGCCACCAGGTCGTCGCCTGCTACTCCCGTGACGCCGCCCGCGCCGCCGCCTTCGCCGCGCAATGGGGCATCCCCCGTTCCACCAACGACCTCGATTCCCTCATTGCCCGCGACGACATTGACCTCTTCCTCATCGCCCTCCCCAACGAAGCCCACCTCCCCGTCTCCCTCCAACTCTCCGCCCTCCGCCGCAACCAGGTCTGCACCAAACCCCTCGCCCGCAACCGCCACGAAGCCCGCCAGATCCTCGACGCCGCCCGTGCCTCCGGCGCCTTCCACGGCTACGCCGAAACCGAGGTCTTCGCCCCCGCCGTCGTCAAGGCCCGCGATACCATCGCCGCCGGCGGCATCGGCCGTGTCCTCTGGGTCCGCTCTCGCGAATCTCACTCCGGCCCCCATTCCCCCCACTTCTGGGACGTCTCCAAAACCGGTGGCGGCGCCATGAACGACCTCGGCTGCCACTGCATCTCCGCCGCCCGCTACTTCTTCGGCAAGCACGACCCCGTCCGCCGCGTCATGGCCTGGGGCGCACGCATGGTCCACCACGACAAGACCGAGGGCGAGGACAACGCACTCCTCATTCTCGAATTCGCCAGCGGCGGCATCGCTCACTGTGAACTCTCCTGGACCACCAGGGGCGGCCTCGACCTCCGCAACGAAATCCACGGCTCCGAAGGTTCCATCTTCACCGACGTCACCCGCGGTACCCCCATCACTACCTTCACCCCCCGCCCCGCCGGCTACGTCATCGAAAAGGCCGACATCGACCACGGCTGGACCCGCCCCCACCCCGAAGAGGCCTTCGCCTACGGTTACCAGGCCGAAATGCGCCACATCGTCGAATGCGTCCGCCACGGCACACCCGCCCGAGAGGACTATGATGACGGCTTCA
>CAZWDD010000622.1:0-1869 GCA_964632345.1 uncultured Solibacteraceae bacterium | reverse complement strand
GGCCAATTGGCCGAGGCCCCATTGAAGCACACCGATGGCACGTCGACCATCGGCGCTGGCGACACTTTCCTCGGCCCCATTGGAACTGCGCCGCCCCTGACGGCAGGGGTGGCGTGTGGTTGAGCGAGAGGTGGGTGTTTCGGCGTTTCGGGGACACGCTGAAGCATGTTCCCGGAGCGGGAGTTCGGCGTTCTGGGGGACGCGCTGGCGCATGTCGCCGGGGCGGGGCGGGCTCAGGGACGGATGGCGGGGTAGGCGGCGGCGGCGAGTTGGTAGGTTTGGACGTGGGCGGTGGCGGTGAGCGAGATGGGGTCGGCGTAGCCGCCGCCGATGGTGATGACGAGCGGGGCGGCGTGGGCGCTGGCCGCGGCGAAGACGCGGCGGTCGCGGGCGGCGAGACCCTCCATGGTCAACGACAGTTTCCCCAACGTATCCTCCCGCAATGGATCGACCCCCGCCTGATAGAAGACAAACTCCGGCACAAAGGCAAAGACGCGCGGCAGAACGGCGTCGAGCGCGGCGAGATAGGCGGCGTCACCGGCGCCGTCTTCGAGGGCGACATCGAGAGTGCTCTGCTGCTTCCGGAAAGGAAAGTTGTTGCGGCCGTGGAGGGAGAGGGTGAAGACATCGGGGTCGGCGGCGAAGATGCGGGCGGTGCCGTCCCCCTGGTGGACATCCAGATCGATGACGGCGAAACGCCGGGCGATGCCCTCGGCGCGGAGGGCGGCGATGGCGACGGCAATATCGTTAAATACACAGAAGCCGGAACCTTCGGCATAGAAGGCGTGATGGGTGCCGCCGGCGAGGGCGCCGGAGATGCCGGTATCGAGCGCGGCGGCGGCGGCGGAGAGGGTGGCGCCGGCGCTGGCCAGGGTGCGGCGGACGAGATGGGGAGACCAGGGGAAGCCGATGCGGCGGATGGCGGCCGGGGAGAGCGTGCCGGCAAGAAAGGCATCGACATAGGCCGGATCGTGCGCGCGGACGAGCTCGGCGCGGGAGGCGAGACGGGCGGGGTGCAACTGAAAACGGGAGTCCCCCTGGAGGGACTCCCGCAGCAGACGGTACTTTTGGGCCGGAAACCGGTGCTCCGGCGGCAGGCCCATGTCGTAGTGATCGCAGTAGAAGAGACGCACTAGCGGACGGCGGGTTCTCCGTCGCGTTTGGTGAGATCGCGAATCATGATGTCCTTGAAACGCATGTTCCCTTCCCCGCCGGAGTGGAGCTGGAGGGAGATGCCGCCATCGAAGCTCTTGGGGTTGGGGTCGGTAAAGTCGATCATGACGACGCCGTTCAGGCGGGAGTAGTAGCGGTTGCCTTCAACCTTGAGGAGATACTCGTTCCACTCGTTGTGGCGGACGACGGTTTCGTTTTCCGGGGAGGGCCAGACGACCCAGCCGCGGCCGTCGCCGTAGATGCCGCCGGTGTGCTGGCCGATGCGGCAATCGATTTCAAACTGGAGGCCCTGGGTGATGGTGGGGGTGCCGGGCTTGAACTCGGAGTGGAAGAAGACGCCGGAGTTGCCGTCACCTTCGCACTTGAACTTGAAGGAGAGGTGGAAGTCCTTGTAGTTCTTGACGGTGCGGAGGTAGCCGTACTCCTTGGAGATGGCCTGGCCGTGGATGGTGCCGTTGTCGACGACCCATTTTTCCTTGCCGATTTCGGTCCAGCCGGAGAGATCCTTGCCGTTGAAGAGATAGACCCAGTCCTCACCTGGGAGCTTGGGGCGCTGTGGCCGCTGGGCGAAGGCGAGGGAGGAGGCGAGAGCGAGAAAAAGGGCGATGTAACGAATCCGCATGCCCGCTAGTGTAGCGCGAGTTCAGACGGCGAGGGCCAGTTGAATGGCCTGGGCGATGCGGGCGGCGTGGTGAT
>CAZWDD010000621.1:0-1880 GCA_964632345.1 uncultured Solibacteraceae bacterium | reverse complement strand
CGGCCGGGGTTGGGGGTTCACGATGGGGTGGCGTATGGGCGGTGGGGGCGGTGCGGGGTAGGCGGGGGTGGGGGTGGGGTTCGGCGGGATTCTCCCGATGCCCTGCCGGCGCCGGGATGCTGGGATGGAATGCGGTAGAGAAGACTGCGGGCGAAGCGTAGTTACAATAGAGACGCGATGATCATCTCAAGGCTTGTCCTAAAGAATTGGCGGAACTTCCGTGAAGTGGATGTCAATTTGGACGACCGAGTATTCATTGTCGGACCCAACGCGAGCGGGAAGTCGAATCTTCTCGACAGCATTCGGTTTCTACGTTCGATCGCGAAGCCTGGCGGTGGGCTTCAGAAGGCGATTGCGGAGCGTGGAGGTTTATCGAAGATTCGATGCTTGACAGCGCGGCGGGAGCCCGATGTCGAGATTTCCGTTGATATCTCTGACCGTAGTGGGGGAGTTTCGTGGCGCTATGCCATCGGGATGACCCAGCAGGTGCGGGGATTTCGCATGCCGAAGCTGCGATATGAAAAAGTTTGGCGGAATGAAAAGCTGCTGTTGGATCGTCCGGACAACAGTGACAAGAGTGACGATCTGCGCCTAACTCAAACGCACCTGGAGCAGGTGATCGCCAACGAGGGGTTTCGTGACGTGGCGCGTTTTTTTGAAACAGTTCGTTATCTGCATCTGATACCGCAACTTATCAGCCGCCCGGAGGTGTTTCAGGCTAATGTTCTGGAGGAGGACCCATACGGTAAGCACTTTCTCGATGTCGTCGCCAAGACACCCGAGAAGACGCGACGGTCCCGGCTCAAAAGAATTGAGGCTGCACTCCGCGAGGCGGTGCCGCAGCTAAGTGAGCTGACCGATGTGAAGGACGAGTCGGGAGTTCCCCACTTGGAAGCGGTTTATAGGCACTGGCGTCCGAACGCCGGGCGGCAGCGTGAGGATCAGTTTTCCGACGGGACTCTCCGGCTGATCGGGCTGTTTTGGTCGCTACTTGACGGAGATGCCCCGCTATTGCTTGAAGAGCCAGAGCTTTCGCTTCACTCCGCGATTGTGTCCAGACTAGCCGGCCTCCTTTATCGTGTTCAGAGGCGCCATTCAAGACAGGTGTTCGTCAGTACGCATAGTTGGGAGTTGCTATCCGATAAGGGGATCAACGGTGACGAGATATTGATGTTGATTCCCGGGGTGGAGGGTACTCGCGTTGAGCTCGCTTCCACCAATCGGGATGTGAAGGCGTTGCTGAATAGTGGACTCAGCGCTGCGGATGCGGCACTTCCTCAGACGGTGCCAGCCGGACTAAAGCAGATGGACCTTTTTGCATGAAGGTGGTTAAGCATCCGCATCAACCGATTCCCGTACATGTTGCTGTTGAGGATTACCTGAGTGAGGGTGTGCTGCGTAGGTTACTCGCCGAGTCGGGCCAACATTACTCTGTCGGTGTGGTTTATGGACGGGGTGGAAACGGGTACCTGCGCAAAACGATTCTTGGATGGAATGCTGCGGCGCCGGGTCGGCCATTTATCGTGCTGACCGACTTGGATGCCTGTGAGTGCGGTCCAACCCTGATTCGGAATTGGCTCCCCAACGGAAGGCACGCAAATCTTGTCTTCCGAGTAGCGGTACGGGAGGTGGAGGCGTGGCTTCTGGCGGATCAAGTCAACCTGGCAGAGTTCCTCGGCTGTAATGCTCGGGCGGTGCCCGAGGCCCCCGATGCGTTGCCGGATCCGAAGGCCACGCTCATTCAGCTTGCACGGACTTCTCGAAGAAGTGAACTGCGAGCCCGGTTGGTGCCGAAACCGAACGGAACAGCGAAGCAGGGTCCCGACTACAACGCATGCCTTCTGGAGTTTGTCGGGGCGAAGTGGGATGTGGCCGCTGCG
>CAZWDD010000620.1:0-1887 GCA_964632345.1 uncultured Solibacteraceae bacterium | reverse complement strand
CGCGCGTCAATTTGAGGTTTTCATCAATCCGGTAGAGCCACAGGTTGGTCCCGGTGCGTGCCTTGTGGGAGTTGTAGTTCACGGCCCACAGCGCGTCGGCCCACGGCATCAGCGCGCCGACGCCGGATTCGGACCGCGGCGAGGTTGAATCCGCGGTTACCCCCACATTTGGCAGCGTCTGTCCGGGCAGCGCAGCGGCCGCGCCCAGCATGGAGAGTAATGACCGGCGATCCATTTGAACCCAGTATATTGAAAGGATGCCCTACCCTGAACACCTCATCGCGATCATGCGCGAAGAACTCACCGCCCATGGCGTCGTCGAAACGCGCACCACCGAAGCTGTCGACGCCGCTCTTGCCCCCGGCAGCGGCACCGTTCTGGTTGTCGTCAACAGCGTGTGCGGCTGCGCGGCCGGCAAGGCCCGCCCGGGCGTCGTCAAGGCGCTGCTGGAGTCGGATGTGAAGCCCGATAAGGCGATCACCGTATTTGCCGGCGCCGACGTGGAAGCCGTCGCTCACGTCCGGGAAAAGCTCGTCGGCTATCCCCCCTCGTCGCCCTGCTTTGCGCTGTTCCGCGACGGCCAGCCCGTCTATATGATGCACCGTTTCCAGATTGAGGGCCGCAACGCAGACGCCATCGCCGAAGACCTGAAGGGCGCTTTCGCCGAGTACGGCGCGCAGCAGGTGCAGTAATTCATGACGCGCCGGGATTGCCTCGCTCTTGCGGCGGCCTCTACCCTCGCCGCCGCCCCGCGGCCCGCGATCTCGGCGCGTTCCCTCCGGCTTGATCTGGTCAACACCTGGACGACCGTCATGTCCTCGAGCGACTTCCGCGAGATACTCGCCGTCACCGTGTCCCGCGACGGCATCGACGGCATCGGCGAAGGCGCCCCCATTGTCCGCTACGGCGAATCGGCCGCCCAGGGCATCGACGTCGTCAACGGCCTTCAGGACCTGTTCGCCAACGCCGATCTCTTCCAATACGCCAGGCTCCTCGACCAGGTCTTCGCCCGCGTTCCGGGCGCCTGGGCCACCAAGGCGGCCATTGATATCGCCCTGCATGACTGGGCGGCAAAACGCCTCGGCGTTCCGCTTTGGAAGATGTGGGGGCTCGATCCATCCGCCACGCCACAGACCACCTTTTCCATTGGCATCGATAAGGCCGAGGTGATCCGCCGCAAGGTCCGCGAAGCCGCCGCCTACCCCATCCTCAAGGTGAAGGTGGGCCTGGCCAACGATGAGGAGGTGATTGAGGCCGTCCGCGCCGAAACCCGCAAGCCGCTCCGCGTCGACGCCAATGAAGGCTGGAAGTCGGTCGACGAGGCCGTCCGCAAAATTAACTGGCTGGAAAAACAGGGCGTCGAGTTCATCGAACAGCCCCTGCCCGCCGCCATGCTCGCCGAAACCGGCGAGGTCCGCAAGCGTGTCAATATTCCCGTCATCGCCGATGAGAGTTGCCTCCATCCGGAGGATATCCCGCGCCTGGCGCCTTACTATGACGGCGTCAATATCAAGGTGGATAAGGCCGGAGGCCTCCGCCAGGCCATGCGGATGATCGAGGTAGCGCGGGCATTCAAGCTTAAGGTGATGGTCGGCTGCATGGTCTCCAGTTCTCTTGCGATTACTGCGGCGGCGCAGCTCTCGCCGCTCATCGATTGGGCCGACCTCGACGGCAATCTGCTCATCCGCAACGACCCATTCGAAGGCGTCCGCGTCGTCAACGGAAAGCTCGTTCTGCCTACGCGCCCCGGCGTCGGCGTTATTCCCCGGCCTTCCGCGCCCAGGTAATCCACCGCTCCTGTGCCTTGGCGCTGAACGTTCGCGGCCACTTACGGTGGAATGCGGCTATGTGCTCCGCGCCATCGATGCGCAGCAAGCCCGGCAGGCG
>CAZWDD010000619.1:0-1906 GCA_964632345.1 uncultured Solibacteraceae bacterium | reverse complement strand
TCATGCGGCCGCGCCTCCACCCGTGCCGTGCGCAGATACCCCTCCATCTCCGCCACCACCCGCGGATTCGCCCCCGCCACGTCCGCCGTCTCCCCCGGATCTTTCGCCAGATTGTAGATCTCCAACGCCGCCCCCGGCTTCCGCCGGATCGCCTTCCAATCCCCCATCCGCACCACCTGCGCCAGCGTCCCTGCCCGCATCCGTTTCGTCTTGGCCTCCCACACCTCCTGCTCCCAGTACAGCGCCCGCCGCTTCATCCCCTTCCCCCGCAGCACCCCCGCCACCGATACCCCATCCACCCGCGGCGCCTTCGCTCCCGCAATCTCCGCCGCCGTCGGCAGAAAATCGGCGAAGTACCACGGCGTCCCGTTCACCGCCCCCGCCGCCACCTTCCCCGGCCAGCGGACAATCATCGGCACCCGCAGCCCGCCTTCCCACAACGATCCCTTGAACCCGCGCAGCGGCCGGTTGATCTCAAAGAACTTACCGTCCTTGTCATCCGGCGGCGCCACGCCCCCGTTGTCCGACGTGCAGAACACCACCGTGTTCTCCCGCAGCCCGTGCCGGTCCAGCAACTCTAGCAGCCGTCCCAACTGCGCGTCCGCCTCCGTCGTCATCGCCGCAAAGTTCTTCTGCATCTGCGTCCACGGCTTGTCCGTGTACGGCGCATCCGACGCCGGATGAAACAACGCATGCGGCAGCGTCGGCGTCGCGTACAGAAAGAACGGCCGGTCTTTGTTCTTCTCCACGAACTGCGCCATCCGCTCCCCGATCAACGGCGCGCTGTAAGTGCCCTTCTTCCGCCCCACGTTCGCCGGCAGCGGATGTTTCTCATCCCCATCCCGCAGATATTCCGGCCAGTAATTGTGCGCATGCGTCTGGTGCAGGTATCCAAAAAACTCATCGAACCCCTGCCGCATCGGCGAACCGGTCGTCCCCGCGTCCCCCAGCCCCCACTTGCCGAAACACCCCGTCGCGTACCCGGCGCTCTTCATCACCTCGGCCACCGTCACGTCCCCCGGCTCCAACGGCACCGTCTGCGCATTCGCCCGCACCGGTGTATGCCCCAGGTGCAGGCCCGTCATCAATACGCTCCGCGACGGCGCGCACACCGACCCGCCCGCGTAACATGCCGTAAATCGCGTCCCCTCCCGCGCCAGCCGGTCCGAGTGCGGCGTCAGGATCTTCTCCTGCCCGTAACATCCCAACCCCGCCGACCCCAGGTCGTCATACATGAACCAGATGATATTCGGTGGTCGCTTCTGCGCCGCCGCAGCTACCCCGATCGATCCCAGAAACGCGCGCCGAGTCATCCATCAAAAATACCGCACCCCGGCAATGTGAAGGGCCACGCCTTACCGTGGCCCTCCCTTTCTTCCCCCAACTAAATACCGCGGGAGACATACCTCGGCATGTCCCCCGGCGCCGGAACTCCCCCCTACGAGTTACCCGCCGCCCGCGCCGGCGCCAACTCGCCCGTCGCCGTTTGCAAGTGTGCCCGGTAGGCCAGGAACACCAGCGACATCAACGTCAACACAAGGAACGCGTGCGGATACCCGCTCGTCCGGCTGATAAACACCATCATTCCCGACGCCCCGGTCCCCGCCACAAAGAACGGCGCCGACCAGAACTGGCAGTTCTTCCACAGCGCGCCGAAGCTCCGCCGTTCCAGCAGCCCCAGCACCGTGCACACCAGCAGACTGTTGCAGCCGTAGTAGACCGCCGTCGCCATGATCACCGCCGGCACTACCGCCAGTCCGTCCGCCGCCACATGCGCCAGGCTCACGCTCGTCACCAGATTGGCCGCGTTGAAAATCACCTGGATCCCCTTCGGCCGCGTCCGCGCCCGCCAGTAGGACTGCACAATCGCTGACACCACGGCCACCAGCATCGCCTCCAACCATGG
>CAZWDD010000618.1:0-1907 GCA_964632345.1 uncultured Solibacteraceae bacterium | reverse complement strand
GGCTGGTTCGCCATTGAAATATCTCATTGGCTACTTCAGTTCAAGGGTACAGGGGTAGTTTATTCTAAATATGCGACACGTTCTTGTGTTAATTTGCTGGATCAGTCTAGGGTTATACGGGCAGGCGATGACGGGTGGAGGGGCGGCGCCGAAGGCGTTGCTGGTGGTGCCGATGACGGGGGCGGGAACGTGGGAAGACCCGAAACGGCCAGCGATTGTGGGGGAAAGCGGGGCGCCGTTCCGATATCAGGTATCCGACGACGGGACGATGGCGCTGGTGGAGGCGTCGCCGCGGACGATTGCGGAGGCCGAGAAATTGACGGAATTAACCGGAAAAGAGAGCCGGGCAAAGCTGTTCCGGCCGGAGAAAGACCGCGCGGCGGACGTGGCGACGGAGTTCCGGAAGTGGAAAAAGGACTTTGATCCGACGATGTTTACCGGATTTCCAGGAGCGGGCAAGAAGCCCGTTGCGGCGGAACCGGTCCGCTGACGGCCACGAGCCTCCAGCGACGTGAAGATTTACTGGCATTCCAACCTCAACGAATAAACGCCCGGAGAAAAATAGATGCGCCGACTGACGCTGTTGTGCCTGGGGCTGCCGCTGGCGGCCGCCTATACCTACTTTCTGACCGATACCTTCGCGGGCGGCATCAACGGCGCGCAGTGGCAATCGAACGGGACGATTGCCGGCAATAGCAGCGTGGGGCTGCATAGCACGGCGGCAAATGGCGGATCGGTGATCTACAAGAACCCGATAGTTGACCCGGTCTCCGGAGCGGACGTGGCTTATGAGCTGCGGGCGAAGCTGAAGATCGGCGCGAGCGGAGGGACTTTTGTGATGTACGCGCACGCAACGATGGACGCCTTGAGCGGGCCGGGGACGCAGGGAAGTTTCTATGCGGTGGAAATGACGCCGACGGTAACCGGGGGCGGGTGCACGATGGCGGCGAACTACTACAAGCGGGTGAGCGGAGTGGTGACGCTGCTGGGGGCGCAGACGTGGGCGTGCGCGGACGGGATGACGGTGCGGATGACGAAGCGGCACGGGATGTTTCTGCTGCTGACGAGCCTGAACGAGTTCGGGTTTATCGGTGACGCGTCGTTGGCGACGGGGCGGCCGGGGTTTGGCGCACGCGCCTTGCCCGGGGCGAACGGGATCACGGAGGCGCGGCTGGCGAATGCGGAGTATGTGGCGCCGGGGACGATCCAGACCTCTACCCTGCGGACGGCGCTGTTCGACAACCGGGTGGACCTGGAATGGCCGGGGGTGGTGGACGATGCGAACGGAAGCGGAATGCTGCTGTACCAGGTGCACCGGAACGGCGTGTATATGGGCAATGTGCGGGGAGGATACTTCAGCGACGGAACGGTGAACGCGGGGACGACCTACACGTACACTATTTATCCGCACGACCTGTATCTGAACGCGAGCGTGACGCAGGTGACGGTGACGACGCCGGCGGCAGGGCAGAAGGACCCGCGGAAAGTGGGCGTGCGGGCGCTGGGTACCTACTGGGGTGCGGCGCCGGAGAACATTGACATGCAGAGCGGGAATCTATCGTTCTCGCTGCCGACGGTGACGGCGCAGGGGCGAGGGGGGACGGCGGTGCCGTTCCGACTGTCGTATAACTCGCAGAACTGGCGGAAGGACCCGAGCGGTACGTGGATGCTGGGGACGGATGTGGGATTCGGGTGGGGGTGGAAGATGCTGGCGGGGGCATTGACGCCGGTGTACGCGGACTGGTATTCGGTGCACCACTATGTGTACACGGACGCGACGGGGGCCGAGTATGACCTGAACGTGAACACGGGAGGCGTGTGGCGATCCCGGGAGGGGATATTTGTGGAGTACGACGCGGCGAAGCGGCGGCTGTACTTT
The DNA here is from genome assembly GCA_964632345.1 of uncultured Solibacteraceae bacterium. GTDB lineage: Bacteria > Acidobacteriota > Terriglobia > Bryobacterales > Bryobacteraceae. Next base: position 28 of record CAZWDD010000618.1, on the reverse strand, counting down.
CCGAACGGGATGTACTGGGAGTTCGACT
>CAZWDD010000617.1:0-1918 GCA_964632345.1 uncultured Solibacteraceae bacterium | reverse complement strand
TGACCGATGGCCAAAGAGCCGCCCTTGAAATGTGGCTGATCAATTACAGTACTCGACTCCTGGCATTTGCGACGAAATCAAAGGCGAATTCGGTTCCGGCTCCTCCGGCACCGAGAAAATATCGAGGAGTTTCCAGCGGCCGTTGGATCAGGTCTTCTCCTGTAAGTCGCGATTCGGCAGCAGCGTAGGGCGCTAAGGGGAGGACCGTTGATAGTGGGCCTGAGGTTATCGTCCGGTTACGTTTGCGGGTTGCCTGCCGTGTGGCCGGTGGTAAACGGAAACGGGACCGGTGGCGGTCCCGTTGCGGGTGGCGTTGCGGCGTCAGTTACTCGGCGGCGGCGGGTTGGCGGACCTGGCCGGCGAGTTCGATGGCGAGATCGGTGGACTTGCGCAGGTCGGTCTTGCCGGTGCCGAGGGTGGGGATGGCCTCGACCAGGAAGAACTGGTTGGGCTTGGGGATCCAGAGGGCCGGGAGGCCGGCGGCGTTCAAGTGCTCGATCATGGCGGCCGGGGTGATGGAGGCGGCGGTATGGAGCACGATGAGGCGTTCGCCGCGCTGGGAGTCAGGGATGCCGAGGACCAGGCAGGTGGCGTCGCCGAGGATCTGCTGGAGCGACTCCTCCACCTTCAGATGGGGCACCATTTCGCCGCCGATTTTGGAAAAGCGGGAGAGGCGGCCGGTGATGTGCAGGAATCCGTCCTCGTCGAGGCGGGCCATGTCGCCGGTGTTATAGAAGCCGTCGATGAGCACACTGGCGGTGCGTTCGGGCTGGTTGAGGTAGCCGCGCATGCGGCTGGGGCCCTTTACGAGGAGCAGGCCTTCTTCGCCGTACGGAACGGGCTCCATGGTGGCGGGATCGACAAAGCGGAGGCTGACGCCGGGCAGGGGGCGGCCGACGCTTTCGGCCTTGAAGCCGTACTGGCTGGACTGGTCGGGGTCGTCGGAGATATAGTCCGGGCCGTTGACGCTGACGACGGGGGCCATTTCGGTGCAGCCATAGCCTTCGTGCATGCGGATGCCGAACTTCTCCTCGAACTGCTCGGCGACGGCGGGGCGGAGCTTTTCGGCGCCGACCAGGACGTAGCGGATTTTGGCGAACTGCTCACGGGTGCACTTGCGGGCATAGGTGGCGGCAAATGTCGGGGTGGAGAGCAGGAACGTCGCGCCATACTTTTCGGCCAGTTCGCCGATGGTTTTGGCGTCACTGGGGTTGGGGTGAAAGACCACCGGGAACTGGTGGAGGAGCGGGAACCAGAGGTTGTAGGTAAAGCCGAAGGAGTGGAAGAAGGGGAGGATGCCGAGCATACGGTCGGCCGGGCCGACGGGGAAGATCTGCGCGACGGCTTCCATGTTCGATAGCAGGTTCCAGTGGGTGAGTTCGACGCCCTTGGGTTCGCCGGTGGAGCCGGAGGAGAAGATGATGGCGGCGACGTCATCGGTGTGGCCCTTGGCGAGGCGGGAAGCGGGCAGGAAGCGGGCTTCGAGGAACGCAATGGCTTTTTCGAGCTTGGAGAACTTGGGGAGCAGTTCCTCGATGTAGACGGCGCCCTGGGGCGGGTCGATCTTCTGTTTGACGAGGAAGAGCTTGGAGGTGAGGACGGTACGGATGCCGCACTGGGAGATGGCCGAGGCCATGGAGGCGGGGCCGGCGGTGAAGTTGAGGTTGACGGCGGTGCGGCCGGAGAGGGTGACGGCGAGATTGGCCAGGCCGGCGCCGACGGAGTTGGGCAGCAGGAGGCCGATCATGGGTTCGTTTTTGGCGTGTTGATCGAGCCAGCGGCGGAGGAGTTGGGCGGCGACGAGGGTGCGGCCGAAGGTGAGTTCCTTGCCGAAGGAGTCGGCGGTGGCGAGTTTATTCCACTGTTTGCGGGCGGCGGCGACGAAGCGTCGGCCGAGGGTGTCGTGGGGTTGGCGGCG
>CAZWDD010000616.1:0-1918 GCA_964632345.1 uncultured Solibacteraceae bacterium | reverse complement strand
GCAAACTGCAGGACCCCAACGTCCTCGTCATCCGCATCCAGCCCGACGAAGGCATCTCCTTCCGCATGGCCGCCAAAATGCCCGGCGCCATGCTGCAGCTCGAACCGGTGAAGATGGATTTCCACTACGGCACGTCCTTCGGCAAAGCCACCCCCGAAGCCTACGAACGCCTCCTCCTCGACGCCATGAGCGGCGACGCCACGCTCTTCGCCCGCCGCGACGAGGTCGAGCACGCCTGGACCTTCATCGACGGCATCCGCGAAGCCTGGCACGACGGCTCCGCCCCGCGCCTCGACTTCTACCCCGCCGGATCGTGGGGCCCGCGCCAGGCCGACGAACTCCTCGCGCAGGACCATGCCGTCTGGCGCCGTCTATGACACTTCCCCCGGCCGGGCCGCCCCGCCGGGGTGGCCGCTGCAACCCATGACCACCGCACCGACAGTCTCCCCCGGCCTCCCGGTCGAAATCGGCGAGATCGACCGCCAACTCGGTCTGCTCTGGGAACATTCCGACGCCGCCAAAGTCCGGGCCTCCCTCGTCAACCTCGTCATCTACAGCGAAGCCCCCGACGCCATCGCCGCCAACACGCCGCTCCTTTCGGCCATCGCCGCGGACCACGCCTTCCGCGCTCTCCTCGTGCAAGGCCAGCCCGGCGCGAAACAGTCCGCCGTCCAAGCTTGGATCACCGCCCATTGCCATCTGCGTGAGGCCGGCAAAAAGGAAATCTGCTCGGAACAAATCACCTTCCAACTCGACGGCCCCGCGGCCGGACGCCTCCCCAGCATCGTCTTCTCGCACCTCGACACCGACTTGCCGCTCTACTTGTGGTGGCAAGGGGATCTTCATCCGGACCCCGACCCGCAACTCTGGCGCTGGGTCGACCGTCTCATCATCGACAGCCACGCGTGGTCCGATCCCGCCGCGCAATTCCGGATCCTGCAGGAAGTGCAGTCGCTGGCCCGCCCGCGCTCCGCCCTCTGCGACCTCAACTGGACGCGCCTCTTCAACCTGCGCTACGCCATCGCCCAGATTTTCGACCTGCCCGCCGCCCTCGCGCGCCTCGACCGCCTCGACGAAGTCGAAATTCACCACGCCCCGGGCTACCGGCTCACCGCCCTGCAACTCCTCGGCTGGTTGGCCAGCCGCCTCGGCTGGCGACTCGACCACGGCGACGAGACCCCCGTCTTCCGCCGCCGCGACGGCGGAAACGTCGTCTTCCGCTTGCACGAGGAACAAACGGCCTGCGCCTGCGTGTCCTCGGTCCGCCTCGGACTCGGCGACGCCTCCGCCTTGGTGCGGCGCGAAGAAGCCGCCGACTACTACCTGGCGGAGTTCACCGCCCCCGGCCAACCGGCCTTCGCCCAACTCCTTCCCGCCGGCCGCGAAAAAACCTCCGACATCCTCCTCTCCGAACTCAGCCGCATCAGCCGCCACCCCCTGTTCTGGCCCGCCCTCCGCGCCATCGAACCGCTTCTGCGGTAGTTCCGGCCGGCCCCGGGGGCACAGGCGTCCCGCCCGTCACCGCCCGGCCTCGCGGCCGCATGGCCGTGCTCCTGGAAACCACCACACTTGCCACCCCGCCGCCCAAACGGCAAGATGCCGGTTTTATGCGCAAAAAGATCATCGCCGCGAACTGGAAAATGAACATGACCTCGTCCGAGGCCGCTTCCTTCATGGAGGACCTCGCCCTCGAGCTGAAAAAATTCGACGGTGCCGAAGTTGTCATCATCCCGCCTTTCACCAGCCTGCCGCGCGTCAGCGAAATCCTCTCCGACACCTCCGGCATCACCCTCGGCGCGCAAAACATGTGGCACGAGACCTCCGGTGCCTTTACCGGCGAAGTCAGCGCCGCCATGCTCCGCGAATTTTTCACGCGCTATGTCGTGCTCGGACACAGCGAGCGCCGCTCCATCTTCGG
>CAZWDD010000615.1:0-1922 GCA_964632345.1 uncultured Solibacteraceae bacterium | reverse complement strand
AACCTCTCCTCCAAGTGCTGGCCAATGCCCACGGCACTTACTCCGACAATGCCATCGATGTCGCGGCCCGCGTGCTCGGCATGCTCCGCGCTCCCGAGGCGGTGGAACCTCTCACCGAATTGCTCGACCGCTCCGACTGCCGCGTGCGGCTCCATGCCGTGCGCGCCCTCGGCCAGATCGGCGACCATGGCACGGGAGACACCATCGCGCCTCTGGCTAAAGATCCCGCCTGGGAAGTGCGCAATGTGGTCATGCAATCGCTGGGCAAACTGCGCGCCGCACGGCACATCGCCTTGCTCACCTCCGGCCTGCGCGACACATCATGGTGGGTGCGTTTCTCCGCGGCCCGCGCGCTGTGGGAATTCGGCGACCCCGGCCGCCAGGCCCTCACTGCGGCCATGACCGGTGACGCCGACCGCTTTGCCCGCGACACCTGCCGGCAGATTCTCGAGGAACACGGGGCCATCGCGGCCCGGGAGGCAAATATATGATGACCATCGTCCACCTTCTTCTCTGGGGCATCCTGATCTACTTCGTAGCCCTGCATCTCATCTACCTGCTCCTCGTCTTTCTCGGTGCCGCCCAGATCCGGCGCTACCAGGGCGGGATTACCTTCGCGGAGTTCGACCGCATCGCGAAGTCCGAGCTGTCCATGCCCGTCTCGGTCATCGTGCCGGCCCACAACGAGGAAGCCATCATCGTCAACACCGCCGAAAACGTCCTCAAGCTCAACTACCCGCAGCACGAAATCATCGTGGTCGACGACGGTTCGACCGACGGGACCATTGCCGTGCTGCGCAAGCATTTCGGACTGCACCAAGTCGACAAGCACGGACGCACTCACATCGACACCCGGGCCATCCGCGCCGTTTACGAGAGCGAAGCACATCCGAACCTGACCGTGGCGGAAAAAGAAAACGGGCGCCGCGCCGACGCGATCAATGCCGGTGCCTCGCTCGCGCGCTACCCGCTGCTCTGCGTGATCGACGCCGACTGCGTCCTCGAACCCGACGGCCTGCTGCGCATGGCCCGCCCCTTCCTTGTCGATTCGCGCCTCGCCGCCTCGGCCGGCGTGGTCCGTCCTTCCAACGGCCTCACCGTGGAAAACGGCACAATCACGCGACGCGGACTGCCCCGCACCATGCTCGGCTTGAACCAGGAGATCGAATACGCCCGCAGCTTCCAATGGGCGCGCACGGGGTTGAGCCGGCTGCGCAGCATGCTCTGTATTTCCGGCGCGCTGCTCCTCGTCAAGAAGAGCGTCTTCGAAGCCGCCGGCGGACCATGGCCGCAGTCGATCACCGACGACATGGAATTCGCCATCCGGCTCAATGGACACATTTACGACCGGAAAAACGGACACCACCACGCCCTCGCCTTCACCCCCGACGCCGTCTGCTATACCGAGGTGCCGGAGCGCTGGGGACAATACGCCTCGCAGCGCAACCGCTGGCAGCGCGGAAGCCTGCAATCGATCTTCCGCCACTGGCGCATGCTCTTCAATCCGCGCTACGGCCTGACCGGTGTCTTCGGTCTGCCCTTCTTTCTCATCTTCGAAGCCCTCGCCCCGCTCGTCGAACTTCTCGCCTACGCCTTGGCGGTCATCCTCCTCGTCGCCGGGATAGCCACGGTGAAGGAAGTGCTCATCCTGCTTTTCCTCGCCTACATCACCGGCGTCTTCATCACCCTGCTCGCCGTGCTCATCAACGAATCCTCGCGCTGGCGCACCGTCTCGTGGGGTGAATTCTGGAAAATGATCGCCGCCATCTTCGTCGATCACCTCGGCTTCCACCAATTCCGCCTCCTCTGCTCCCTGGTCGGGACTTTCCAATACATTTTCCTCCGCCGGGAAGATCTCGGCCAAAAGATGGAAAGGCTCACCCCGGCCACGGCCGCGCCATGATCCCCAAACCTCCCCACGC
>CAZWDD010000614.1:0-1930 GCA_964632345.1 uncultured Solibacteraceae bacterium | reverse complement strand
CCTCATTCTGTTCATGACCGCACAACTCACCAGCGGCGGCCTCGGCATGGATAAGGCAACCGCCGGCGCCATCTATGGCATCTTCACGGCGTCGGTCTACCTGCTCAGTCTCCCTGGCGGTTGGGTTGCCGACCGTATCCTCGGGCAGCGCAAGGCCGTCCTCTATGGCGGCATCATCATCGCGCTGGGTAACGCCCTTCTTGCGGCGCCTCTCACATGGACGTTCTATCTCGGCCTCGGTCTCATCTGTGTAGGCACCGGACTGCTCAAGACCAACGCGTCCACCATGGTCGGGTCCCTTTACGCTCCCGGCGATGTCCGCCGGGACGCCGGATTTTCCATTTACTACATGGGGATCAATGTCGGCGCTCTGCTTGCCCCGCTTGCTGTCGGCTATGTCGGTCAGACCATCAGTTGGCGTCTCGCCTTTCTTCTGGTTACCGCCGGGATGTCCATCGGCCTGGTCCAATACGTTCTGACGCAGCGCTTCCTCGGCGAGGCAGGCCTGCACCCGGTTACTCCGCCCGGTGCGTCGGAGAAGAAGCAGCTCTCCTTCGGCCTGTTTGTTATCCTCGGAATCCCGCTCGCGATTGGTCTCTGCCAGGTCCTGGGCATCACATCGTTCTCGGCTGCCGGCATTGCTGATGCGTTCAGCGTCCTGCTCGTTACCTGCTTCCTCGGTATCTTCGCTGCGCTCTGGGTCGCCTGTAAGGAGCAGCAGGAGCGTCGCAACATCGCCGTCATCTTCTGCCTCTTCCTTGCCTCCGCGCTCTTCTTTTCTTCCTTTGAGCAGGCAGGTTCCACACTCAATCTCTTCGCCGACGAAAAGACCCGGAATGAGGTCTTCGGCCTCGCCTACCCCTCCAGTTGGTTCCAGTCGGTAAACTCCATCTGGCTCATCTGCCTCGCCCCGCTGTTCTCTATGATGTGGGTCAAAATGGGGGATCGCCAGCCCAGCGTTCCCGCCAAGTTCGCGCTCGGCCTCCTCTTCGTCGGCCTCGGGTTTCTTATCCTCGTTCCGCCCGCCGAAGCTGCTGAGACCGGCGCGAAGGTCAGCCCCGTCTGGCTGTTGATGACCTACCTGTTGCACACGATCGGCGAACTCTGCCTCAGCCCTGTCGGCCTGTCCGCCATGACCAAACTCGCCCCCGCCCGTTTTGGCGGGGTAATCATGGGCGTCTTCTTCATGTCCATTGCTACGGGCAACTACATCGGCGGCCGGTTGGCCGGGTTCTACGAATCGATGAAGTTGAACGATTTGTTCCTCTACGTGGCGCTGTTCGCCATGGTCGCCGCCGTCGTCTTCGGGATCTTTGTTAAGCCGCTCCGCGGCCTCATGGGAGAAGTCAAGTGATGAATGTTCAGGCAATTCAACAGGCGCTTCGCGACGAAGGCCTCGATGGCTGGCTCTTTTTTGACCACCACCTCCGCGATCCGCTCGCCTACCGGGTTCTCGATTTTTCGCCTCCGCGAACGCCTACCCGCCGCTGGTACTACCTGATTCCCGCTCATGGCGAACCAAGAAAGCTCGTCCACCAGATCGAACCTGGGATGCTTGATGCCCTCCCGGGATCCGCGCAGACCTATTCCAGTTGGTCCCGCCAGGTCTACGGGCTCACCATGCTCCTTTCCGGGTGCAAGCGTGTCGCCATGCAGTACTCGCCCCAATGCGCTGTCCCCTACGTCGCGATGGTCGACGCGGGCACCGTCGAACTCGTTCGCGAACAGAGCGTGGAGGTGTTCACCTCCGCAAACCTCGTCCAGTTCTTCGAGGCGCGGTGGAACCAGGAAAAGCTCGACTCGCACCTGGAGGCCGGCCGGCTCGTCGATGAGATCCGCCGCGCCGCGTTCCTGGAAATCGGCGATCGACTGCGCGGCCGTGCCCCCTTGGATGAGTATGGGATCAAGGCCTTCATCTTGCAGTCCTTCG
>CAZWDD010000613.1:0-1940 GCA_964632345.1 uncultured Solibacteraceae bacterium | reverse complement strand
CTGCGCTCGCTCGTCTACTTCGGCGGGGAGGAGTCCACCCTCGGCGACCTGGCCAAGGAGACCGGCTCGGAATTCGGCATCGCCACCGTCCCCGATCCCATGCCCGATCAGGTGATCTTCATCCGCTCCGATCAATACAACTTCGTGCTCCAGGGCATCCCGTCTCTTCTCTTCCTGTTTGGCTATGAGAAAGGAAGTCCCGAGGAAAAAATCCAGCAGGAATGGTTCCGCACGCGCTACCACAACGTCACCGACGACGTATCTCAACCCGTGGACAAAGACGCCGCCGAGCGGTTCATCGACTACCTGATGGCGCTCACCCGGCGCACGGCCAACGAAAAGGCGAAGCCCACCTGGAAGTCCGAGAGCTTCTTCCGCCGTTTCGCCCGCTAATCCAACTGCTCGGGCCGGATTTCGATGTTCTTCTCCCCGGCCGCCTTCTTCTCAAAATAATTCTTCACCCACGCCTCCCAGCTCTTGCCGGCAGCGGTGTCGCGTCCGGTGAAAGCCAGGCCGGCGATCTCCGAGTAGCGGATCGCCACCTTCCCGGGCGCGCTCTTCGGCATCACGCGGACCACGGAATCGAACAGCGTCGTTCCCGTCCGCCGGTCAAACAGGTACCCTTCGATTACTGTCCCGTCCTTCTTCGTAATCGTCACATCTCCACGATAGTCGAACGCTTTTTCCAACCCGGTGCGCAGATCCTCTTCCGTCTCCGCCGCCCATACCTGCCCCTGCAGGTTCTCATGCGCCGCGCCGGGGACTACCTCCAGCTCGTCCGGGTTCAAACTTTAACCTCGTCCTTCGCTTTCGTTTGAATCTGCACCAACGGCCCCTCCGCCGGATGCTTGAAGTGCGTATCCAGCGCGGCGAGGGCGGCCTTGTCCTCGTAGCGGCCGAACAACGTCGCGCGAGCCGTCGCCCACAGCCCCTTCAGCGAACTGAACGTATAGTCCACCGCCGAGGCCTCATACCCGCTGTGCACCATGCAGTTGGCGCACTTCGGGTTGCCCGACTCCGTCCCGTACTTCTCCCATGCCGTGTCCGCCATCAACTCCGCGAAGCTGTCGGCGTAGCCGTCCTGCAGCAGGTAGCACGGCTTCTGCCAGCCGAAAAGATTGTAGGTCGGCATCCCCCACGGCGTGCAGGTGAACTGCTGCTTGCCCATCAGGAACTCCAGGAACAGCGGCGACATATTGAATCGCCAGTTCGGCTTCCGGTTGGACAGGATGGTATTGAACAGGCTCCGCGTCCGCGCCCGCCCCAGGAAGTGGCTCTGGTCCGGTGCCTTGTCGTAGCTGTAACCGGGCGAGAGCATCATCCCCTCCACGCCCACTTCCATCATCTCGTCGAAAAACGCCCGCACCGAGTTCGGATCCGTCCCATCGAACAGCGTCGTGTTCGTCGTCACGCGGAACCCGCGCGCCACCGCCTCGCGAATGCCTTCCAACGCGATCTCGTAGCCACCCTCTTTGCACACCGAAAAGTCGTGATGCTCCCGCTCCCCGTCCATGTGCACCGAAAAGCTCAGGTACCTACTCGGCTGGAACAGGTGCAGCTTCTCCTTCAGCAGCAGCGCGTTCGTGCACATGTACACATACTTCTTCCGCGCCACCAACCCTTCGATGATCTCGTGGATCTGCGGATGCAGCAGCGGTTCGCCGCCCGGAATGGCCACCGTCGGCGCCCCGCACTCCTCAACAGCCTGGAAGCACTCCTCCGGCGTCAGATGCTGCTTCAGAACATGGGCCGGGTACTGGATCTTCCCGCACCCGGCGCACGCCAGGTTACACCGGAACAGCGGCTCCAGCATCAGAACCAGCGGATAACGCTTCCGCCCCTTTATCTTCTGTTTCAGAACGTAAGTCGCAACCGTCCACGCCTGCGACACCGGTACTGGCATCCCTGAGTGTTAACCTTCCCGATCAGTCTCTCTGTCT
>CAZWDD010000612.1:0-1951 GCA_964632345.1 uncultured Solibacteraceae bacterium | reverse complement strand
CCGGGTGCCAGCAGCCGCCGCCAGTTTCCTTCAGGCACGAATGGGCTACTACTCCACAATCCTTATCGGCACGTCCGCCGGATCGGATAGTGCGATAACAATAGAACGATGCAATTGCGAACTCTCGGAAACAGCGACCTCAAGATTACTCCCCTCGGCGTCGGCGCCTGGGCCATGGGCGGAGGCAACTGGGCCTTCGGCTGGGGCCCGCAGGATGATGCCGAATCTGTCGCCGCTGTCCATGCCGCTCTCGACGAGGGCTGGAACTGGATCGATACCGCCGCCGTCTACGGCCTCGGCCACGCCGAAACCGTCGTCGGCAAGGCCGTCCGCGAACGTTCCGACAAGCCCTATGTCTTCACCAAGTGCGCCCGCGTCTGGGATGACAACCGCCAGATCGGCAAACGCCTCAAGGCCGCTTCCGTCAAGAAGGAGTGTGAGGACTCCCTCCGCCGCCTCGGCATGGATACCATCGATCTCTATCAGATCCATTGGCCCGAACCCGATGAGGACATTGAAGAAGGTTGGCGCGCCGTCTCGGAACTGCAGGCCGAAGGCAAGGTCCGTTGGATCGGCATTTCCAACTTCTCCCGCTCCCAGATGCAGCGCATCGCGCCCATTGCCCCGATTACTTCCCTCCAGCCGCCTTACAGCCTGGTTTCTCCCGAGATAGAAGACGAGATACTTCCCTACTGCGCGGAAAATAACATCGGAACCATCGTCTACTCCCCCATGAAATCGGGACTTCTCAGCGGAAAAATGACCCGCGAACGCATCGCAGCCATGCCACCGGATGACTTTCGCCAGCGCACGCCTAACTTCCAGGAGCCGCTGCTGACAAAGAATCTCGCCCTCGTCGAGTTACTCCGCGAGATCGGCACCCGCCACGGCCGCACGCCGGGCGAGGTCGCCATCGCCTGGTGCCTCCGCCGGCCCGAAGTCACTGGAGCCATCGTCGGCCTCCGCTCCCCGGCCCAGCTCGACGGCGTCAAGGGCGCAGCCACCTTCCGCCTCAGCCCGGAGGAACTCGCCGAAATCGAAGCCTTCCGCGCCGCCTAACGCTCGTCCGGGGCCGGGAACAGGTTTCCCCGCCCCAGCACCCACGCCGGGTCCAGCCGCTGCTTCACCGCTCGCATCGCCCCAATCTCCTCGGGGCTGTACATCAGTTCCAGCAGGTGCCGCTTCCGCTTGCCCAGCCCGTGCTCGGCGCCCACCGTGCCGCCCAGCGACACCGCCTGCCGCGCCCACGTGTGCATCAACTCCCAGGACTGTTCCTTCTCCGCATCGTTGGCCGGCATCAGATTCACGTGCAGGTGTGCGTCCCCCACGTGTCCGTAGACAACCCCATCGCCCGGAAACCCCGCCAGCCCCTCCCGATAGTGGGTCAGCATCTCCCGGCTCCGCGCCACCGGCACCGCATAGTCCGTCCCCATCTTCATATAGCCGCGCTTGCGCACCGTGTCGTTCACCTTCTCCGGCAGCGCGTGGCGAAACTTCCGGAACCGTTCCCGGTCACCCTCCGCGGTCCCGAACCAGGACTCTTCCAACTGCGCACCAGCCGCCTCCAGCCGCTCCACCCATGCGTCTTCATCCGGATGCTCCTGCTCAATCAGCAGCGCCGCCCCGGCCGCCGGTCCGCCGATCAACCGTAGCGACGCCGCGTCCACATACTCCAACATGCAAAGCTCCGGCACGCCCCGCCACGAGTCGATCGCCTCCATCGCCAGCGCTTCGGAGGGAAAAAACACAACACCGCTCAGCCGTTCCCCTGGCGCCGGCAGCAACCCGAACGTCGCCTCCGTTACCACCGCCAGCGTCCCCTCGCTCCCGCAGATCAGGTCCACCCATTCCATGCCCGGCCGTAGTTGATAACCCGCCTGGTGCTTCCGCGTCTCCAGCATCCGGATCGCCGCCACGTCGAAATCAATCTGCTCTCCGCGCGCGAACTCCC
>CAZWDD010000611.1:0-1969 GCA_964632345.1 uncultured Solibacteraceae bacterium | reverse complement strand
CCGTTGTCGGAAACCTCGCGCGTGCCCCCGCCTGGCGCCTCCGCGTCCAGGCTCTCCTGCCCCCGCTCGTGCCGCCGGTCCCGCAGCCAGTTCAGCGCCACATGCGTCGCTATCCGGAACAGCCACGTCGTAAACTTCGCCGCCGGCTCGTAGCTCTCCCGGCTCCGGTACACCCGCAGAAACACCTCCTGCGCCAGTTCCTCGGCCACCGCCTGGTTCTGCACCATCCGGTAGACGAAGTGGATCACCGGCGCCCGGTGCCGCTCCAGCAGCAGCGCAAAGCTCTCCGTGTCGCCCGCGCGCACCCGCAGCATCAGTTCGGCATCGCGCTCCATCGCCGCCACGGCCATCATATTCTCATCAACCCGGCCGCCGGTCAAAAGTTGCGCTCCGTTTTTCAGCTTTCGATTCCCGCCGGCCGCTCCATCAGCTCCCGCAGCGCGTCGTGCGGACTCTTCCCCGTCGTGAAGATCGCATAGAGCGTCTCGGCAATCGGCATTGTCACCCCCTGCCGCCGCGCCAGCTCCACCGCCGAATAGGTGTTCTCCACCCCCTCGGCCACCATCCGCATCGACCCGGTGATCTCCTCCAGGCTCCGCCCCTTCGATAACTCCACGCCCACCCGCCGGTTGCGGCTCAACTCCCCCGTACACGTCAGAATCAGGTCTCCCAGCCCCGCCAGCCCGGAAAGCGTCGCCGGCCGCCCGCCCATCGATACCGCCAGCCGCGTGATTTCCGCCAGCCCGCGCGTGATCAACGCCGCCATCGCGTTCGACCCCAATCCCAGCCCGTGGCAGATGCCCGCCGCAATCGCAATCACGTTCTTCAGCGCCGCCCCGATCTCCGCCCCCACCGGGTCCGTGCTCATGTACAGCCGGAACGTCGGCCCCGTGAACGCCCGCTGCACCTCCTCGCACAGCGCCAGTTCCTCGGCCGCCACCACCACCAGCGTCGGCTCGCCCCGCGCCACTTCCCGCGCGAACGACGGCCCGCTCAACACCGCCACGCGCTCCCGCCCCGTCACTTCCCGGATGATCTCCGACATCCGCTTCTGCGTGCCGCGTTCAATGCCCTTCGTCGCGCTGACGATCGGAATTCCCGCCGGAATGTGCGGGTTCGCGTCCACATACACCTGCCGCAGTACGTTCGATGGCATCACGCCCAGCACCATCGTCGCCCCGCGCAGGCTCCCGGCCAGCGACGAACTCACCTCGATATTCGGTGACAATCGGAACCCCGGCAGAAATACCCTGTTCTCCCGCTCGGCCGCCATCTCCGCGGCCAGTTCCGCTTCGTAGGTCCACAGGCTCACGCGGTCAAACCGCGGCGCCAGCACCATTGCCAGCGCCGTGCCCCAGCTGCCTCCGCCCAGCACCGTCAGCCGCGTCATCGCGCGCCCTTCTTCTTCCCGAAGGTGAACACGTTCTCGTTGCCCGCCCGCAGCCGTGCGATGTTCGCCTTGTGCCGCCAGATAACGAACGCCCCGCCCAGCAGCGCCGCCACTACCCGCGTGTGGTCCGGATGGTCAATCATCCACACCGCCAGCGGGAACAGCGCCGCCCCCAGAATCGACCCCAGCGAAATATAGCGCGTCACCGCCACCACCGCCACAAAAACGATCGTGATCGCCAGCAGCGGCAGCGGCGCCAGATACGCGAACGCGCCCACAAAACTCGCCACCGCCTTGCCCCCCTGGAACTTCAGCATCGCCGGAAACGCATGGCCCAGAATCACCGCCAGCGCCGCCAGCGCCGTCCACACCGGCTCCCCGCTGCTGTAGCGCGCCGTCAACCACACCGCCACCCATCCCTTGGCCACATCCAGCAGCAGCGTCGCCACGCCCAGCCCGCGGCCCGACGACCGCAGCACGTTCGTCGCCCCGATGTTGCCCGACCCCGTCGCGCGCACATCCTCCCCCGTCCGCCACCGGACCAGCAGATAGCCGAACGGGATGCCGCCAATCAGATAC
>CAZWDD010000610.1:598-1970 GCA_964632345.1 uncultured Solibacteraceae bacterium | reverse complement strand
GGACAATCCGCTGACGCCGCGGGTGACGGTGAACCGGGCGTGGCAGGAGCTGTTCGGACGGGGGATTGTGTCGACGTCGGAGGACCTTGGGGTGACGGGCGACAAGCCGACGCATCCGGAACTGCTGGACTGGCTGGCGGCCGAGTTCATGGAGCAGGGCTGGAGCATGAAGAAGCTGCACAAGACGATTGTGATGTCGGCGACCTACCGGCAGAGCTCGAAGTACCGGCCGGATGCGGCGGAGAAGGACGCGGCGAATACGCTGCTGTCGCGGCAATCGCGGCTGCGGCTGCCGGCGGAGCTGATCCGGGATACGGCGCTGCAGGTGGCGGGGATTCTGAACCCGGAGGTGGGCGGGAAGTCGGTGATGCCGTACCTGCCGAAGGGGGTGGGAGAACTGGCCTACGGGGGATCGAAGTGGAAGGAGACTTTCGGGCAGGAGGCCTACCGGCGGGGGTTGTACATCCACTACCAACGGACGACGCCGTATCCCCTGCTGGTGAACTTCGACGCGCCGGATTCAAACGTGGCCTGTTCGCGGCGGCGGCCATCGAACACGCCGCTGCAGGCGCTGAACCTGTTGAACGACCCGGTGTTTATTGAGGCCTCGCACGCCTTTGCGGTGCGGGCGACGGGGACGTGGACAGGGACGGGCGAGCGGATTGCGGGGATGTTCGGGGACGCGCTGGGGCGGCCGCCATCGGAGACGGAACGGCAGGCGCTGGCGCGGTACGTGGACAAGCAGACGGACGTGCTGCGGGGCGAGGGACGGAGCGGCGAGACGCTGGCGATGGGCGTGTGGAGCGGCGTGGCGCGGGTGCTGTTCAACTTGGACGAGTTTATTAACCGGGAGTAAATGAGATGATCCATTCCAGGCGTGACCTGCTGAATTCGTTCGCCTACGGGGTGGGCGGGATGGCGCTGGCGGACCTGATGCAGGGGGCCGACGCGCCGAATCCGCTGGCGCCGAAGAAACCGCATTTTGCTCCGAAGGCCAAGAGCGTGATCTTCCTCTTCATGGAGGGCGGGCCGAGCCAGATGGACCTGTTCGACCCGAAGCCGGCGTTGGAGAAGCACAACGGGAAACCGTTGCCGGCCGAGTTCACGAAAGACCTGAAGCTGGCGTTCACGAAGCCGACGGCGGCGGCGCTGGCGAGTCCGCGGCAGTTCCAGCCGTGCGGGCAGAGCGGGATTGTGATCAGCGACTACATGCCGCATCTGCGGGAGGTGGCCGATGAGCTGTGCGTGGTGCGTTCGATGCACACGGACGCGGTGAACCACCATCCGGGGCAGTTGCTGCTGTTCACGGGGAGCATCCAGTTCGGGCGGCCGACGGCGGGGGCGTGGGTGACCTACGGGCTGGGGAGCGAAT
>CAZWDD010000610.1:0-588 GCA_964632345.1 uncultured Solibacteraceae bacterium | reverse complement strand
TCGAAGAACCTGCCGGGGTTTGTGGCGCTATCGAGCGGGGCGGGGACGAGCGGCGGGGCGTCGAACTTCATGAGCGGGTTCCTGCCGTCGACGTATCAGGGGACGATTTTCCGGAATTCGGGGGACCCGATTTTGTATCTGTCGAACCCGGAGGGGGTGTCGAAGGCGACGCAGCGGACGGCGCTGGATACGATCCGGGAGTTGAACGAAGAGAGGCTGCGGCAGAACGGGGACCCGGAGA
The DNA here is from genome assembly GCA_964632345.1 of uncultured Solibacteraceae bacterium. GTDB lineage: Bacteria > Acidobacteriota > Terriglobia > Bryobacterales > Bryobacteraceae. The sequence goes on along the minus strand of CAZWDD010000610.1, from coordinate 347 downwards.
TTGCGAGCCGGATTCAGAGCTACGAGCTGGCGTTCCGGATGCAGATGAGCGCGCCGGAGTTGCTGGACTTCAGCAACGAATCGAAAGAGACGCTGGAGATGTACGGGATTGGAAAAGAGCCGACGAACCAGTTCGGGACGAATGCGCTGCTGGCGCGGCGGCTGGTGGAGCGGGGCGTGCGTTTCGTGCTGTTGATGGACGCCAGTTGGGACACGCACACGAACCTGAACAAGAAGCTGAAGGAGAAGTGCGACCAGACGGACCGCGGGGCGGCGGCGCTGATAAAAGACCTGAAGCGGCGCGGGCTGCTGGACGAGACGCTGGTGGTGTGGGGCGGGGAGTTCGGG
>CAZWDD010000609.1:0-1982 GCA_964632345.1 uncultured Solibacteraceae bacterium | reverse complement strand
ACCCACAAGACCAAGACCCGGTCCGAGACGAGCTATTCGACGAAGAAGATCTACCGTCAGAAGGGCACCGGCGGCGCCCGGCACGGCGACCGCAACGCGCCGATCTTCCGCAAGGGCGGCGTCTACAAGGGTCCGGTCCCGCGCAGCCATGCGCATGACCTGACCAAGAAGTTCCGCGCGCTCGGGCTGAAGCATGCGCTCAGCGCCAAGGCGCAGTCCGGCAACCTCGTCGTGCTCGACCAGGCGGCGCTGCCCGAAGCCAAGACCGGGGCGCTTGCCCGTCAGGTCAAGGCGCTGGGCTGGAAGCGCGTCCTGGTCATCGACGGGATGGAGCTGGACGAGAACTTCGTCCGCGCCGCCGCCAACATCGAGGATCTGGACGTGCTCCCCTCGATCGGCGCGAACGTCTACGACATCCTGCGCCGCGACACGCTCGTGATCACCAAGGCCGGGATCGCTGCCCTGGAGGCCCGACTGAAATGACCGCGAAGCCGCAGCACTACGACGTGATCCGCAAGCCCATCATCACCGAAAAGGCGACGATGGCTTCGGAGCACAACGCGATCGTGTTCGAGGTGGCGATGAGCGCGAACAAGCCGCTCATCAAGGAAGCCGTCGAGAACCTGTTCGGCGTTAAGGTCAAGGCGGTGAACACCACCGTGACCAAGGGCAAGACGAAGAAGTTCCGCGGCGTGCCGGGCAAGCGGCGCGACGTCAAGAAGGCCTATGTGACGCTCGAGGAAGGCAATACAATCGACGTCTCGACGGGGCTCTAGTCCCCGGCTCGACTTTGTCCCGTTGCCTTGGGACTCCGGTGGGCAGATCCGAAATTGGGATGCTCCGAACCATGTTCGGAGCATTCTTTTTTTTGGAATGGTGCTTGGGCGCCCGGGGCAGGGGAAGCGCATCCGACCTCATTGCGACGTCCAAGCGCCGCCGAAGGGTGTTCGGGTAGCCGCGGCCGCACTTCAGGGTTGTCAGTCGAGACGATCCTGATAGGGTCTTTCCGAAATTGCCTGTCAGCAAGAGAGGTGGCTGGATGTTCAGGCTTGTGGCTCTGTTGTGCTTCGTCGCCCATGGTCAGGCAATTGCCCAGCCACAGCACGAGTGTTCGGCAATAAGACTTGATAGCGCGCGGCTAAGCTGTTTCGATGCGGCTTTCCCGGCATCCGAGCCGGAAGCGTCCTCGACTGCGGATGCGTTTTCCCAGTTCAGGGACCTGGTTTCTTCCGAACGGACGGCAGATCGTGGGGCGCGCCAGGTCTATCTTGATGACTGCAGGTTGTTTGATGCGACATTCAGAGGGAAGGCCAGCGGCGACGTTTTCATTGACAGGCGACGCATGTCGCTTCCTGAACCAAAGGTGATCTCCACTTCAGGCGACTTCTGGGTGCTGCTGCTGGACCTTCGTCAGGTCGATCTTTCGGCGTCGCGGTTGAGAGAGAAGTCTACGGAAATAGTATTGCGCCGTGGTTTCGAAGTCCGCTACGTCAACGTAAGGATGGCTTTGCGGATGTTTCCGGGGATGAAGTCATACGAAGATGCGGTTCGAGTTTCCGACCTCCAGGAGGCGATGGTCGGTTCGATTTTCACGATGTCCCGCCCGGATCGATGGGAGTTTCTTGCATCGGATCCGCGTGAAGTTCTTTATGAATTCTTTAAAGCCACGAATGGAGAAGTCGGCGACACGCCGCATGAGTTTCTCATGTTCGAGGGGCAGGCCAAGTCGGCGCGGTCGCTTTCCTGGACCTTCTCGACAATGTGGCCCGAAGATGCAGGGAAAATTCACTCCGCCTTCATGGCATTGGCGGAGTCCTGCCAGACTTGATCGTACGGTTCCATCCGGGCAACCACGACGCAGAATGCCGATCTTGGCTTTGCAGCCCCGCGGGAGCCCCTTGTCATGCTGCCTCCTAGCTGCTAGAGCCTGCCGCGCGAGCGTCCTCGGATTCGTCCGGGGACGTTGTTCTTTGGGGCTCGCC
>CAZWDD010000608.1:0-2000 GCA_964632345.1 uncultured Solibacteraceae bacterium | reverse complement strand
ACGGGAAGCGTAGTCGTCTAGCCGTTGCCAGCTCTCCAGATAGCGCGTTTCGCCTGTCATCCGGTAGCCGATCGCGTTTGCCAGGATTCCTTCGGTATGCGGCCACCATAGCTTCATATTCGCTTCGAGCGCCGCTGGCGGCCGCCCATCGACGTCCTGGAAATAGAGCAGCCCTCCGTATTCCTGGTCCCAACCATAGGCCATCGCACCATGAATGGCCTCCAGTAGCATCTGCTGCTTTGCCGGATCCGGCCACTGCTGGAGCATGCGCAGGAACAGCCAGCAGACCTCCATCGAACTTCCCGTGCAGATCAACCGGCCTTCCGGCAGCCGCCGGAACTCGGCCGGATCCCCGGTCGCGGCGTTCTCCATCAGCAGTCGCAACTCCGGATTGTAGTGTGCGGCAAGCCGTTCGAGGCATTCCCGGACGGCCAACTCGTAGCGCGCCGCAGGTTGCACGCCGTGCAGTTCAAAGGCCAGCCAGCCGCGGACATAAAGATCGGCCAGTTGCGTGTGCCCCACGCTGCCGCTGAGTGCCGGGCGCCCGAGCAAGTGCGGGTTGGCAATCCACTGCTCCATTGATTCGAACAGCTCCTGTGCCTGCGCCAGATGCTGCGGGTTGCCGGATATTTTGAAGTGCTCCAGGTACGCCATCGCGACGAAGAAGGCCGTGTACGGCTTGCGCTGGAAGAAGACCGGCTTTCCGTCCGCGGTCAACGTATGCCAGCCGCGCGGTTCGCCGTTCCGCGAGTATTTGTCCACAAATTGGAAGATCCGCGTCGCGGCGTCCAGGTACTCCGGCCGCCGCTCGAACTCGTTGTAGAGCCGCGCGAACATCCACGCCCCGCGCCCCTGCATCCATATGTGCTTGCGAGGGTCAAAGACCTCGCCAGCGGCATCGACACAGTTGAAGTAGCCGCCGTGAACCTCATCGAGCGCGTGCCGCAGCCAGAAGGGCAGCACGCGCTCGGTCAACTCTTCCCGGTAGCGAGAGAGGATCCCCTCGACCACTACTTGATTTCCAGCTGTGGGCGGCCCGGCTCCGGCCAGTCGATGTGGAACGCTTTGCCACGAGGCTTGTCGGTCCGCTCGTAGGTGTGCGCGCCGAAGAAGTCACGCTGCGCCTGCAGCAGGTTGGCCGGCAGGTTCGCCGAGCGGTACCCATCGTAGTAGGACAACGCGGAGTAGAAAGTCGGGGCCGAAATGCCGTGCGTCGCAGCAAGTGCGATCACGCGCCGCCAGTTGCTCTGCGCGCGGTCGATCTCGGCCTTGAAGAACGGGTCGAGCAGCAGGTTGGCCAACTGCGGATTGCGCTCATACGCTTCGGTGATCTTCTGCAGGAAGCCGGCGCGTATGATGCATCCGCCGCGCCAGATCTTGGCGATTTCGCCAAAGTTCAGCGTCCAGTTGTACTCGCCCTGCGCCGTGCTCATCAGTTGGAATCCTTGCGCATAGGAGCAGATCTTCGAGCAATAGAGTGCGTCATGGACGGCCTGCACGAGTTCCGCGCGGTCCCCGGTCCAACTCGTCGCCGGCCCGGGAAGCTGCGTCGATGCCGCCACGCGCTCTTCCTTTACCGCGCTCAGGCAGCGGGCGAAAACCGCCTCGGCGATCGTCGGGGCCGGGACGCCCATGTCGAGCGCATTCACGCTGGTCCATTTCCCGGTGCCCTTCTGCCCCGCCGTGTCGAGCACGATATCGACAAACGGCGCACCCGTCTCCGGATCCTTCTGCTGCAGAATGTCGGCTGTAATCTCAATCAGGAATGAGTCCAGCTTGCCCCGGTTCCATTCGCCGAAGATGCCGCTGAGTTCGTCCGGCGTAAATCCGCCCAGCTTCCGCAGGATGTCGTAGGACTCGCAGATCATCTGCATGTCCCCGTACTCAATCCCGTTGTGGACCATCTTCACGTAGTGGCCCGCGCCGTTCGGCCCGATATAGGTGGTGCACGGCACTCCGCCCGTCACCGGATTGCCCGGAGTGGCGCCTGTCAGCGGTTT
>CAZWDD010000607.1:0-2006 GCA_964632345.1 uncultured Solibacteraceae bacterium | reverse complement strand
TGCCGGGGAGAGCAACCGGGTGCTTACGGTAAGCCCAGATGCCGCCGTTTCCATTGTTCAGAGCGCCAGAGTTCGCGCCGGCCGCGTTCTGAGAAACCGCGCCGAACACGCCACCACCCGCGCCAGCCAACATGACCGGACAGATGTTAACTTTGGTTTGAGTGAAGTCGTACGACAGAGCACCGTTATTGACGATGTTGGTCAGAGCATCGGCCTGAGCGCCGGTGTTGAACGCAACGTCTTGGAAGGTGCCATCGCTGCCGAGAACCTGCGTGGCGACGCCGTAGACGTCGTAGGCCTGCCCGGACGGAATACGGCCGGATTCCTTCAGGTTGGTCTCGGTGATGGTAAGAGCGCGGGTGTAGCCCTGACCCTGCGAGCCGAGGGCAACCGAGAAGAGGCGGTTGCTGGTGTTCGCGAGGGCGGTGCCGGCCGCGAAGTTGAAGGTCGAGTAGAGGGTGATCTCGCCGTAGCGGAACAGGTTGGTCGGCTGTTGAGCGGGAACGCCCGGGATCGGGCCAGCGCCCGGAGAAGTAAGCATGCCGTGTTGCACGGTAGTCTCCTATGGAGTGTTGAGAGTCAATCGAGGGGAAGGTTCCCCCACATCACCACGATGCGGGGGAAGGTATATCACGCGCCCATGAAGAGCGCGCCGTCTCCGAGTTCACCGGCGCCCTGAGCACCCATCGCGCCAGCGGCGCTAGGGACAAGGTCCGACAGTTGTTCGGGGATTTCGCGAGCGACCTGCGCGGCCTCATAGACCTGCATCTCGCGCTGGAACGCATCGAGTGCGGCGGCGCGGAGTTTGTGCAGGACCTTGATGCGGCTCTCGGGAGGAAGCGCCGCAATCTGCTGCGCCTTTTCCCAGCCGACCATCTTCATGAGCCAGCCCCAGCGGTGGCCTTCACGACCCGCGAGGTGCGAGGCACCCTTCGGGTTGTGCTGCATGCGGTGCGGAGGAGTTCCGTACCGATGCATGTAGTGGCCGCGACCGTTGATGAGCGCCTGACCTTCGGCCTCGGTGAAATCCGCGCCGCAGTGAGCCGCGTCACCGAGGGACGCCTGCGAGTAGTCCGCCGTCAGCGGAGCCGTCTCATAGGCCATGCCGTCGCCGTAGGCCGACACGCCCGCCATCGGAACAAGGTCCGAAGGACGACGGCTGCCGGCCATATTAAAACCCAGATCACCAAACGCGAGGTCGCCAAACGCGAGGTCCCCGAACGCAAGGTCACCGAAGGCGAGGTCGCCCATGGGGAGCCACTTTCCGGTTTCCTGCTTGGACTTCACGATGCGCTGGGCGTCGTAGACCACGCCGATGACGAGGGCGGAAATCGCGGTATCCTTGATGTACGGAGCCGCCTTGCCACCGACCGCCTTGGCGAGCATGCCGAGAGCCGCCGCAGCCGCCGCACCCTGAATGGTGTGCGAAGCGGAAGCGATGTACGGACCCGCGGTCGGGATCTTGAGGGCGAGGCTTTCGATCTGCTTGGTCACGCCGATCTTCTCGACCGCCATGTGCGCCGCGAAACCACCGGCCGCGCCGACAACCCACGGAAGGGTCTGCATCGCGTAGGACTTCACCGCACCCATCGCGCCGTTGCGGCGTGCATACCGACGACCGTTCTGAAGAGCCGACACGTTGTGACGCGCGTGCTTCCGACGACGGTTCTGGAGAGCCGACACGTTCGGGAGAGCCTTCGCCGCCTGACGAGCCGCGCGGATCACAGCCTTGCGCTGCTTCGGCGGACACATCACCTTCACCTGAACCATCTTCCGGCACGCCGCGTCCGCCTTGCTGACTTCCGAAGCAATGTACTTCCGGCGAGCCGCCATCTTCGAGCGACGAGCGCGCATACGCTCCCGCTTCGCCATGGTGCTTTCCTTCCGCTTGGAGCGGCGAGACAGCGATGAAGCCTTGCGGGCCTCGGCCTTCCGCGCACGGGCTTCCGCACGCTTCGCACGGTCTTCGGCCTTCTTGGCCTTCGCCTTCGCGATGCGTTCGGCCT
>CAZWDD010000606.1:0-2007 GCA_964632345.1 uncultured Solibacteraceae bacterium | reverse complement strand
CCGAAACCCCTCTCCCCCTCGACGCCGTCCGCTGGCTCTCCGCCCCCGTCGCCCTCCCCCGCCGCGAAGGCCGCGGCTTCGCCGAGGAGGAAATGGCCGCCGCCATCGCCAACCCCTCCCTCGACCCCAAACAGCGCGCCAACAACGCCCGCTACCTCGCCTACTATCGCCTCATCAAGGCCGGCCGCCGCATCGATCTCTCCGCCCTCCGCATCGGCCCCTTCTCCATCGTCCACATGCCCGGCGAACTCTTCGTTGAATATCAGCTCGCCGCCGCCGCCGCACGCCCCGCCGAACTCGTCGCCACCGCCGCCTATGGCGACTACGGCCCCATGTACATCGGCACCCGCCGCGCCTACGACGAGGGCGGCTACGAAACCAGCGCCGTCTCCCGCGTCGCTCCCGCCGTTGAGGACGTTCTCCTCTCCGCCGTCCGCACCCTGCTCGCCTAACGCCAGATGATACCCTAGCCGTAACTGGAGGACTCCGTCATGCGCATCTGCCCCCGCCGTCAATTCCTGAAGAACATGCTCGCCGCCGGCTCTCTAGCCGCCACCGGCGCCCTGCCCGTCGCGGCAAAAGGCAAGGCCACCGATTGGGTCACCCTCGGCAAGTCCAACGTCAAGGTCACCCGCCTCGCCTTCGGTACCGGCTCCATGAGCGGCCGCGTCCAGCGTGAACTCGGCCAGGAGGAGTTCACCCGCCAGGTTCGCTACGCCTACGACCGTGGCATCCGTTTCTTTGAAACCGCTGAAAGCTACGGCGAAATGCACAAGATGCTCGGCATCGCGCTCAAAGGCATCCCTCGCGATACCTACAAGCTCATGACCAAGCTCACCACGCGGCCCAACACCAACCCCCCGGACAAGATCGACGAACTCCGCCGCCTCGCCCAGACCGATTACTTCGACATCGCCCTCCTCCACTACCAGCACTTCGCCACCTGGCCCACCGACTCCCTCCGCTGGCAGGACGGCATCTCCGAAGCCAAGGTCAAACAGGCCGTCATCGGCCAGGGCGCCAGCGTCCACGGCCTCCCCGCGCTCCGCCAGATGCCCGGCAACAAGTGGCTCGAAGTCGCCATGATCCGCGTCAACCACAACGGCACCAAGATGGACGCCGAAGCCTACAACACCCCCGGCCTCGGCAACGTTCCCGAAGTCGTCGGCCACGTCAAGAAGGTGCACACCGAAGGCATGGGCGTCATCAGCATGAAGCTCGTCGGCGAAGGCGCCTTCACCAATCGAGAGGACCGCAAGGCCGCCATGCGCTTCGCCTTCCAGAATGCCGGTGTCGATTGCGTCACCGTCGGCTTCAAGAGCACCGCCGAAATCGACGAGGCTATCGAGAACCTCAATCTCGCCCTCGCCTAACCCGTGTCCACCGCCGATTCTGAAATCGTCATCGGCCTCGTCTGCCCCGTCGGCATTGACCATCCAAAGGTCGTCGAGACCCTCCAGCTCACCCTCCAGCAGTTCCGCTACGCCGCCAACAGCATCCGCGTCAGCGACCTCTTCCCGAGTCTCTACGAACAACTCGGCCAACCCTGGTCCCCGCCCGCCGCGCCCGCCGATCAGGCCCGCTACAAGATCGAGGCCGGCAACAACATCCGCCAGTGGACCGGCCGCAACGACGCTCTCGCCCGCGCCGTCGCCGCCCACATCGCCGCGGGCCGCAACAACCACCAGCCCCGCCCCCGCACCGCCCACATCATCACCAGCCTCAAGCGCCCCGAAGAGGTCGCCACCCTCCGCGAAATCTACGGCGCCGGCTTCTTCTTAATCTCCCTCTCCGCCTCCCGCAAGGAACGCGATGACTACTTCAAACGCCGCGGCATGGAAAAAATCGCCGGCGCCCTCATCGACATCGACAACGCCGAATCCGGCCCCCACGGCCAGCAGACCCGCGACACCTTCCACCTCGCCGACGCCTTCGTCTCCATGACCAACTTCGAGGCCCAGCTCGACCGCTGACCGGCCGGCCGAGCGCCTCGCCATACCCCTCGAT
>CAZWDD010000605.1:0-2011 GCA_964632345.1 uncultured Solibacteraceae bacterium | reverse complement strand
CGTCAATCCCAAGTGAGCACTCCTCCGCCATGGCCGCGAAGGGCGCGACCCAGTTTTCCGGTGGCGGCGCCAGATCAGCGGGAAGATCGTGTGTGCCGCGCCTGGCAAACGTCCTCCTGATTGCCTCGGCTACGCGCTCTGTGTCCATGATCCCGGACCGGACGAGGAGCGCGAGATCGACGAGGTCACGCACGCGGCTGTTCGGGGCTCCGTCACGTGGAAGAGTATAGGCATGGATCTTCTCCGCGAACTGCTGCTCGCTTTGGATCACAGGGATCAAAGGAGCGCCCAGCCCCGCGAAGCCTAGCCAATCGCGCGTCGGAACAGTATCTGGGGGATCTACGATCACGTCGCCAATGCCGACGTCCAGGTGAAACTTCACGAAGGTGCGCCCGGCCATCATTGCCTCGACCGGGTAGCGCGCGCCACCGTACGGAGCTCCATCAAGATCCATGTCGGCCTCGCCAACACGAAAAGTGAAGTGATCACTTGCATCCATGGCTCCGACGTCTTGCAGTAGCGCCAGGATCATGTCGCCCGCGCCGCCGGGCTTCCTGCGGACGGTTAAGTCCAGGTCCCTCGTCGCTCGCGCCATCTGAAACCGAAGTTCCATAGCGTAGCCGCCTTTCAGGACCCAATCGGATCGGTCGCCGGCAAACAGGCGTATGAGGAAGCGATCGAATGCGACTTGACGACGCAGGCGCTGGAGATCGATGGCCTCGTCGCGGGAGATCTTCTTGAGGCTCTCCTCGAGTGCCGTGCGGAGCGCTGGGCCTGAGCGGTACTGGCGAGCACGGGTCATCTCTTGCGTCCTTCGAGTTCGTTCACAATCTCCGCCACGTCCGGTTGCTTGCGTGCGTGATCGACTTGACGTTTCGTGATCGTACCTCGACGCATCGCTTCAGCAAATGCTGTTTGAAGAGCGGGCTTCGGCATGGTCCCTTCAACCCAAACGTCGACGATGGCTCGGAGGGGAATGGTTACGGGCACACCAGCGATAACCTCCCGGTCAGAATCCGGCACTGCTGCATAGTGAAGATGCAGGACAGCGGGGATCGCGGAGCCCTTTCGAAAAGCTGGCGGGACCGTGAGATCGATCTTTGATGGATTGACGTCGGTCAGATCGTGGAGACTGAGCGCAGTCCGATGACTGAACACGCCAGGTGGGCGGTCATCTCGTCCGCGGGACCACAGCCACCAAAGGATCAGATCCGGTCGATCCGGAGCGGGAAACAGAGCCAGCCGATAGATGCCGCGGTGCTCGCGAACCCAGTTCCCGACACCCACGTGGTAGTTTCGCTTGTTCGCCGTATAGCCAAGCCGAGCGGCCTGTTTTGCCGTGAAGTAACCGCCTTGCTGTTGAGCGACATCAAAGAGCTCGCGGTGGCGTTCGGCGGTCTGCATAATAGTTCAACTTTATTGAACCATTATGTTACCTCGTTCGGTGTCAGTCAACAGCTGCATATTCGAGTCTAGGGCGCGGTCAGCGTCAGCCAGAGTCACACGCGTGGGGAAAGGCAGGTATTCTCATCTAAGGTTGCAATGCCTTCCACGACAGTGGTGTGGGATCGGGGAGAAACTCTACGATCTGATTTGGACCAAGCCGATGCGAACCGTCGCACATGAGTACGGGCTCTCTGACGTGGCATTGGCGAAAGTATGCAAGAAGCTTCACATCCCTCGGCCTGGAGTGGGATACTGGCGCCGGAAGGAGTCGTATCGGTTCATGAGAACGAAGGAGGGCCGGCGGAAGACACTGTACAATCACCCGCACTTTGGGGCGCCCCCGGCTTCACTTCAGCCAGGGCGCCCCAAAGCAACCTCGCGGCAAATGCGGGAAACTGACAATCTGGGGGGCCAAATTAGAAGATCAAAGGGGGCCACGCCGGAGTAGCGAACGCACACCGAACAGCCCCAACGGGAGAGCCGAAATAAACCAGGAGCTCAAGCCAAGCAAACGGTCCGGAGACCGCCCGCAAGTCAGGACGACGACAGATGAGTTCCCAATCCA
>CAZWDD010000604.1:0-2023 GCA_964632345.1 uncultured Solibacteraceae bacterium | reverse complement strand
ACGGTAGTGGCGACTCATCCGCCGCCGGACGGTTACGCGGCCGGAGCCCAGATGATGGTGGTGGCGCTGGGACGGCTGGGGATGCGGGAGTTCGACCTGGGGTCGGACGCGGATCTTTTCTTCGTGCTGCCGGACCGGGATGAGGAGGCGCTGGAGTTCTGGACGCGGGTGGCCGAGAAGATGATCGATGTGATTGCGGCCTACACGGGCGAAGGGCAGATCTTCGCGGTCGATACACGGCTACGGCCCAACGGGCGGGAGGGGTCGTTGGTGCAGACGGAGCGGGCATTCCGGCAGTACTTTGCAGGGAAAGCAGAGGCGTGGGAGGGCATGGCGTATATGAAGGCCCACGCGGTGGCGGGAGACCTGGAGGGGGCGACGGCGTTTCTGAACGAGTTGCAGGAGATTGACTGGCGGCGGTACGGACAGAGCGGTCGTTCTCGCGAAGACTTACGCAAGATGCGACTGCGGCAGGAGCGGGAGCTGGGAGGCGGGCATCCACTGCGGGCCGGCTCGGGCGGGTACTACGACATCGATTTCGTGCTGATGTATCTGCGGCTGAAGAGCGCGGGGATGTTCTTCCGGCAGTTGAACACGCCGCGGCGGATCGACATTGTGGAGAAGATGGGACTGCTGGGCAGGGAGGATGCGGCGTTTCTGCGGGAAGCGGCGACGTTCTACCGCGCGGTGGACCACGGGCTGCGACTGATGCACGGCCATGCGGTGGGGACGCTGCCGACGGCGGCGGTGGAGATGGAGACGCTGGAGGCGCTGGTTTCGCGGTGGATTCCGCGGGTGGGGCTGGCGGCGGAGTGGGAGCGGATCCGGGTCCGGACGCGGGAGATCTTCGACGGGATGTTCGGGTAGCGGGTCCGGCATCAAGCAGAAGGTGCGTTCCGGAAGAAGGCTTCGGTAGCCTTGTCGGCGGGGAAGAGGCATTCGATGCGGAGTTCATCGGCGGTCACGTCCTGGGGCGTACCGAATGTCGCGATGACGGTGAAGAGCGAGATGCGGATGCCGCCCTTCACAAGCTCAAGGGGCAGGACGGGGAGCAGCGAGACGTTTTGGGCGGCGTGGCGGATTTCCGGATCGAGATGAGGGGTGAGTTCGGCGAGCAGAGCGCGGGTGTATTCGGCGCCGCAGGCTTCGGCCTCCCGCTCGGCGCGGCGCCAGAGGGCCGGGGCGATGACAGCCCAATTGGCGACAAGGGGGCGAAGTCCGGCGGGGTGGAAGAAGAGTCGCATGAGATTGCGGCCCTCGCCGCCGACGCGGGTCCAGAGATCGGAGCCGAGAGCGGCGCTGAGGAATTCGAACGGCTCGTTAGCGAGCCGGATGTTCCAGGCGCGGTCGACGGCGACGGCGGGAAAGGGGGCGTGGTTAGCGAGCATCAAACGAACCGCGGCGAGGACCTGCGCCATCTGCGGGTCGTCAAGGGGACGGGCGTGGAAGAGGGGGGCGAAGCCGGCGGCGGACAGCCACCCGTTGCGCTCGCGTAATGGAACCGCGAGGGTTTCGCAGAGGCGGAGAACCATTTCCCGGCTCGGGGCGGCGCGTCCGGATTCAAGGAAGCTGAGGTGACGCTGCGAGACACCCGCGGAGAGCGCGACTTCGAGTTGGGAGAGGCGACGGCGAAGGCGCCACAGTTTGAGAATGCCGGGGAAGGCGGCGGCGGAGAAGGCCGGGAGAGGCAAAGTCGATCCTCCTATTCCGACCATTATGGCGGTGCGGCGCAGGCGATTCGATGACGTGGGAGGTAATTGCCGGGAGACGGCCGACAGGCGACGCTGGAGCAGGAGGTTCCAATGTCCGTTCGATTTCTGACGCTTTGCGTGGTGACAGTTCTATTCGGCGCGCTGACGGTGGCCGCGTTGCTGGACGTCGGCTACTGGGGTATAGTCGAGCCGCATTTCCAAAGCCTGGGAGCGGGCCAGGTGCTGGCGGATCTGGTGATTCTGGCGCTATTGTCCTGCGTGTGGATGGTGCAGGACGCGCAGGAGCGCGGGGTGAAGGCGTGGCCGTATGT
>CAZWDD010000603.1:0-2024 GCA_964632345.1 uncultured Solibacteraceae bacterium | reverse complement strand
CGTGGCGGGGGAGGCTACATTGCATCGCAAGTCGAGTCTTCGACTGACATGCTAGCGAAGGCCCATCGTGAATGGCAATGGGAAATAGGACCCTTGGTACCACGGGGAGAGAGAAAAAGGTAATGGGGGGAATACGGTACTCTTTCGAGCGATCGTGCTGTCAGAATAGGAAACGGAGGTAACGGAATGGCAGATGAACCGTTTGTGGTGAAACCGGCGGAACCCGGCGATGTGGAGCTGATCCTGGAGATGATCAAGGAGATGGCGACGGCGGAGCAGCGGGCCGAGAAGGTTTCGATCACACGATCGGCGCTGGAGCGTTGTGTATTCGGGGCAAGGCCGATTGCGGAGGTTTATCTGGGGTACTGGGACGGCGATCCGGTGGCGTATCTGATGGTGCAGGCCCGGTTTTCGAGCTATGCAGGTGATCCGATCCTTTATGTAGAAGATGTCTTTGTGCGGGCGCGGTCGCAGGGACGTGGGCTGGGCAAGCTGCTGATGGCACATGCAGCGAAACTTGCGCGGGACCGCGGCTGCGGTTCGATGCAGTGGAGCGTCGGGGACTGGAACGCGCCTGCGATGGTGTTCTATGACCGGCTGGGCGGGCGGCGGGAGCAGGGGCGGATCCATTACGAGATGGAAGGTCCGGCCCTGGAGGCGCTGGCGGCGGTAGCGGCGCGTTGAAAATATCCTCGAATTATCCACAGATTCCCACAGGGTTTTCCACAGGCTATCCCGCTTGGAAGTGGGGAAGATGTTAGGCTGGAGTAGTTTACATACGATGAGCGACAAGAAACTGCAGGTTATCCCGTTAGGCGGACTCGGAGAGTTCGGAATGAATTCGATGGCGATCCGCTACGGGGAAGACATCATCGTGGTTGACGCCGGAATGATGTTTCCGGATGCGGAGTTGCTGGGTGTCGACATCGTGACGCCCGACTTCGCCTATTTGAAGGAGAACAAAGATAAGGTCCGCGGGCTGGTGCTGACGCACGGGCACGAGGATCACATCGGCGGCGTGCCGTTCCTGCTTGCGGAGTTAAACATTCCGGTATACGGGACGGGATTCACGCTGGCGCTAGTGGAACGGCGGCTGGAGGAACATACGCGGCTGGAAGACGTGGATCTGAACGAGGTGAGGCCGGGCGACAAGATCACGCTGGGTCCGTTCTCGATTGAGTTCATCCATGTGACGCACTCGACGGCGTCCTGCGTGGCACTGGCGATCACGACGCCGCTAGGCGTGATCATCCATACGGGCGACTTCAAGGTGGATCCGACGCCGCTCGACGGCAAGCCGTTCGACCTGCACAAGTTCGCCGAGTACGGTCAACGCGGGGTGTTGCTGCTGCTGTCGGATTCGACGAACGTGGACCGGCCGGGGTATTCGGAAAGCGAGCGGGCCGTGGCGCCGCGGCTGGAGGAGATTTTTGTCCGCTCGGAGCGGCGCGTGGTGGTTTCCTGCTTCAGTTCGTCGGTGCACCGGTTGCAGTTGCTTTTCGACATGGCGCAGAAGACGGGCCGGAAGGTGGGACTGCTGGGCCGCAGCATGCTGTCGGTGACGGAAATCGCGCACCAGTTGGGGCTGCTGCATATCCATGACAACCTGCTGTTGCGGCCGCAGGACATTCAACTGGCCGACCCGGCGAAGACCTGCGTGATCGTCTCCGGCACGCAGGGCGAGCCGATGAGCGCACTGTCGCGGGTGGCGGTGGATAACCACAAGAACCTGAAGCTGGAAAAGGGCGACACGGTGGTGCTGAGCGCCCGCATGATTCCGGGCAATGAAAAGCCGATCACGCGGATGATCAACCACCTGGCGCGGCGCGGGACGAACCTGATCTTCGGCCACATGACGCCGCCGGTGCATGTGTCCGGGCATGGGTACCGGGAAGAGATCCGGCTGATCCTGAATCTGGTGCGGCCGAAGTACTTTATTCCGGTGCACGGGGAGTACTGGCAGTTGTCGCGGCATGTGGAGTTGGCGCAGCATTTGCGGGACCAGGGACTGGAAGGATCGTTCA
>CAZWDD010000602.1:0-2035 GCA_964632345.1 uncultured Solibacteraceae bacterium | reverse complement strand
GTGACGGGGAGGAAAGTGCCCACCCAGCAGAGGAATGGCAAGACGATCTTTGTGGCGGAGAACGTGCCGGCGTTCGGGTACAAGGTATTTCGGATTGAGAGCGCAAGCGCAGTGAAGGCGAGCGGTTTAAGTGTGGGGCCGGACAGAATCGCGAATGAGTTTTACGAAGTGCGATTCGACCCGCTGACGGGCGTTGTGCGAAGCATTCGCGAGAAAGCGAACGGGAAGGAGTGGATCGATAGTAAGGCGGCGCATGGCGCCAACCAGATGGTGTATGTCAGTACGGCGGCGCGTGAGGCGAAGCCGACGGGTTGGCACTCGCCGGAGAGGGCTAAAGAGATGCGCGGGGAGTCGGGGCCGGTAGCTGCGGAGTTCCGCGTGAAACTCGAGGATGCAAAGACGGGCGCGGCGATTGAGCAGGTAGTGACGCTCTATGCGGGCTTGAAGCGGATCGATTTCGTGAACGATTTGCGACAGATATCGCGAGAATCTCTTTTATGCATTTCCCTTTGCTGTAGAGGGGGGGCAGATACGCGCGGAAGCGCCTGGTGGGGTGGTGCGCCCTTACAAGGATCAGATGCGCTGGGGCTCACACGATTATCTGATGGCGAATCGCTGGATCGATGTAAGTAATTCGAAGCATGGCGTGACGATGGCGCCTTGGAATGCGAGTACGTTTCATCTGGGTGAGATTCGTTACAACCAGTTCTCGATCGATTATGAGCCAAAGAATTCGCATTTGTTCAGCTATGCGTGGTCGAACCGCATGGCGGGGTTGCTAACTCTTTCTCCAGAAGACATGAATGCGACGCTGGGGTACTCTGTGACCACTCACGACGGTGATTGGGATAGTGGCGACGCAGCGCGACTCGGTTGGGATGTGGCGACACCGCTAATGGCATTTGAACTGGAGGAGAATTCAGGCGGGCCTTGGAAGGAGAGCGCAAAGAGTTTTCTAAACGTCGATGTGCCGAATGTGGAGTTGTGCGTGTTAAAGCCCAGCGAGTTGCCTGGGAGGGGTTGGATCGTACGGTTGGTGGAGACGGCGGGTAAGCAGAGCAAATTTCAGTTGGATCTGAATGCTCTGGGAGCGAAGAAGGCTTGGTTGACGAATCTCGTCGAGGAGGATAAACGGGCGCTTGAAATTGTGAATGGCAAGTTGGGCGGCGAGGTGGATGCATTCAGCTTTGTGACTCTTCGGCTGGAAAGTGGAGATGCTCCCGGAACTGGACTGCAATTGCGGGCGAACGCCAACGGCGATTCCGAAATCTCCCTGAGTTGGACGGGAACGGCCACGGCAGCGTACAACGTTTACCGGAGTATGGACGCGGCAGATCCCGCGTTGGCGCAGACTTGGATCGCGCGGGTGAAGGGCACACGGTTCGTGGATCGCGGGTTGCATCCGGGAACCCGCTATTTTTACCAGGTGTCGGAGGTGAGCGAAGCGAACTTGCAGGGCACGTTGGCTCGGGCCGATGCGACCACGGGGACGAAGAATGCAACACCACCCAACGTGGTGGATGAGCCGGGTGTGGTTCGGCGCGCAAAGGACAGGCTCTTCGTGTATTGGCGCAGGAACCAGGAGCCGGATGTGGCTCGCTACTTCGTATATCGGGGTGACAAGGCGGACTTCAGCATTGCAGGACGCGAGCCGCAAGCCGTGTTGGCGCCGACAGGTAAGTTCCTGGAGTTGTTCATCGACTCCAATTTGCAGCCTGAGCGGGAGTACTTTTACCGAATTTACGCAGAGGATCATGCCGGGAACCGCCAGACAGTGAGTCCGGTTGTTTCCGGAAAGACGCCGCAATAGGGCGCAGCGGCAAAACCTAGGAGCAGAGAAATGCAACGGAGTCGATTGGACGCCACGGACTGGGATGTCGTAGTTTGCGGGGCGGGGTGCGCGGGCACCGCGGCGGCTTATGGCGCGGCGATGGCTGGGGCGCGCACGCTCTTGCTGGAACGTTTGGGCTTTGCCGGTGGGACACCGGTGGCGGGAATGATTCACACGCTTGACGCGGTGAACTCGTGTGCCGAC
>CAZWDD010000601.1:0-2047 GCA_964632345.1 uncultured Solibacteraceae bacterium | reverse complement strand
TCATGAAACCTCTCTTCGCTCTCACCACCTGCGGCCTCGTGGCCGCAATGCTCCTCCCCTCCGCCTCCGCCCAGCCAGCCCGCAAGAACCCCCGCAACTGGCCCGACTACGGCGGCGCCGCCGATTCCTCCCACTTCGTCAACCTCAAACAGATCAACCGCCAGAACGTGAAGAACCTCGACGTCGCTTGGGTCTACCCCACCGGCGACAACCACGCCTATCTCTTCAACCCCGTCGTTATTGATGGCGTCATGTACGTCCTCGCGCGCAATAGCTCCCTCGTCGCCCTCGACGCCGCCACCGGCAAGGAGATCTGGATCCACGAAAACCTGCCCGGACTCTCCACGCGCGGCATCGCCTACTGGGAAAGCCCTGACCGCAAGGACCGCCGCCTCATCTTCGCCATCAACGACTATCTCCAGCAGATCGACGCACGCACCGGCAAGTCGATTCTCACCTTCGGAAAGAACGGCCTCGTCGACCTCCGCGAAGGCCTCGGCCGCGACCCGAAGAAAATCAACCGCATCCAAACCGACACCCCCGGCCGCGTCTTCGAAAATCTCATCATCATGGGTTCCACTCCCGGCGAAGCCTACCTCGCGCCCCCGGGCGATGTCCGTGCCTACAACGTCCTCACCGGCAAGCTCGAATGGACCTTCCACACCATCCCTCGCCCCGGCGAGTTCGGCTACGACACCTGGCCCAAGGACGCCTGGAAGTACTCTGGCGGCGCCAACGTGTGGGGCGAGATCACCATCGACGAAAAACGCGCCATCGCCTACCTCCCCACCGGTTCCCCAACCTATGACTACTACGGCGCCGACCGCATCGGCCAGAACCTCTTCGGCAACTGTCTCGTCGCCCTCGACGCCCGTACCGGCAAACGTCTCTGGCACTACCAGTTGGTCCATCACGACCTCTGGGACTACGACACCACCGCCGCCCCCCAACTGCTCACCGTCACCCACCTCAGCATCCGCGTCGACGTCGTCGCCCAGTCCAGCAAACAGGGCTTCCTCTATGTTTTTGACCGCGTCACCGGCAAGCCCCTCTGGCCCATCGAGGAACGCCCCGTGCCCCGCAGCCTCATGCCCGGCGAGCAGGCCTGGCCCACCCAGCCCTTTCCCACCGCCCCTCCCCCCTTCGCGCGCCAGACCGTCTCGGTCGACGATGTCAACCCCTTCATCCTCACCCCGGAGGAGCGCAAGGCGTGGAAGGAGCGGATCGGCCGGATGCGCAACGAAGGTCTCTACACCCCGCCCGGTCTCGAGGAGACCATCTCCATGCCCGGCGCCCGCGGCGGCTCCAACTGGGGCAGCGGCGCCGTCAACGCCGCCAAAGGTCTCATGTACCTCAACACCCAGGATTGGCCGACCATTTATAAGCTGAGCCTGGAAGACCCGCTCGGCCGCCGCGCCTCCGGCTCCGGGCCGCGCGCCGTCTATGCCGCCCGCTGCCAGGTCTGTCACGGCGAAAATGGCGTCCGCGCCGGCGCCGGTCCCCCAGCCTTAGCCGGCATCGGTCAGCGCTTCACCCTCGACGCCTTCCGGACCATCGTTCGCAATGGCCGTGGCAAGATGCCCGCCTATCGCGACCTCGAAGAAAGCGAAATCGACGGCATCTTCCGCATGCTGACTCGCGTCCCTTCCGCGGCCCCCGCCGCCTCCTCCTCCGCCGCCAAACCCTCCCCCGGCCCCGTCGTGGCCTCTGGCGGCGCGCCCGGCGGACTCGCCGCCCGCGAAAGTACCGCCGGTCGCTACACCCCGCTCGGCGGGCCCGCCTACCCGGCCGGCTCCGATACCCCGAAGGATCGCTATTACACCGACTGGGGTCTCTATCCCAACCAGCCCTACGTCCTCGGCCCCCCGTGGTCGCAGGTCGTCGCCTACGACCTCAACAAGGGGGCCATTAAATGGAAGGTGCCGCTCGGCCAGGACGCCGCCGCCGCCGCCCAGGGCGCCAAAGACACCGGCGCCTTCATGGCCGAGCATCACGGCATGATCGTCACCTCCACTGGCCTCATCTTCATAGCCGCCAGCGACGGCCG
>CAZWDD010000600.1:1215-2058 GCA_964632345.1 uncultured Solibacteraceae bacterium | reverse complement strand
CTGGGCGACGGAGAGTTCGCTGGAGCCCTTGGAGCGGAAAATCGAGAACGAGACGACAGGTTGGCCGTCGAGGCGGGCAAATGAGCGGGGTTCCTCGGCATCGTCGAGGACGCGGCCTAGGTCGGTGAGGCGAACGTAGCGGCCGCCGGGAATGGCGATTTTCGTGTCAGCCAGTTCGGCGACCGTCTTGGCTCCAGCGAGGATGCGGATCGCCTGTTCCTGCTTGCCGACTTCGCCGCGGCCAGAGCCGATATCGACGTTGGTGGCCCGCATCTGGCGGCTAATGTCGGCGGCGGTTACGCCATAGGCCAGCAGGCGCTCAGGATCGAGCAGCACGCGGATTTCGCGCTTCACGCCGCCGTAGCGTTCGACGCGGCCGACGCCTTTCACGACGAGAAGTTCGCGTTTAATCACGTCGTCGACGTGCCAGGATAGCTGCTCGAGCGTCATGCCGGGAGATACGGCTGCGAAGGCCATGATGGCTTGGCCTTCCACGTCGATGCGTTGGATCGTGGGCTCGTCGATGGTGCGTGGCAATTCCGGCCGGATTTTCTCGATGGCATCCTTGACGTCGTTCAAGGCGCGGTCGGTATCGATTTCCAGCCGGAATTCGATGGCGGTCGTGGAGGCGCCATCGCTGAGCATCGAGATGACGTGCTTGGCGCCGGTGATATTGGCGACGGCATCTTCGACAAGTTTGGCGACCTGAGTTTCCAACTCAGCCGGGGTCGCGCCCGACTGGGTGATCGTGACCTGAACGAGGGGAATATCAATGTTTGGAAAGCGGGTGACCGGGAGCGACTTGAAGCTCATGATGCCGAGGAATATCAGCACGACGAAGAG
>CAZWDD010000600.1:0-1199 GCA_964632345.1 uncultured Solibacteraceae bacterium | reverse complement strand
TTTGCGGATCGAATAGGCCGAGAAATTGATGCGAGAGACATCACTCATCGAGCGTCACTCACGGCACGAGTCTCGGTCTCGATGGGGCGGACCACGTCGCCGTCCTTGAGGAATGTGCCGGCTCGCGCGATGACGCGATCGCCTTCGGCGACGCCTTTGCGCACTTCGACAAGGCCGCCGGAGGTGAGGCCGATCTCGATGCTGCGCTCGCGGACCGTATTGCCATCCAAGACCAGTGCGGTGGAGGCGCCGCCCGACGTGCTGACGGCGGAAACGGGGACAGCGAGGCCGCGCTGGCGGGCGGTTTCGATCTGGGCGCTGGCGAAGGTGCCGATGCGCAGCTTTTTGTCGTCGCCGATGAAAATGCGGACGCGGCCGAGGCGGGTCGTGTTGTCGATCTCGGGGGAGACGAGACGCACGGTTCCCGTGGCGCTGCTGCCGTCTGCAACGGTGATGGTTGCGGTCTGTCCGGCTTTCAATTTACGCACTTGCGCTTCGCCGACCTCGGCATCGAGCTCGATTTCACCGTTCTGAATAATGCGGAACATCGGTTCGCCGGCAGCTAAGCCCAATGCGGTTGCAATGGCGCCGACGTGTGCTGTGCGGCGGCTGATGAGTCCGTCGACGGGGGCGCGGACCTCGGAGCGGGATAGGCGCCAATCGAGTTCGCGGCGGGCGGCTTCCAGTTGGACCTTTTCGGCTTCTGCGGCGGCGAGGCCGCTTTTTGCCGCAACGAGCAGGGCGTCGAGCGAGCGTTTGGTCGCCGTGCGGGCGTCGAGCGTCGATTCGGACAGGTAGCCTTGCTTGGACAAAGGTCCGGCGCGTTCGAGCTGGGCTTTGGCTTCGGTTAAACGCGCCTGGACTTCGACGATCTGGCTTTTGGCCTGGGCAATTGCGGCGTTCGAGCGCTCAAGATTGGCGGCATTCTGTGCCAGCTGCGTTTTGAGGGTGACGGTTTCGAGAATGGCGAGGACATCGCCTTTCTTGACTTCGTCGCCTTGGTCGGCGCGCAGTTCGAGGATGCGCAGACCTTCAACCTCGGGCGCGACGAGGACGTCTTCGCGCGGCACGAGCGAGCCGGTGACGAGGACGGTTTCAACGAAGTCAGCGGGAGCGGCGCGCGTGACCGTGACGGAGGGAGGTGCGACGGCGGCGGCCTTTTCGGTCTTCGTGTGCCGGTGGGCCAAAAAGTCGACGAC
>CAZWDD010000599.1:0-2059 GCA_964632345.1 uncultured Solibacteraceae bacterium | reverse complement strand
GTCACTCCCCGGATAGCCGCGCCCTCCGTGCAGGGCTGGGCGCGGCCCCGGTGGACCCCGCTGCATTAAGACTTTTCTATTTGCGTGCCCCCTAATCGGTTTTGTACTGTAACCCTACGGAAAGAATCAAATCTTCCAGGGAGTCTACTCTATGAACACCAAGTCAGTGGCGGTGCTGCTCACGGCAGCGCTGCTCGGTTTGCCCTTGCTCGGTCAGACTTTTGGCGATATTTCGGGTGAAGTGCGCGACAGCTCCGGTGCTGTCATCGCCGGCGCCCGCGTCATCATAACCAACACAGGAACCGGCGCCACGCGCGAAAACGTTTCGAACGAAAGCGGTCTCTACTCGTTCCCCTCGCTCGCGCCAGGCAACTATAACCTCCGCGCCGAAAAGCAGGGCTTTAAGTCCGCCAATGTCGCCAGCTTCCAACTCCAGGTTCAGCAAAGCGCCCGAATCGATCTTGAGATGCAGGTCGGTCAGGTTTCCGAAACCATTGAGGTTTCCGCCTCGGCCGCCGTGCTCTCGACGGAAAACGCCACCGTCGGCACCGTCATCGAAAATAAACGCATCGTCGAACTTCCCCTGAACGGCCGCAATTATCTTCAGCTCGTCTCGCTTGCTCCCAACGTAAGCTTCGGCTTCCCCAACGCCGGCCAGGCCGGCTCCCGCCAGGGCGGCATCCGCACCGACCAGAGCATCTCCATCGGCGGCCAGCGCGCGCAGTTCAACCGCTTCACCCTCGACGGCATTGAAAACACCGACCCCAACTTCAACGCCTTCATCGTCCAGCCTTCCATTGACGCGCTCCAGGAGTTCAAGGTCCAGACCGGCGTCTACCCCGCCGAGTATGGCCGCTCCGCCTCGCAGATCAACGTCTCCACCAAGGCCGGCGGCAACGAGTTCCACGGCACCATGTTCGAGTTCCTGCGCAACGACAAGTTCGACGCCAAGAACTACGCATTCACCGCCGCTCGCCCCCCGAAAGATCCCTTCAAGTGGAACCAGTACGGCTTCACCCTCAGCGGCCCCGTCATGGTTCCCAAACTCTTCGACGGCCGCAACAAGCTCTTCTTCATGGTCAACTACGAATGGTTCCGCCAGCGCCGCTCCGTGCAGTCGGTCTACGACATCCCGCTGGCACAGATGCGCACCGGTGACTTCAACATCGCCGGCATCAACCAGATCTTTGATCCCGCATCCCGCGCGCAGCAGGGTTCCGGCGTCGTCGCCACTCCCTTCCCCAACAACTCCAGCCCCTCCTCCCGCTTCCATCCCACTTCCCAGAAGCTGCTGGAGTTCTATCCCACCGCCAACCTCCCCTCGGCCGGCCTGCGCCGCAATCACCAGATTGCCCGCTCTCTCCCGATCGATCGCGACCAGTTCGTCGTCCGTGGAGATTGGGTCGAATCCTCCAAGTCCAACTGGTTCGGCCGCTACTCCTGGGGCGACGAAAATCAGTTGACCTCTCAGCTCTTCCAGAACGGCGACAAGATCATCACCACCTTCGACCAGTACATGGTCTCCAACACCCGTGTCCTTTCGCCCACCATGGTCAACGAAGCCCGCTTCGGCCTCACCCGTTTCTACAACACCACGGGTCCCGAACTCGCCTTCACCCGCAATGTCGTCGGTGAGCTCAGCATCCCGGGCCTCGCCCCCGGACCCTCCGTCCAGTGGGGCATTCCCGCCGTCGGCTTCGCCGGTGTCTACTCCGGTTTCGGCAATGGCTCGGAAGGCCCATATGAGAACAACAACCGGTCCATCCAGGCCGTCAACAACTTCTCGCTCATCAAGGGCAAACATACCTTCAAGATGGGTGGCGAAGTCCGCTGGGATAACTACTTCCAGGTCGGCAACCAGTTCGCCCGTGGCGAGTTCCTCTTCAACGCCGACGCCACCCGCAACCCCGCCGTCACCGGCTCCCGAGGCGACGGCTTTGCTGACTTCCTCCTCGGCCAGATTCAGCAGGCCGAAGCCGCCGTCTCCATTGCCAACGCCAAGTTCCAGAACGTCGGCTTTGCCGCCTTCTTCGATGACACCTGGAAGATCTCCCAGAAG
>CAZWDD010000598.1:850-2072 GCA_964632345.1 uncultured Solibacteraceae bacterium | reverse complement strand
CCGACGCCATCCCCGAAACCGACGGCGCCACCAAGGGCCGCGGCTACAACCCCGCCCGCGGCGCCAAGGTCATCGCCGCCGCCAGGAAATTCCTCGACGAAGCCGTCCCCGTCGCCGGCTACAGCCACGCCGATGTCCGCGCCTACACCGTCACCGGCGGCGTCCTCAAGATGACCCTCGCCCCCGGCCTCGGCCAGACCCGCCAGGCCGCCCCCCCCCAGGTCGCCGGCTTCCACGGCGACGCCGTCCTGCCCAAGTCCATCCTGCTCAAGCACAACGGCCTGCACATCGAGCTCGTCCTCGACCGCACCCACCCGATCGGAAAGGACGACCCCGCCGGCCTCGCCGACGTCGTCATGGAATCCGCCATCACCACCATCATGGACTGCGAGGACTCGGTGGCCGCCGTCGACGCCGCCGACAAGACCGAGGTCTACCGCAACTGGCTCGGCCTCATGAAAGCCGACCTCGCCACCACCCTGGAAAAGGACGGCCGCACCATCCAGCGCCGCCTCAACCCCGACCGCCCCTACACCTCGACGCGAGGTGCCGCCATCGAGCTCCCCGGCCGCTCCCTCATGCTGGTCCGCAACGTCGGCCACCACATGTTCACCGACGCCGTCCTCGACGACCAGGGCAACGAGATCCCCGAGACGATCCTCGATGCCGCCATCACCTCGATGATCGCCATCCACGACCTGAAGTCCCAGGGCCCGATCCGCAACTCCCGCGCCGGCTCCGTCTACATCGTCAAGCCCAAGATGCACGGCCCCGAGGAAGTCCAGTTCGCCGCCGACCTCTTCTCCGCCGTCGAGGACATGCTCGCCCTCCCCCGCAACACCCTGAAAATGGGCATCATGGACGAGGAACGCCGCACCACCATCAACCTCGCCGCCTGCATCCACGCCGCCCGCGAACGCGTCGCCTTCATCAACACCGGCTTCCTCGACCGCACCGGCGACGAGATCCACACCTCCATGGAAGCCGGCGCCATGATCCGCAAGAACGACATGCGCGCCACCCCCTGGATCGCCGCCTACGAGAACAACAACGTCGACACCGGCCTGGCCACCGGCCTGCGCGGCCGCGCCCAGATCGGCAAGGGCATGTGGGCCATGCCCGACCGGATGGCCGACATGCTCACGCAAAAGATCGGCCACCCCAAGGCCGGCGCCAACACCGCCTGGGTCCCCTCCCCCCCGGCCGCCCCCCACCACGCGCT
>CAZWDD010000598.1:0-840 GCA_964632345.1 uncultured Solibacteraceae bacterium | reverse complement strand
CACTACCACCAGGTCGACGTCGCCGCCCGCCAGACCGAACTCGCCGCCCGCACCCCGGCCAAGCTGTCCGACATCCTCACCCTGCCCCTGGCCGACCGCCCCAACTGGGCGCCCGACGCCATCCAGCAGGAGCTCGACAACAACATCCAGGGCATCCTCGGCTATGTCGTCCGCTGGATCGACCAGGGCGTCGGCTGCTCCAAGGTGCCCGACATCCACGATGTCGGCCTCATGGAAGACCGCGCCACGCTCCGCATCTCCAGCCAGCACATCGCCAACTGGCTCCGCCACGGCCTCTGCACCCGCGAGCAAGTCCTCGAAACCCTCCAACGCATGGCCGCCATCGTCGACCAACAAAACGCCGCCGACCCCGCCTACCGCCCCATGGCCCCGAACTTCGAAAGCAGCATCGCCTTCCAAGCCGCCAAGGACCTCGTCTTCGAAGGCACCACGCAACCCAACGGCTACACCGAGTGGATCCTCCACAAACGCCGCCGCGAAGCAAAAGCCACCCGCCGCTGAGTCAACTTCAAAAACGCCATCCGTCTCCGCGAAACGCCCAGGAGGGCCCTGCTTGTCAGGACCGGTTCGACTCCCACAACGAAACCGGTCGGGAAAATAGAAAAGAATCGCCTCTCTGTGATCTTAAAAAACGCGCCCCCTAAAAAAGTGACAGCCCGCCGCAGCGAATGCCGCGTCGGGCTGTCTGTTCCCCCCAGAACGATTAAAAAAGTATCAACTCCCCGTCAGACCGCAAGACTTATTTTCAAAAATTTTTCTGACCCTCACACCCGCCCCGAAAGCCCCGCCAGAAACGCCTCCGTCTCCTTGCGGTTGTCA
>CAZWDD010000597.1:0-2086 GCA_964632345.1 uncultured Solibacteraceae bacterium | reverse complement strand
CTGGCCCAACTGCCCAACGTTTGCGGCATTAAGGATTCGGGCGGGAACCTGGAGAAGTTGGCGCGGACGCGGGCGCTGTTGCCGGGAATGCCGATACTGTGGGGCCCGGAGGAGGTGCTGCTGGAGGCGATGGCGGCGGGCGCGGATGGCGGCGTCAATGGGGGCGCGAATCTGTTTCCGGAACTGTATGTGGCGCTGTGGGAGGCCATCGACGCGGGCCAGCAACAGCGCGCGCGGGAGTTGCAGGATCTGGTGGCGCGCGTCAACACGGAGGTCTACCAGGCGGCTCCTTCGGGGCCTGGCTTCCTTTACGGAATCAAGGCGGCGCTGGAGGAACTGGGCCTCGGCTCTGGACTCCTCGCCGAACCGTTGACGCCGCTTACCGGCGCGCCACGCGAGCAGATAAGGACCGCGATCCACGACATCGCTGCCTGCGCCGCCCGCGCTACCGGCCGATGAGCCCGAGCGCGTGCCGCAGATAGATCTCGCCGGTCATCTCGCCAAGTGAAACCCGCGAGATGTAGCGATAGGCTGGGAAGGAGTTGTAATCGACCTGCGTGAGGATATAGCCGAAGGCGTCGTTGGTCAGGCCGAGCAGGAAGTTGTGTTCCCCCCGCATTTTGCGTTTCAGAAAGAAGCCGATGTTGGGGAGCGCTTCGCCCGGGATGGTGAGCATCTGCGCGTTGCCGAGTTCCACGCAGTGAATGCGGGTGGAGACGGTACGGTCCGGGCCGTGCGGATAGCGCAGCGGGGAGTGCTGGACGACCTGCCACAGTTCGTCCGACTCGACGGGGAAGCGCGCCTCGGTGGAACGGACGCGCAACGGTGCGTTCTTCGCCCAGGCCGCGCCGGAGACAATGCGCAGCGACTCGGCGGCCAGCAGACCCCCGATCCGCTCGCATTCGGCCCAGACGCGATCGTCGTGCCAATAGGCGCGGAGCGCGTCCTTCGGCCGCGAGAGATCGCGGTTGTCAGCGGTGATCATACCGCCCTGCGCCCCGTTCAGGAAGAGTGCGACGCCGCCGGCATCGCGTTCGAGGACATCGCAGAGCGGGCCGGCCATGTCGGGGCTGAGGATGCCGGCGTCGCTACCGAGCACCTCGGGGTGGATGGCGTAGTTCACCATGCTGCCGATTGGCTTACCGGCCACGGTGCGGGCCTGCAGGATGGAAACACGCCGGTCATAGAGATCCGGCGCGTAGTAGTTGTAGGCGATTTTGCCCTTTGCCTCGCCGGCTGCGGAGCGGATTTCGGCGGCCTCCAGGCGGGCCACCGCGTCGTTGACCGCGCCGGCGGTCTGCTCGGCGACGAACTGCATCCATGCGAGCGAGCCGGTGTGGCCGCCCTTGCCGTCAGGCAGCGCGTAGCAGTCCGGCGCGCTGTGAGTGTGCGTCGCCCCAATGAGGATTCGGTCAGGTGGAATCCCTCTGACGAGTGCGCGGGCGCGGTCCCCCAGGACGGACGGGAAGCCGAGCACGTCGATACCGACAATCGCCAATGACTCGTTGCCGGAGCGAAAGACCAGCGCGCGGACCGTCAATTCGCCGCGTTTCTCCCGCACCGGCGAGCTCGGCCCCATGCCGCCGGTGACCGGCAGGAGCGGGTCCGGGGTGATTACCCGTTTCGCGGCTCCCGCCAGCAGCACGCCTTGCCCGGCAAGGCCGGCGCTCATCAGAGCAAGGAATTGACGTCGGTCCATATTCGGCAATTATCTCCGGTGCGCTAGTGCGTGGGGCGGGTACGGACGATCTCCACGGAGCACTCCGCGCGAGCGGCCACGGCGGATGTCACGGTCCCCAGAAAGAGACGATACGCCAGACGGTGGTCGTTGTGACCGGCGAAGATCGCGTCGGCATCCAACTCATGCGCATGTTCAACCAGGGCCACCTTTGGATCGGCCTCTACCACCATTCCGAGCACATCAAGGCCGGCCTCCCGCAGCGTGGCAAGAGGGGCCGCCTGCATCTCTCTCGCACGGCCGTAGTCCTCGGCGAGGTTCATCTCCGATACGTCGGAGAACCCGAAGCCGACGGCGGTGATCAACTTTACCTCCGTTCCCCGCGGCCAGGAACGTCCGGCCACCGCC
>CAZWDD010000596.1:0-2095 GCA_964632345.1 uncultured Solibacteraceae bacterium | reverse complement strand
CGGAACGGCTGGTGGGAATTCTCCGCGCGATTGTTCGCCCAGCGACCGGTCTCCTGCCGGTCGCCAATGCCGAGTTCCCGCAGGGCGGTGCCGTAGGATCGTAGCCTGTCGGTGACGATCGCTTGGGCAGCGCCATGCCGCTTCAATGATTTCCTGAGGAATTTCAATGCCGCTTGCTTGTCCCGGGTCTTTGTCACGAAGCTCTCGAGGACCTCTCCTTCGTGATCGACAGCCCGCTACAGATAGTGCCGCTCGCCGTTGACTTTCACAAACATCTCGTCGAGGTGCCACCGCCAGTGGCTCGACCGCATGCCCTCGACGCGCCGTTTGCGGATCTCGGAGGCGAACATCGGCCCGAACCGATGCCACCAGAAGCGGACCGTCTCGTGGCAGACGTCGATGCCGCGCTCGTGGAGTAGATCCTCGACGTTCCGCAGCGACAACGGGAACCGGATGTACATCATGACCGCGAGGCGGATGATCCCGGGGCCGGTCTTGAGGTAGCGGAACGGCGAGCGCTGGGTCATGGCTGGAGGCTACCCAGCATCCCTATGCTCCTCAAGCCAAGTTCCTTTGACAGTGCCGAATCGACAGCCAGCGCCCCGCTCAAGAGGAGTTTTTCAACACAATCAGCCCGAAGCGGACGTTTGATCGATCAAGCGAGTGGTGAATTGGCGAGGTTGATCGAAATCAACCCACTAGCACGGCGGAAGGACTAGGATGATGCCAGATGGAGGGTGAGCGAAATGCTGAGAGCGGCATTATTGGCATTTGGGATGGCATCTATCTCCTCTGCGAGTTTGGCAGAACCGTTCTCGGACCCAGATCGGGTTGAGATGATTAGCGACCTGTACAAATCCGAATACTGGAGCGTCGTAAGAAAGACAGCTATCGGGTCAAACGGTGAGACTGATACGCTTTGCGCGGCATTCGCGTGGACCGGCCCTACCAAGCTTTCAGTGTATCGGGTAGGCACGAGCAAGATCTTTTCGATTTGGCTTTCCAACAAGAATTGGAGCTTTTCCAAGCAAAAAGGAACGGTCGTGATGGATGGCAAGTTGGAAAGTGTCGAACCGCCGCTGGAACTGCACAACGCGAGTTACCGCGGCGACGAGATAATCTTTAATTTGCCGATCTCACAATTGGGGCTGGTGGACTATATTTCAGAAATGTCGCACTATTCGAGAAGTGTTCCAATACTTGATATGGAAAATCGCGAGATAGGCAGTGTCCGCATTGACAATGCGTCAAAGGCTATGTCTGCATGGAAGTCCTGCGTCAAAGACCAATAGTAGTCCGATTAAGGAGTTGTCGAATGGACAAACCTTTTTTGGAGGGGCGACTTGGTGTTCCATGCCTGACATGAGATTCCCGATCCTCCTCTGTCGTGGGGGTGCTGTCAGACCAATGCGAACTCGTCTCTGCTTGCCAAAACTGTCGCAATTCAGGCCGCGTAGAGGTCGCGCCACTCGGCAAGAGCGGCGTTCCGGGTCTGCTTGAAGTGGGAACGGGGAGCGCTGGGTCACGGCTGGAGGCTACCCAGCATCCCTATGCTCCTCAAGCCAAGTTCCTTTGACAGGGCCCATGTGCGAGATGGCCGCCATCCTGGCCGTGCTTCTGGACCGGATGGAGTGGCGCACCCTGAACCCCGAACGGGTGGCCGTCCGCAGCCAGCTCGTGCTGGCGCCGACGGTGCCGCTCGACATCGGGTTCACCCCGGTCCCGGCCGTGGCGGCATGACCTCGGCGGCCGGAGAGGGCGGGCCGCCTTGACCGCGCGCGGCGTCCTGGTGACCGGCGCCGCCTCGGGGATCGGCCGCGCCACGGCGGAGGCCTTCGCCGGGGCGGGCTGGGCGGTTGTCGCCACGGACACCGCGCCCGCGCCGCCGGACTGGCCGAATGCGCTGCCGTTCCGCGTCCTGGACGTGACCGATGCGGCGCAGGTTCGCACCGTTCTGGCCGAAGTCCACCCCCTCGACGTGATCGTCAATTCGGCCGGTCAGGGCATGATCGGCGCGCTGGAGGCCGTCCCGGAGAGTGAGATCCGCGCGCTGTTCGAGGTAGATTTTTTTCCTGCGGTCAACCTGTTGCGCGCC
>CAZWDD010000595.1:0-2103 GCA_964632345.1 uncultured Solibacteraceae bacterium | reverse complement strand
CGATACCGGCCACCATCTCGGGGACATTCCGGCGGATCTCGACCAACGCATCGAAGGCGGCGGGGGTTCGCAACGTCAACTCCATCACCCCTACCCCTCCACCAAGCAAAGCGCGCGCCAGCGGCACCGCATCCCCCGCATCTTCAAGAACCAAAACGGCTATAACTCCACCGGCGGAAATTTTTTCGTACAACGAAGGATCAAATGATGGTGACAGATTCATTGTAGACAATAACTCACTCATTGTTCTGTCCGGGCAAGTGCAATGGCGCGGCACAAACGAAAAATTGAAAGAGGTCGGATCGATTGGCGCATGCGAGACATCACCATCGAAATAATAGGATACAAACCCCAGCATTATGTCCACGGCAGAGTGGACATGACCACTTTGGGGAATTAGCATTTTGTCCTGAACCCGTGACTCCAGCGCCGACTGATGACCTCCGAACAGCAAAGCCTCGCAGTTTTAAGCCTCCTCTCAGCCACATTACTCTGCTTTGCCGCGCCCGCTTTCGGTGAACCAGCTTCCATGAGTGCCGCCCCGAAACTTAACGTGCTACCCCATGGCGACTTTACCGCGGCAAGACGCGAGATCACCGGCGGACCTTGGAGCCTCGGCCAGGCGTGGCGGGTAGCGCCGGAAAAGGAGTTCCGCTCCGGTATGGTGCGCTTCGGCTGGAGACCCGACGCACTCTGGGTTCTCGCCGATCTCTGCGACAATCACATCACCACGCGCAGCACCGGCCACAACCAGCGCATGTGGACGCTGGGCGACGTCTTTGAAATCTTCATCGCCCGCGCTCGGTCGCCGTTTTACCTCGAGCTGCACGTAACCCCGAAAAATCACCGGCTGCATCTGCGCTGGACCAATCGCGATTTCCAGCAGGTCCGCCGGAAGAGTGCGCCACTCCATGACTTCACCGCCCCGCCCGGAGCGTTCGACTCCTGGGTGCGGCGCACACCGGGCGGCCGGGGTTGGCAGGCGCTGGTCCGACTGCCCGCCGGGTTATGGCCCGACGCGCGGCCGTTCCGGCCCGGCCAGAAACTGCGCGCTTCCTTCAGCCGCTATGACGCCGGACCAAGCGGCGGGCGGACCGTGCTCTCCTCCACCTCACCCCACCGCAAACCCGCCTACCACCGGCGACATGAATGGCGCACCATCGTGCTGACCCGGAGTTCGTGAGGCTTGTTCCCCACCGACTGATCTCTCATGCACCTCATCGACTGGCTCGTCCTCATCCTTCCCGCCCTGGCGGTTGTCTATATCGCCATCCGCACCTACTACTACACCAAGGGAGTCGCGGGTTTCCTTGCCGGCGGTCGCGTGGCCGGACGCTATGTCGTGGCCGTTTCCGATGGCGCTGCCTCCATCGGGCTCATCACGGCCGTAGCCCTCTGGGAAAAATTCTACCAGAGCGGCTTCGCCATCGGCTTCTGGCAAAAGTTGGGCACGCCCATCGCCCTAATCCTCACCCTCACCGGCTTCCTTATTTACCGGTATCGCGAAACGCGCGCCATGACGATGGGCCAATTCTTCGAAATTCGTTACTCGAAGCGGTTCCGCATTTTCGCCGGCATGCTCGCTTACGCGGCCGGCGTCATCAATTACGCCCTCTTCCCGGCAGTGGGCGCTCGCTTCTTCATCTACTTCACCGGAATGCCTCTCCAAATAGATCTCTGGGGTTACAGTGTGTCCACTTTCCCGCTGGTCATGGCCGGCTTCCTGTCGGTCGCCCTGGCCATCGTGCTTATCGGCGGACAGCTCACCATCATGGTGACCGACTGCGTGCAAGGCATCTTCAGCTACGCCGGCTACGCCATCGTGTTTTTCGCCATCTTCTGGTTCTTCAGCTTCCGGCAATTCGGCGAGGCCATGCTGGCCCGCGGTCCGGGCCTGTCTTTCGTCAACCCGTTTGACACCGGAGACCTGAGAGATTTCAACCTGCTGTTCATCTTCATCGGTCTCCTCGGGAGCATTTACAACCGCATGTCTTGGCAGGGCTCGCAAGCCTACAATTCAGCGGCCGTCAACCCCCACGAACAAAAAATGGCGGGCGTGCTCGGCACATGGAAAGCCGGCTTCCAGAACCTCATGCTCATGCT
>CAZWDD010000594.1:0-2110 GCA_964632345.1 uncultured Solibacteraceae bacterium | reverse complement strand
GGCCGTCACGCGGCCGCTGTTCAGAACGGCTTCCATCGCGGCATTCACCGCCGCGGCTTCTTCCTTCAGTCCGAAGCTGTACTCCAGCATCGCCGCCACGGATCCAATCGCACCCAGCGGGTTCGCCTTGTTCTGCCCGGCAATGTCCGGCGCCGATCCATGCACCGGCTCGTACAACCCCACCAACGCCCCCGACGCCATCCTCGAGGCGATCGACGCCGACGGCAGCATCCCGATCGACCCGGCCAGCACCGCCCCCTCGTCGCTCAGAATGTCCCCGAACATGTTCTCCATCACTACCACGTCAAACTGCCGCGGCCGCAGAATCAGCTGCATCGCGCAGTTGTCCACCAGAATGTGCTCCAGCTCCACATCCGGAAACTCCGGCGCAATCTCGTTCACTACCTTCCGCCAAAGCTGCGACGTCTCCAACACGTTCGACTTGTCCACCGACGTTACCTTCTTCTTCCGGTTCCGTGCCAGGTGAAACGCCATCCGCGTAATCCGCGCAATCTCGGCCCGCGTGTAGGTCATCGTGTTCGTGCCGCGCTCGCTGTCGCCCGAACCTTCAATGCCCCGCGGCTGGCCATAATAGATCCCGCCATTCAGCTCGCGGACAATGATCATGTCCACGCCCTCGACGATATGATTCTTCAACGGCGACGATTCAATCAGCGCCGGCCACGCCTTCACGGGCCGCAGATTCGCATACACCCCGAGGATCTTCCGGATCCCCAGCAGCCCCTTCTCTGGCCGCTTCTCCGGCGGCGCATTGTCGAACTCCGGCAGCCCCACCGCACCCATCAGCGTCGCGTCCGCGTCCAGCGCCTTCCGCGCCGTGTCGTCCGGGAACGGCGAACCCGTCTGGTGGATCGCTATCCCGCCCAGCAGCGCCTCGCTCAGCTTCAGCGAGTGCCCATACCGGCTGGCCACCTTCTCCAATACCTTCACCGCTTCGCGGGTGACCTCGGTCCCGATTCCATCACCGGGCACAGTCAGAATATTCAGTTCCATGCAGTCCTTCGTTATGCATTCACACGGGTAGCCGTGGCTTCCTTGCAGAGCGCCGCAATCGATTCGTTCCGCACACCCTTCACCCGGTCGGCCAGTTCGCAGAAACCTTTATAAACCACATCCAGTTCCTCGCGGCTCAACTCCGGATAGCCCAGGTCGGCGCATCGCTGCTTCAGCGCGTGGCGCCCGGAATGCTTGCCCAATACCAGCTTGCCCTCGGGAACCCCAACGCTCTTCGGATCAATGATCTCATACGTCGACTTGTTCTTCAGGTACCCGTCCTGATGAATCCCCGCCTCATGCGCGAACGCGTTCTCCCCCACAATCGCCTTATTCGGCTGCGGCCCGAATGTGATGATCGAACTCAACGTCTGGCTCGCCGCGAACAGATGCTCCGTCTGAATCCCCGTATGGAAGCCCAGCTTGTCCCCGCGCGTCTTCAGGATCATCACAATCTCTTCCAGCGAGCAGTTCCCCGCCCGTTCCCCGATCCCGTTGATCGTGCACTCAATCTGCCGCGCCCCCGCCTCGATCGCCGCCAGCGAGTTCGCCACCGCCAGCCCCAGGTCATCGTGGCAGTGCACCGACACAATCGCCGAATCCCCCAGCGCCTTCGCAATCCGCCCGATCAACTCCGCATACTCCGACGGTATCGAATACCCCACCGTGTCCGGCAGGTTGATCGTCCGCGCGCCCGCTTCCACCGCCGCCTTCGATACCTGCTCCAGATAATCCGGATCCGTCCGCGCCGCGTCTTCCGCCGAGAACTCCACGTCGTCGCAATACGTCCGCGCCAGCCGCACCGAGTTCACCACGTCTTCCAACACCTGCTCCCGCGACTTCTTCAACTTGTACTGCAGGTGAATGTCCGACGTCGCCATGAACGTGTGGATCCGCGGCCGCTTCGCACCCTTCAACGCCTCCGCCGCCCGGTCGATATCCAGCTTCGTGCAGCGCGCCAGCGCCGCCACCTGCATCCAGTTGAACTCTCGCGAAACGGCTTCCACCGCCTCAAAGTCCCCCTGCGATGCGATCGGGAATCCTGCTTCCAGTACGTCCACCCCAAGATCGGCCAACTTCGCCGCCATCTTGAGCT
>CAZWDD010000593.1:0-2121 GCA_964632345.1 uncultured Solibacteraceae bacterium | reverse complement strand
CAAGAAGCAGTTGGAGCGCGTTGTCGCCTCGCTCCGGCGCATCTCCGGTATCCGGGACGTCGAGCGCGTCCAGTAATCATGACCACCGCCAACTCTCCGCAACCCGAACCCGAGCACATCGCCATTTCCAAGTCCCGCGGGATCGAGATCGACTGGGCCGACGGCACGCACTCCTCGCTCGGCCTGGAACTGCTGCGCCGGGAGTGCCCGTGCGCCACCTGCACCGGGGCCCACGGCACGCCGCCGCAGAAGTGGCAGCCCGACACGAACCCGCTACGGGTCTATACGCCGAAACTGAAGATGGATTCCGTAGAGGCGGTCGGGAGTTATGCGATTCGCATCTATTGGAATGACGGCCACAACGCCGGGATTTACAGTTACAACCATTTGCGGGAGTTGGGTAAGTCAGGCGCCTAACTCGCGGATCCGGATGCTGCGGAAATGGACCTCGATGCCAGGTCCGGAATGGACCTGCAGGGCGAGAAAGCCGTTTCGATCGATGCCGGGGTCCTTTTCTTCGTAGTCCACCGTCAGGCGGCCGTTCAGCCGCAGGGTCACCCGCGCCCCCTCGGCGCGGATGATGTAGTCGTTCCATCCGTTCCGGTCGAGACCCGCGAGCGTCTCGGGTGGCGCCTGCGCCAGCACGCGCTTGCGTCGCGATTCGTCGTAGAGGCAGCCCCAATACTGCTGCCCGATGTCGGCCTGGTAGCCGGCCACCTCATGGGGGATGTCGGCTGGCTTGGAGCGGAACTGGACGCCGCTGTTGCCTTCGCCGTTCACGAGGCGGAACTGCAACCGCAGCTCAAAATCGCCGAAGTGCTGGCGGCTCCGCAGAAAGTCGTTGTACTGCAGCCCGTCGTGCCGGCCCACGATCATCCCGTGCCGAACGTTCCAGAGGCCCCGTGTATCAACCTCCCACCCGTCTAGCGTTACGCCGTCGAATAGCGGGCGGAACCCGGATTCGCCGGGCCACCGGGCCGTCTGGCCGGTGCGCAGCGCGATGTTGGCCAGATGCGCCGAGGATGCCGAAAGGACGCCCGCCTCCACCGGAGCGGCGGCTGGTTGGCGCGTCCGGATGGCCTCCAGCCAGTTCTCCAGATGGAGTAACTCGCCGTCCGGACGGGTGTAGAAATCCGCTCCCCGCGGCCCGTCGCCGAGTATCACCTCTTCATACGGAAATGACTTCTTCGCCGCTTCCGGATGTAACTCATACCGTCCCCGGTCCAGATACAGGGTCCCTTCGTCGCCCATGAACTCGATCATCGCGGCGTTCCGGGCATTGGCGAAGGTGGCCTCGAAATAGGCCTGCACGCCCTGGCGCGGGTAGCGGAGCAGTGTCTGTGCCGTGTCGGGGGTCTGCCAGCGCCACTCCGGCCGCATGCTGTCGCCGATGGCCACGGCTTCGTCGGGGTGATCAAGGTCGAGAATCCAGTGCGCCACGTCGATCCAGTGCACCATGAGGTCCGTAAATGTCCCGCCGCCGAAGTCCCAGAACCAGCGCCAGTTCCGGAACTTGTAGGCATCAAACGGCTGCTCCGGCACATGGCCCAGGAACCGCTTCCAGTCCACCTCGGCTGGGCTCACCTGCGGAATCTGTCCGCCCCGGTTCGTGTTCCGGTTCCACGTCAAGTGGACTTTGTGAATCTTTCCCAGCCGGCCCGACTGCACGAACTCCCGCGCCTTCCGGATGTGGGGCATCGAGCGCTGCTGCATTCCCACCTGCACCACGCGGCGATGCCGGTGTTGCGCGTCGAGGGCCTGGGCTCCCTCGCTCAGTTCATGAGTCAGCGGTTTCTCGACATAAACGTCCTTGCCCGCCGCGCAAGCGTCAGTGAGTAACTGCACGTGCCAGTGGTCGGGCGAGGCAATCAGCACGGCGTCCAGGTCCTTACGGGTCAGGAGTTCCAGATGGTCCTTTGACTTACTGACATTGCCAGCCAGCGCGGAGGCTTTCTCCAGGTTGGCATCCCATACGTCGCAGACGCCGACAATCTTTGCGCCCGGCATCCTGACGAGGGACCGCATCAGGTGCTGCGCCCGGCCCCCGGCGCCGATGACCCCCACCTGTACCCGGTCATTGGCCGCGTACACGCGCTGGGCCAGCGCGGCCCCTGCAAGAAA
>CAZWDD010000592.1:0-2129 GCA_964632345.1 uncultured Solibacteraceae bacterium | reverse complement strand
TGTTTTCGCGGAGGGAGAGGCGGAGGGCGTTTTTCTGATTGTCGCGGACGCGTTTGAGGTCGTCCTCGCGCCAGCCGGGATTGAGGAGGAGGTCGCGGACGATCCCGTAGTACTCATCGAGGTTGTCGACATGGGTGGCGCCGGTGAAGACGATCATCTCCTTGTCGACCTGGGCTTCGAAGCGGGCGGCCATGGGGTACAGGGCCTCGATGATCTGCTTATAGGTACGGTCCCTGGTGCCGCTATCGGAGAGCATGGCGGCGGTGAAGGCGGCGGCGCCTTCCCTGCCCTTGGGATCGTTGGCCGAGCCGGCGCGGAAGACGAGGCGGAACTGAATGAGCGGCGACTGGCCGGGCATGGCGACGACATCCATGGCGGGGGCGATGGCAGACATGAGAAGAAGGGAGAGGGCGAGCGTCTTCATTTGGATTTCGGTCCGGCGAGGGTGACGACGGTGCGGCTGGTTTCGACGAAATATTTGCGAGCGGCGGCGACGAGGTCGGCCGGAGTGATCTGCTCGTAGAGCGCGTAGAGGCGGTTCAGGGTTTCCGGGGTACGGCGGAGAGCGATGGCGCGGGCGAGCGCGCCGGCGATGGCCTCGCTGTTGTTCATGGACAGGGCGAAATCGTAGCGGAGGTTTTTCTTGACCGCGTCGAGGCGCTTGGGGTCGACGGGCGTATCCTTGAAGCCGTTGAGGGTGGAGATGATGTCTTCGCGGATGGCGTCGACATCGGTACCGGGTTTGACGCGGGTGAAGACGGTGAAGAGGCCGGGATCGACGCGGGAGGGAGATGAGCCGCTGATGGCGTCGACCTTCTGCTCTTGGACGACGAGGCGCTGGTAGAGGGGCGAGGTGGGGCCGAAGGCGAGGTCGGCAATGAGGTCGAGGGCGGCGGTGTCCTTTTCGGTGTCGGTGTAGGCGGGGGCTTTGTAGGCAACGGTGAGCCAGGGAGGGGTGGGGGTGGGCCAATCGACATGGGCGCGACGCTCGGCGGACTGGGGCGGCTCGGTGGGGATAGCGGCGGTGTAGGAGCCGCGCTGCCAGTTGCCCCAG
This sequence comes from uncultured Solibacteraceae bacterium, assembly GCA_964632345.1. Classification (GTDB taxonomy): domain Bacteria; phylum Acidobacteriota; class Terriglobia; order Bryobacterales; family Bryobacteraceae. The sequence goes on along the minus strand of CAZWDD010000592.1, from coordinate 1,075 downwards.
TGCTTTTCGACGAGGGGCTTCACCGCTTCCGGCTTGACGTCGCCGACGACGAGGATAGTGGTGTATTCGGGGCGGTAGAAGCGGCTGTAGAATTCGCGGGAGTAGGCGTATTGATCGGGCATCGCCTTGATGTCGGCGAGGAAGCCCATGGTGGTGTGTTTGTAGGTATGAGCGTCGAAGGCGGTTTCGCGGAGCCTCTCGTAGAGCTTGGAGGTAGGGGCGGCGGAGTTCTTGTTGTATTCGCCGTTGACGGCGAGGGCCTCGGTGCGGAAGACGCTTTCGGAGTAGTCGAGATTCTGGAAGCGGTCGGCTTCCAGTTCGAGGATGGAGGCGAGGCCTTCCTTGGAAAAGGTGGCGTGGTAGGCGGTGAGGTCGTCACTGGTGAAGGCATTGGTGGCGGCGCCGGCGGCCTTCATGGTGGCTTCCCATTTCTGGGGCGGGTTCTTCTTCGTGCCGCGGAACATGACGTGTTCGAAGAAGTGGGCGAAGCCGCTTTTGCCGGGTTCGACCTCGTTGCGGGAGCCGGCGTTGACGACGATGTAGAGGGCGACGATGTTGGGGTAGTCCGTCCGCACGGTGATGAGCCGGAGGCCGTTGGGGAAGTCGTGTTGTTGATAGGGGTAATCGAAGATCTTGCGCGATTCGGCGGCGGGGAGCATGCTGATGGTGGCCAAGAGGGCGATAGCGAAAAGTCGGCGCATCCTGAATTTCATTGTAGTGGGGCGAGAGGGAAGGGTCCGCGAGCTTCTTCGAGGGCGGCGCCGAGGGAAAGGAGTAGTTCCTCTTCGAAGGGCCGGCCAACGAGTTGGATGCCGACAGGAAGGCCGTCCGGTGTAAAACCGAAGGGCAGGACGAGCGCGGGGAAGCCGTAGAGGTTCCACGGAGTGGCGGCAGCCATGGATTCGACGAAGGGGGCGGTGCGTTCGCGATGGCGCCAGGCGGGGATGGCGCAAGGGGGGCCGAAGAGGACGGGAACGTCGGCCATCCGTTCGAGGACGGCGATGCGCAGCTTGTCACGGACGGCAAGCTGGGTGATGACGTCGAGGCCGGAGGGATGAGCGGGGGGCTCACGCAG
>CAZWDD010000591.1:1025-2142 GCA_964632345.1 uncultured Solibacteraceae bacterium | reverse complement strand
TGCATGCTCGGCCAGCCCATCACCATGCTCCTCCCGCAGGTCGTCGGCTTCAAGCTCCACGGCCAGCTCCGCGAAGGCGTCACCGCCACCGACCTTGTCCTCACCGTCACCCAGATGCTCCGCAAAAAAGGTGTCGTCGGCAAGTTCGTCGAGTTCTTCGGTGACGGCGTCTCCGCCCTCCCCCTCGCCGACCGCGCCACCATCGCCAACATGGCCCCCGAATACGGCGCCACCATCGGCTTCTTCCCCATCGACGAACAGTCCCTCACCTACCTCCACCTCTCCAACCGCTCCGAAGAGCAGATCGCCCTCGTCGAAGCCTACGCCAGGGAGCAGGGCCTCTTCCTCGAAAAGGGCGCCCCGGACCCCGTCTACAACGACACGCTCGAACTCGATCTCGCCACCGTCGTCCCCTCCCTCGCCGGCCCCAAGCGGCCCCAGGACCGCATCAACCTCCCCGACGTCAAGCAGAACTTCCTCACCGCCCTCAACGGGGAAATCAAGGGCAGCGGCGAAGTGAAGGATGGCGCCGTCGTCATCGCCGCCATCACCTCCTGCACCAACACCTCCAACCCCTCCGTCCTCGTCGCCGCCGGCCTCCTCGCCAAGAAGGCCGTTGAGAAGGGGCTCTCCACCCAACCCTGGGTCAAGACCTCCCTCGCCCCCGGCTCCAAGGTCGTCATCGACTACCTCACCGACGCCGGTCTCCTCCCCTACCTCGAACAGCTCAAGTTCAACCTCGTCGGCTACGGCTGCACCACCTGCATCGGCAACTCCGGCCCCCTGCCTGACGACGTTTCCAAGGCCGTCGCCGACGAAAAACTCACCGTCGCCGCCGTCCTCTCCGGCAACCGGAATTTCGAAGGCCGCGTCAACCCGCAGGTCCGCGCCAACTATCTCGCCTCGCCCCCGCTCGTCGTCGCCTACGCCCTCGCCGGCCGCGTCGATACCGACCTCCAGAACGACCCCATCGGCAAAGGCTCCGACGGCTCCGACGTCTACCTCCGCGACATCTGGCCCACCAACGAGGAGATCGCTAATACCCTCAAGACCAGCGTCCGCCGCGACCAGTTCGCCCGCCAGTACGCCGACGTCTTCGCCGGCGACGCTCACTGGG
>CAZWDD010000591.1:0-1015 GCA_964632345.1 uncultured Solibacteraceae bacterium | reverse complement strand
CAAGTCCGATCAGTCCGCCTGGGACGACAACTCCACCTACATCAAGAAGCCGCCCTACTTCGACAATCCCGTCGATCCGGAAACCTCCATCGCCGACATCACCGGCCTCCGCGTCCTTGCCGCCCTCGGCGACTCGGTCACCACCGATCACATCTCCCCCGCCGGCAACATCGCCAAGGACTCCCCCGCCGGCAAGTACCTCATGGATCTCGGCGTCAAGCCCGCCGACTTCAACAGCTACGGCGCCCGCCGCGGCAATCATGAGGTCATGGTCCGCGGCACCCTCGCCAACATCCGCCTCCGCAACGCCATGGTCCCCGGCACCGAAGGCACCTGGACCGTCCACGTTCCCTCCGGCGAGAAGATGTGGATCTACGACGCGTCCATGAAGTATCAGGCCGCCGGCACGCCGCTCATGATCATCGCCGGTAAGGAGTACGGCTCCGGTTCGTCCCGTGACTGGGCCGCCAAGGGCGTCGCCCTCCTCGGCGTCCGCGCCGTCATTGCCGAAAGCTTTGAGCGCATCCACCGTTCCAACCTGGTCGGCATGGGCGTCCTCCCGCTCGAATTCCTCGACGGCGCCAACAAGGAATCCCTCGGCCTCACCGGGCTCGAAGAGATCAGCGTCACCGGCGTCAAGGAAGCCGTCTTCGGCAACAAGATTGCCACCGTCACCGCCACCGCCGCCGACGGCACGTCGAAGACCTTCAATGTCAAGGTCCGCATCGATACGCCCATGGAAGTCGAGTACTACCGCAACGGCGGCATCCTCCCCTACGTCCTCGGCCAGCTTTCCAAGTAGGACGATACTCCCAAACCCCAACGCCGCGCGGCGCCCCGCCAGGGCCCGCGCGGCGTCGGCTTTCTAAGCTGCCTCTCGCTCCTGATGATTTGCGCTAAAGCTCTCGCAGTATATCGGCAGTGTCGCGGCTGCCGCTCCCCCTCCGTTCCCGAATTTCCCCTTCATGCTGAGCGACCTTTGTTATCGGCGCTTCAGGAATCACTCTCAGTGTCA
>CAZWDD010000590.1:0-2144 GCA_964632345.1 uncultured Solibacteraceae bacterium | reverse complement strand
CGGGATCATAACCCCTACGGCTTCACCGTCTGGATGGCCGGCGGCGGCGTGAAGGGCGGCACCCTCTACGGGGCCACCGACGAGTACGGATTGGAAGCAGTGGAGAAGCCGGCGAAGGTTAACGACCTCCACGCAACCATCCTCCACCTCATGGGCTTCGATCACACGCGCCTCACCTATCTCCACAACGGCCGCTACATGCGCCTCACCGACGTGGAGGGCGAGGTGATCAAGGACGTTCTGGCCTAGCCGCGCTACCGCAGCGCGGCCACTGTCTCCTTCGCCTTTTCGAGCAGCAGATTCCACTCGTTCGACGTGCCGAGGAAGCGGAACCCGCGGTCGCGGCAGAATTTCGAGAGCGCCACGCCGCGGCACTGGATGCCGGGCACGATTCCCTTCGCCACGCAGGTGTCCCGGATCTGATCGATCGCCTCGATGAATTTCGGATGCTCAAATTCGCCCGGAATTCCGAGCGAAATCGATAGATCCACCGGGCCCACCATGACCACATCGATTCCGGCCACCGATAGCAGTTCGTCGCGTGCCTCCAGCGCCTTCACGGTCTCAATCTGCAGCACTACCATGCCGTTCTCGTTCCGGTGCGCGATCATCTCGGAAATCGTGACGGGCTCATAGTTGGACTGCATCACGGTGAGTCCGAAACCGCGGATCCCCACCGGCGGGAACTTGCACCAGGAGACGGCGCGCTCCAGCAGTTCGGGGGATTCCACGCGCGGAAAAATAATGCCGTCCGAGCCGCAATCGAGCGCGCGGGCGATCAACTCGTACTCCATATCCGCAACGCGCGTGAAGACGGTCAGACCGCAAAGCGTGGCCACGCGGCATATGTTCTGGATCGTCTCGATGCCGAATCCGCCATGCTCGCCATCTAGGTAGACGTAGTCAAATCCGCCGGCCTTCAGAATACGGGCGATTTCCGGATCGCGCAGTTGACCGTAGGAAGTCCCGAGAACTGTCTTGCCCTCCCGGAGGGCCACCTTCACCGCGTTGGGGCGCATAGGCGTCAGTGTATCAATCGAGCGAGAGCAGTTGATGATCCGGACACCCGGGTTCGACGCACTCGTAAATGCGCTCGATCAGGTCAGGTCCGTGCGCTGCCAGAAACGGCAGCAGGCCGTAGATACGCTCCTGCAAATGGCGATGCGGATAGACAAGATCGTGCAGATAACGCGCGTCCGCCGTTGCGCGCTCATCGCGGCGAAGGGCTTCGCGGGCGGTTTTCCGCTCCATCTTTTCCAACTGATACAGCATCCGCGCCCGGCTGCGGGCGAGTGCCTTCTCCAGGCCCGGTCCGAAGTCCTTGACGCCGCTGGCCAATTGGTTCAATTCCTTCTCCACAACGCTCCGCGAAGCGGCAAACTGCGCCACCAGGCCTTCGGGGATCAGTCGCGAGGCCACTTTCTCCCGCAGGTCCACTTCGGGTACGGCAATGTCCCGCAGGCCGAGTTGGTAACGTTTGGTCAGCTTGGCGGCGTGGCGGTCGAGCAGGGTGAACGATGCGCGGTGCGCTACTACCGGCATGCGGCCGAGCAGTGCGTCATAGAGCGGCGCGCTCTGCGCAAAGTACGCCAGTTCCGCCGGACCTCCGAAGTAGGCCACGGTCGGCAGCAGGTAGTCCTGCAGGACCGGCCGAAGCAGGGCATTCGGGGACAGAAGTTCGGGGCGCGCCTGCAGTTCCTCCAGCGAACGTTCGTTGAAGCGGTCTCCGCTTCGCTTCAGAGCCGTGCGCTTTCCGCCTTCCAGCGAGAAGAGCAGCGAGGCCGAATCATCCAGGTGCACCTGGGCGTGGTATCCCTTGGCTTCCAGTTCGCGGCTGCGCTGTTGCACGGCGGCGACGAGAACCTTCGACAGGCTGAGAGCGCGGGAGAGAAACGGCGCCGCGATTTGCCGGATGGCCGGATCGAGGGGGTCCAGGAACAGCAGCCCGTACGGCCGCAACAGATCCTCGACCAGCTTGCGGAAGGCACTGCCGAAGGTGGCGCCGTCGTGGTAGGCCGATTCGGCCAACGCCATCGCTTCGGCGGCGAACGGCATCCCCGCCAAAGCGGCGCGGAGCCCATCGAGCGGGATGTCGCGAAGCGGAATCGGGCCAACCGGGCCATGTGGTGGATTCACCGACGAGG
>CAZWDD010000589.1:0-2150 GCA_964632345.1 uncultured Solibacteraceae bacterium | reverse complement strand
AGTGGTGATGGACTTCGGGATTGCGCGGACCACGGAAAACATCGACGTGGTGGCGCCGTATGCAACGATGACCGGAAACATAATCGGGACGCCCGCCTATATGGCGCCGGAACAACTGATGGGAACTGCGGCGACTCCAGCTACGGATTTGTACGCACTAGGATTGATCCTTTTTGAGATGCTGACAGGGCATCGGGCGTTCGGGGAGGGTAGCACCCTGGCTGACGCCATGAAGCGAATGGTGTCGGGGCCGGATCGCCCCTCGACACATGTCCCAACGCTGAGCGCCGGGTGGGAGCGCGCGATTCTCCGATGTTTGTCCTTTGAACCGGCGGGCCGCTTCAGACGGGCCAGCCAAATTCTTGAGGAGGTGGAATCAGACGTCCTGCGAAGCGACAAGTCCAAACGGTTCACGAAGCAGAGGACAACCGCGTTGGCGGTACTATGTCTGACGGCGGGATTAGGGTGGGTATGGCGGGATCGAATTGCAGTGAGCGAACCGGAGGTGCAGCGAATGGCCGTCCTGCCGTTTGCCGCGGGGAAGGGAGCGGATGAGTACCTGGCGGCCGGATTTGCCAGCAAGATCGGGGACGGTATGGCCGGGGCGGCACGAGCTTCCTCGGTCGCGTGGGTGAGTTCGGCCGAATTGGAGCACCAGGGGGTCCGCGGGTTGGCGGAGGCGAGGCAGCGACTAGGGGTGACGCAGGCAGTTGGCGGGGAACTTCACGCAGGCAAGGATGGATACTCGCTACTGTTGACCGTCTATGACGCAGCGGATGGATCCGTCATCGATCATTATGATCTCAACGAGAGAACTCTTGATGGTCTTGCCCGCGAAGCGGCTGTCAGATTACGGGGGCGGTATGGACTGCGGGAGGTTTTAACGCAACCTGGCGGTCCTCATTCAAAGGGAGTTCTGCGTGGGCTGGGGCATTTGCCAAACGACCCAAAGAGGGCAATTGCGGCATTCGAGGAGACACTGCGCACCGATGGAGAAACAGCGGAGGCCTATCTGGGCTTGGCGCGGGCGAACCGTCTGGAGTTTATCCGAACAAGAGACGCATCGTGGGGACGGAAGGCGGCTGACGCATTGGACGAGGCTGACCGCCTGGAACCGGGGGCCGCACGGGTTCAAGTGGAGCGAGCAGAGCTGTACCTGGCGGAGCGTAAACCGACAGCCGCACTGGCAAGGCTGGAGGCGGCGCGGGTGGCTGGGGCGGATTCAGCAGAAGTGGACTTTGCGAGAGCGACGGCATACATGCAAATGGGCGTTCCAGACAAGGCGGAAGACGCATTTCACAGCGCGATACGAAAGGACGGACAGTCGTGGACCGTTCTGAATCGGTTTGCCGTCTTCTACGCCAATCGGGGACGTTTTCAGGATGCAGCCGAGCAGTTTCGCGCTGCGCTGCGGATTGCGCCGGAAAATCCACGGGTCCTTTCAAACTTGGGTGGGGTGCTGCTACAACTTGGACGGTACGATGAGAGCCAACGATATCTGGAGAAAGCGGCGAGCCTAGAGGCGAAAGTGCCGGTACTGGTTAATCTGGGCGCGTTAAGCATGAAGCGACGAGAATGGGCTTCCGCCGCCAGTTGGTATGAGAGGGCGCTCGAAAAAGATATGTCCGATCATAAGGTTTGGGAGAGTCTGGCAAAGGCCTACGAGCGCTTGCCCGGGCAGAAAGACAAGTCGCGGGATGCATTTGGGAGGGCACAGGCCGAAGTACTGCAGAAGTTAAGGACGGCACCGGGCGATCCCGCGCTACTGGCTGACCTGGCCGCGTATCAGGCATTTAACGGGACGCGGCGCGACGCGCTCGAGAATATCCAAAAGGCGCTGGCGCTGGCACCTTCAAACGTGAACGTGATGGTGGTTGCGGCGGAAGTATATGAGGCGTTGGGGTTTCGGACCGAGGCGTTAGATTGGGTGGGCAGGGCGATTGAGAGGGGCTTTCCGCGCGAGGCCGTGGAGGGGAGCCTCGGGCTGGAGGAGTTGCGGAAGGACGAGCGTTTCCGCCGGCTCAACCGATAGTAGGCGCGGTAGGAAGCTTCGAAGGAGAGGGGCGTCAGATTAGCTTTCGGCTGAAAGTTTAACCCCGCAACCGGGTAGACTCGAAAAGAACAGACGGCGCATCGACTTTTTCCGACCC
>CAZWDD010000588.1:0-2158 GCA_964632345.1 uncultured Solibacteraceae bacterium | reverse complement strand
GCGAGAATTGATCACCCGCGTCTTCACACCGGGCGAGCAGGAGCAGATCCTGCATTGTCTGGAGGCAGAGCAGCAAGCGAAGTTCTTCGAACTGTGGACGCTGAAAGAGGCTTACAGCAAAGCAAAAGGCTTGGGATTATCGCTACCATTGCAGAGCTTTTCGTTTCAACTTGACGGTGACGGCATAGCGTTTCACACTGAAGACGATGCGTTGGGATGGCAGTTCGAACTGCATCCCAACGGAGTGTTCCGCATCGCGCTAGCCGCCCGGAATCAGAAGTGCACTCCGTGGAGGTCGGAACTGCGCGAAATGAGTCTACCGCTCTATCGATAGCCCGGGGTGGTCTGCAAAAACCCGGTCCGATCCCGCAAGAGCGGGCCTGGAACGTTTCGTAACGTGCGATCCTAGGCAATCCAGTTCGAGTCCGCGAGCCCCCTAGTTGTTGTGCCTGCTTCCGCTTCGCCAACCGAGGACCATTGTGGCGGAGAAGCGACGGTTTGAGTAGGAAAAACCGTTAAACGGCAAGCTTGGTGGGACAAAAGTGTGACAAACGCGCAGAACTGCCCTAAATTGGGCGAATCGCAGCGGGAGTGAACATTCGGACATCCCACCCTAGATCAACAATTTAGAGTTCCAAGATCACTGTCGCCAAACTCGCGCAAACTAGGTTTTTCTGATTCACGTTCTAGCTAGCTCCCGGGTCGACATCGAGAGCGCAATTCCACATTGGATTTCTCAAGCTGGATCTCGCGCTTCAAGCTTCCAACATTGGAGTATTCAACTCCGATAAACTATCGCGCTTTCGTCAGCGCGATCACTAGACAAGATCGAAAGTCTGTCTCCGTTGGTGGCGCTGGTGGCGGCATTCTTGGCTTTCTTTCGCCAACGAACGGCGCTTCAGCTTGAGATTCTGGCCCTCCGCCATCAACTCGGTGTTCTGCACCGGTCGGTGCAGCGGCCGCAGCTGACGGCCTCTGATCGGTTCCTATGGGCTTGGTTGTCGGCGGTCTGGTAAGATTGGCAATAGAGTGCAGCCATCATGAAGCCGGCGATCGTGATCGGGTGGCATCGCAAGGGCTTCGGACTCTTTTGGACGTGGAAGATTCGGATGGGGGAGGCTGGGGCGACCGACAGTTCCGGCGGATGTCCGATCTTTGATTCGTAAGATTAGCAGCGACAACCCTCTCTGGGGCGCACCGCCGCGGATTCACGGCGAACTGCTCAAGTTGGCATTGCCGTCGGCGAAACGAGCGTGAGCGGATACATAGTCCGCCCCCGCAAACCGCCATCGCAGAGGTGGCGGTCCTACTTTAAACATCACCTCAAGACGATGGTGTCGGTCGACTTCTTTACGGTGCCGACGATCCGATCCAGGTGCTTTATGTCTTTCTGGTGCTGGCCCACGACCGGCCGCCGGATTCTCCACTTTGCCGTGACCGCTCATCCCACTGCGGAGTGGACCGCGCAGCATATCAGGGAAGCACTTCCCCGGGACACCGCGCCCCGCTATTTGCTGGTAAGCGTACGGTGGCAACCGCATTGACAGAGAGACTCGAAATCCGAGTCACAAAATAAGTGTCCACAAATCGTTATGTGGACAGACCGGTCCGGGGCGAAGTTGAGCGTCGCGGATCTCGGTTTCAATTGGAGTCTCGCTGAGAATTGACGGCATCAGCACCTCTTGCCGAAGCTTAGCGCAAAGCCAAGGGAAAGCCAGCGGTTTACCAAAGGAAGACAAACGAATTTTCGCGACAAGTAACGATCCTTAACTGGGACAACCCACGTTTGACCTCCTGTCTTCGACCTCCTGCGCGATTCAGTCGAAATTGGCAACATTGTTCAACAAAATCAACAGATTGCGTTGGGTGGGCTATTGGGTGGGCTGTTTTTGGAAATTAAGCCAATGCGCCGAATTTTGCTAACCCTTTTTGAAACAAGCAGTTAGCGTCGTCACGAGCAGGCTTGAGTAGAGGCCTTGAAGGGGGTACCAGTACTCGACTGGGTGGGTAGTGTGGCGGGGAGAAGGGCGGCGGATGCCGCTAAGTGATTGATTCTAATGGTGGGCGCGCAGGGACTCGAACCCCGGACCTCCTGCGTGTGAAGCAGACTGATTTTCGCAAGTTGTTGATTACAGGACGAATAGTTACGCAAGAAAAG
>CAZWDD010000587.1:0-2161 GCA_964632345.1 uncultured Solibacteraceae bacterium | reverse complement strand
GCGAGGGGAAGCTGACCTGCTACACCTGCCACGATGCGCATAATGCAAAACCGGCGCGCGCGGAGGCATGCATGGATTGCCACAAGGCGCCGCGCCATTCGCGGCCGGTGGCGAAGACACAGAGCTGCGTGGGTTGTCATATGCCGTTGGTGAAGCCATCGGCGGATCTGCAGTTTGCCAATCACTGGATCGGGATCTACGCGCCAGGTAACACGTTGCTGCCGCGCTCGCGCTGAACGGTGCGCTACACTCCAGCTAATGCCTCGCAGTTTGAGGTGGTAGGGGGGAGCACAGATGACCGTAATGGAACTCATCAAGGCCTGGGGCAAGATCCTGCAGGGGAAGCCACCGTCGTTATCGATCGAGATCACGAAGGAGTGTCCGCTGCGTTGTCCGGGCTGTTACGCATTTGACGATGCCCATCTGGGCGGCGAAGTGACGCTGCGCGGATTGTCGGACCGGAAGGGACAAGAACTGATCGACGGCGTACTTGAGGTGGTGGACCGCATCAAGCCGCTGCACCTTTCGCTAGTCGGCGGCGACCCACTAGTGCGTTACCGGGAGGTAGAGGCGCTGGTGCCGCTGCTTTTGGATCGCGGGATCCATGTCCAAGTGGTGACAAGCGCGTTCCGGCCGATGCATCCTTCGTGGGGCAAGCTGGATCACATGACGGTGGTGGTTTCAATCGATGGACTGCAGCCGGACCACGACGTGCGGCGGGCGCCGGCCACCTATGACCGGATTCTGAAGAACATCGTCGGGCAGCAGATCACCATCCACAGCACGATCACCGGACAGATGATGATACGTCCGGGGTACTTGCGGGAGTTCCTGGATTTCTGGACCCCGCGGGCGGAGATCCGCAAGGTTTGGTTCAGCCTGTTCACGCCGCAGGTGGGCGACGACATGCCCGAGATTCTGACGGCAGCCGAACGGCAGCGGGCCGTGGAGGAACTGCTGGTGCTGCGGACGCAATATCCGAAGCTCGACATGCGCGACGGGTTGGTGCGGCAGTTCCTGACGCCGCCGCATGGCCCGGAGGAGTGCGTTTTTGCGCTGACGACGCAGGTACTGTCGGCCGATCTGAAGACGAAGGTGACTCCGTGCCAATATGGCGGAAACCCGGACTGTTCGCAGTGCGGGTGCATCGCTTCGATGGGACTGGCGGCGGTATCGGCACACAAACTCGGCGGAGTGTTTCCGGTGGGTCTGATCTTCCGGAATTCGGTGCGGGTGGGCCAGTTCTGGGCGAAACAGAATGAGGAACCGGCACCGGCGCCTTCGCCATTGAAGGTTCTGCAATAGGTTCTGCTAAGATGTCGGAACTGCGATAACGGGGCCCATGACAAGCGCAAATGCATGCCCGGTATGCGACCGGTTCGAGGTAAAGATCGTTGGCACTAAGGATCGCCACGGGCGGCCACTGACGACCGTGGCCTGCCTTCGCTGTGGCTTAGTCCGAACCGAGCCGCTGCCGCCCTGCGAGGAGATCTCCGCGTTTCATGGGGAGCGGTACCGGCAGGAGTATAAGGGTGCGGCGGTACCGGCGCGGCGGCGGATGTACCGTGCCGGGCGGTTGGCCGTGTCGCGATGGGAGCGATTGAAGGGAACCATTGGCGCCGGAGCGAAGGTACTCGACGTGGGAGCGGCCTCGGGAGAGTGGTTGTACGTCCTTGGCAGGCACGGCTGCGAGGCGGAGGGGATCGAAATCGACGGATCGTTTGCGGCGTTCGGCGTGGAGGCGTATGGGGTTCGGATCCGGAACGAGTCCACGTTCAGCTTTGCCTGTAGTCCGGGCGGGTACGACATCGTGACCTCCTTTCACGTGTTGGAGCATCTGCACGATCCGGTGGCCGCGCTGCGGCGTTGGGCGGAGTGGGTGAAGGAAGACGGGCGGCTGATCGTGGAGGTGCCGAACATCGCCAGCCGACAGCAGAATCCGAACCGGATCTTCCATGAGGCGCACGTTTATGGCTTTACGACAGAGACGTTGCGGCGGGCGGGCGAACGGGCCGGATTAGAGGCGGAACTGTGGATGGGTGGCGGCGATGACCGGAATGTCCTGGCGGTGTTCCGGCGGCAGGAACAGCGAGTCGCCGCGGAAGAGCGCGGAGCGGTGCCGGAGATTCTGGAGGACCGGATGGCGGCGTGGAAGTACTAT
>CAZWDD010000586.1:0-2166 GCA_964632345.1 uncultured Solibacteraceae bacterium | reverse complement strand
ACACGGCCTGCGTCGAGGGGTGGAAGTCCACCTTATCCCCCTTCCAGGAGATGACCTGTCCGTGCGGTTCCAGGCAGCAGTGCGTGATGACAGGAATACCGTACTCGGCCTCGAGCTTCACGTCCGCGTCGGCGAAGGCCTTATCGGGGTCGCCGGTCACCTGTTCACCCGCTGCTTTGGCGCGCGTGCCGGCCTTGGCAAGGTTATCTTCCTTGACGACGTGCGGGAGTACTTCCCAATCCACCTTGATGGCGCGGACGGCATCGCGAGCAATCTCTTCGGTATTCGCCGAGACGATGGCGATTTCCGCTCCGGCCCATTGGATCTCGGCGCCGGCCTGCACAAAAGTCCGCACGGCGGTAACGCCGGGGAGCGCCTTGGCGGCCGAAACATCGATCGAACGGATCTTGGCGTGGGCGTAGGGCGAGGTCAGCATGGCCGCATGCAGCAGTCCCGGCGGGTTCAGATCGCTCGGGTACTTCGCGCGGCCGGAAGATTTGACGGGCCCGTCGAGGCGGCTGATGCGCTGCCCCATGATCTTCCGCTTATTCATCGGTGGCCATTTATATTCAGGCATTCGAGCCTCCCTTCACCTTGGCGAGTTCCATCACTGCCTTGCGGACGCCCACGTAGGTGCCGCAGCGGCAGATGTTGCCGGCCAGGCCCTTCTCGATGTCGGCCGCCGTCGGGTTCGGATTGCGGTCCAGGAAGCCCTTGGCCGCCATCACGAAGCCCGGCGTGCAGTAGCCGCACTGCTGAGCGTCATGATTCACAAACGCGGCCGAGACGGGATGGATCTGGCCTTCCGGCGCGATGCCCTCAATCGTCTGAATGGCCTTGCCCACCGCGTCGACGGCGAGCACGGAGCAACCGTACACAACCTTTCCGCCAATCGAAATCGTGCAGGCGCCGCAGGTCCCGCGATCGCAGACGCGCTTGGCGCCGGTCAGGTCCATGCGGTTGCGGAGCGCGTCGAGCAGTGTGGTCCGCGGCTCCACCTTCACACTGCGCTTGCGGCCGTTGACGTCGAGCGTGATCTCGACCTCACCGGACATGATCTTGGGAGCGGCTTGCGCTTCGGCTTCGGGAGCGAGAACACCGGAGCCGACGACGCCGGTGCCGATACCGGCGCCGCGGAGCCAGGAGCGGCGGGAAACGCCGGATTGGGCTCGCTTGTCCTTTTCGGAGTCTTTAATGGAACTCACCGGGACACCATCCTTTCTGAACTTTTTCACCGTTTCGATGGACTCATCAAAACGTTGTTTCATCTTAATACAAGGGGCTTTGTTTTGGGGAGGCGGCGACGGTGCGCGGACGCCGCAGCCGGGCCCAGGACGGACGACGGTTTACCGCCCGCGGCGTACGTGGCCGGCGGGCCTTTGGGGGAGAAAAATCGACCGCTTTGGACTACGCGCTCTTCAACACTTCGCGAATTCGTTTGGCGACAATCCGCTCTTCGCCGGGCTGCAACATCCATACGCCAACGTTGAGCGACTCCACCGAGCCCGGCACGACTTCGATCGACGGTGTTCCTTCACGCAGGCGCGTTGCCGCTTCCCGGTAGGTCAGCTTGATCTGGCTCGGGTCCCAGGTGATCTTCAGGTGCGGCACATGGTTGGCGACTTCCGGCACATACTGCTCGGTCTTGACCGATGGCGCCGACTTCACGCTATCGGCCACCACCTGGATCCGCCGTTCCCATTCCTTCCACTCGGCCGTGTGGTCCCGCTTCATGAACGACTCGATGGCCGCGTACATCCCGAGCAGTTCTTCCTTGTTCACCTTCATGCCGCGGCCGATGGCATCGCCGTTCGGGGACGAGTTCATGCGCGCGGCGGCGATCAGGTCCGCGCGCCCCATCAGAAGGCCGGCCGACTGCGGTCCGCGCAGGCCCTTGCCGCCGGAGAAGGTCACCAGCGAGAAGCCCAGCTTGTTGTACTTCGTCATGTTTTCCACCGGAAAACAATCGGCGGCGCAGTCGATGAAGGTCGGCACGTTCAGCTTCTTGCCCAACGCGGCAAACTCGGCCGCCTGAATCTTGCCCCGGCTGTTGGCGTCATTGAAGAACAGCATCAGCGCGGTCTGCGGCCCGGCCAGCCGCTGGGCGTCCTCGGCCGTCTCAAACTCCACAATCCGTACGCCCGTGTTGCGGACCGCCCGGTCATA
>CAZWDD010000585.1:0-2170 GCA_964632345.1 uncultured Solibacteraceae bacterium | reverse complement strand
TGCTGTGACCCCCGACCTTCATCCACCTGCGGCCAGAGCCCGGCGGTCAGCATGGCGCTCGCGCGCCGACGGAGCAATGGGCGAGCCGCGCAGCGGTTCAGGTGCGCGGAGCGGGTCGCCCATTGCGTTGAGTTGGGCGGCGTAGGCCGCGGGTGTGGTGTATCCCAGGGCTGAATGGGGACGGTGCTGGTTGTAGTCGGCGACCCAACGCGCGACCGCCTCCCTTGCCTGATCGAGGCTGAAGAACAGCGTCTCGTTCAAAAGCTCGTCGCGCATCCGGCCGTTGAACGCTTCGCATATGCCGTTCTGCATTGGCTTGCCCGGGGCGATGAAATGCCAGGCGACGCCAGCTTCCTGGGTCCATTCGAGCATGGCGTTCGAGGTGAACTCGGTGCCGTGATCGCTGACAATGAGCCCCGGCTTGCCGCGCCGCGCCACGAGAGTACCCAGCTCCCGCGCCACCCTCTTGCCCGAGATCGAGGTGTCGACCACGGCCGCGAGGCATTCCTTGGTGACGTCGTCCACCACGTTCAGGATGCGCAGGCGCCGACCGGAGACGAGCTGGTCGTGCACGAAATCCACGGACCAGCGTGCGTTCGGCACGGCCTCGACAAGGATCGGCGCCCTGCTTCCCGTCGCCTTCTTGCGTCCCCGCCTTCGTCGCACCGTCAGCTTCTCCTCGCGGTAGATCCGTTCGGTCTTCTTGCGGTTCATCACCAGGCCCTCCTGGCGCAGCAGCACGTGGAGGCGCCGGTAGCCGAACCGTCGGCGCTGGCCGGCCAACTCGTGCAGCCGGTCGCGGAGCATGGCGTCGTCCGGACGCCGACTGCGATAGCGGACCGTCGACCGATCCGCTCCGACCAGGTGACACGCCCGCCGCTCGCTCATCTCGTGGGCCTCGACGAGATGAGCAACCGCGGCGCGCTTCGCGACGGGCGTCACCACTTTCGGCCGAGCAGATCCTTCAGTGCGGCGTTGTCGAGCATGGCGTTGGCGTAGAGCCGCTTGAGCTTTGCGTTCTCGTCCTCGAGCGCCTTCAGCCTCTTGGCGTCGGACACCTGCATGCCCCCGAACTTCGCCTTCCACGCGTAGAACGTGGCGCTGCTGATGCCGTGCCGCCGGCAGACCTCCGACGTCTTCGCCCCCGCTTCCTGCTCCCGCAGGACGCCGATGATCTGCTCCTCCGTGAACTTCGATCGCTTCATGGTCCGGTCCTCTCGTTGGGCCGGACTCTAGCATCAGATGGAGGGAAAACCGGGGGTCACAGCACACCTCAAACGGTTGAGAACTCTCGTTCCCGGTCCCCTCCCCTCCGCCAGCCACCTAGTGGAACCGACATCCAACTCTGCGGCACGGGCGCTGGCCGGGTTACAGCGGCAACTCAGGCGGTTGCCTTGACGGTATCGGACGCAAAGCGGCGCGCCGACAGAAAGTCGATCGGAAGCCGCGTCGCCCCTTCCAGCGCCAGGTCCGCAAGCGCCTCTCCTATCACCGGCGCGAATTTGAACCCGTGTCCGGAAAAACCGCAGCCATAGACCAGGGATTGCATGTCCGGGTGGCGGTCCAGGATGAAATGGTTGTCCGGGGTCATGGTGTAGAGACAAGTCTTGGCCTCGAGCAAACGGCCCTTTGCGGCTGGCATATATGTGTCGAGGAAGCCAGTGATGTCGTCAGTATCCGCAGCAATCACTTTGCGGGTGACCGTTTCCGGGGTTCCACCGTCGCCTCGGTCGTGGCGCATGATCTTGACGCCCTCGCCGTCCACGTGCGGGAAGCCGGCGAAGATGCCCTCGGGCGTCATCCAGAAATAGACCGAAAAATCCGAAGCGGGGTACTGCGCGGGATCGATGGCGTCGAAATGGGTCACGACGATGCGACGGACTGTCAGTGGCAGGTTCAGTTCGGCCAGGGCCTGCGGCGACCAAGGACCAGCAGCAAGGATCATCGCGGAGGCACGATGGGTACCGCCAGCCGTTGTGACAGCGACGCCGTCACCGTCCCGGCGCCACCCCGTTGCCCGCGTGGAATAATGAAGTTCCGCGCCGTGGCGCTGCGCCTGATCGGCATGGGCCCGCAGGCATGCCTCGGCGCGCAGGATTCCACCTCCCGCTTCCCAAATGGCCTCCCACCCTGCCGGAACCGCAAAGCCGGGAAAGCGGCGGGCCGCCTC
>CAZWDD010000584.1:0-2186 GCA_964632345.1 uncultured Solibacteraceae bacterium | reverse complement strand
GGCCGTGAACAGTTCTGGGCCAACACGCTCGCCGGAAAAAGCGGCGTCGGCGTCATCTCCCACTTCGACCCCTCCCCTTTCTCCGTCCGCATCGCCGGCGAGGTCTCCGGCTTCGACGAACACCAGTGGACCGACCCCAAAGAACGTCCCCACATCGGCCGCGTCACACCCCTCGCCCGCGCCGCCGCCGCCGAGGCCCTCGCCGACGCCGGCCTCGACACCGCCAACTTCTCCCGCGACCAACTCCGCCAGATCGCCGTCATCCTCGGCTCCGGCGGCGGCAGCCAGGCCTTTACCGAGGAGCAGTACCGCCTCTACTTCTCCGGCCAGATCAAGAACTGCTCCGTCTACGTCATCCCCACTTCCACCATTGGAACCCTCGCCAGCGAAGTCTCCATGTATTTCGGACTCCGCGGCTTCTCCCACATCGTCTCCACCGGTTGCACCTCCTCCACTGACGCCCTCGGCTATGCCATGCGCATGATCCAGTCCGGCATGATCGATTGCGTCGTCGCCGGCGGTGCCGACGCTCCCATCGCCCCCCTCATCCTCCGCGGCTTTCAACTCATGCGCATCATGACCCAGCGCTGGAACGACGAACCGGAACGCGGCTCCCGCCCCTTCTCCGCTGACCGAGACGGGTTCGTCCTCGCCGAAGGCGCCTGGTTCTTCACCGTCGAGGAACGCCAGCGCGCCCTTGACCGCGGCGCCCGCATCTACGGCGAACTCGTCGGCTACGGTTCCACCTGCGAGGCCTACCACCGCGTCCGCCTCGAAGAGTGTGGCGAAGAGCCCGCCCGCTCCATCCAGATGGCCCTCGACGAAGCCGGCATCGCCCCCGAAGACGTCGGCTACCTCCAATACCACGGCACCTCCACCGAACTGAACGACAGGATCGAAACCGCCGCCATCAAGCTCGCCTTCGGCAAACACGCCTACAACGTCCCGGGCAGCTCCATCAAGAGCCTCCTCGGCCATCCGCAGGGGGCCTGCGGCGCCGCCGGCGTTGCCGCCATTCTGCTCTCCATGCGCGATGGCATGGTCCATCCCACCATCAATCTCACCGAGGCCGCCCCGGAATGCGACCTCGATTATGTTCCCGGCGCCGCCCGCAAACTCGACTTCGAGTACGCCGTCGCCAACTGCATCGCCTTCGGCAGCAAGAACGCCGCCCTCGCCATCCGCCGTCATTCCTGACGGCGCGGCTCGCGCCCTATGCCTTCTCGTCCCCCGCCGACGCCGCAGCCTCCGCAGCCTCCGCATCCTCGGCAGCCTTCGCGTTTTCCGCCGCGTAGTAGTAGGAGTGATAATACGTGTACTTGCTGTAGAGCTCCCCGCGCCGCGCGCCGTTCACCGCAATCCCAAGTACGTTGTTCTCGCAAAGCGACTGCATCGCCCGCGTCACCGAGTCGATCGTCGTCGTTCCGATCCGCACCACCAGCACCGTGCCATGACACATCGTCGACAGTAGATTCGCGTCGGCGGCAAACAACAGCGGCGGCGTATCCAGAATCGCCCAGTTGAATACGGTTGGCAGCATCTCCAGCAGGACTTTCACCTCCTGCAGATTCAGCAGTTCCAGCGGATTCAACACCGCCTCCCCGGCTGGCATGATGTACAGGTTCGTCCCGGCGACTTTCTTGATCACCTCATGCAGTTCCGCCTTGCCCAACAGGTAGTCCGTGATGCCCGGGCTCCGGTCCACCTGGAACATCGAGTGCACGATCGGCCGCCGGAAATCAAAGTCGGCCAGCAGCGTCAGCGTCCCGGACAACTGCGCCTCGGCCAGCGCCAGATTCACTGCCGTGAACGACTTTCCTTCCGCCGGCGACGGCGACGTCACCACGACATTGTGAATCGGACTCAGGCTCTGCAAATGATTCAAACGCGTCCGCAGCGTCCGGAACTCCTCCGCCGGCGCCTCGCTTGGACGCGACGCATCCAGCAGATGCGCATCCGGCAGCGGCCGGAACGCCACCTCCTGCACGCGCGACAACACTTCCTGCATCGAAAGCGCCGCCGGTGTCGTCGCACCCATCCCCCGGTAGGCGCCGCCGGGAGGCGCATAGCTCCCCCGCAGCCTTGTGGCCGTATCCGGACTAACCGCTGGAAATGGATTCGCTCCCGCCAACTCCGCCCGGCGCAACGCTTCGTGAACTTTACTCATATCTCTGCTCTCTCACGGT
>CAZWDD010000583.1:0-2189 GCA_964632345.1 uncultured Solibacteraceae bacterium | reverse complement strand
ACTCTGTCGGCAGTTCATGCTCTTCGCAAACCGCCTCTGAAGCCTTGCCCTGATTTCGAAGGGATTACGACCCAACCCGCCGAACTTGTAGCCGAAAACGACCTCTCTGAAGCCTTGCCCTGATTTCGAAGGGATTACGACGACCACGGATCCGGCATGGTGTCGTCCCACTTGCTCTGAAGCCTTGCCCTGATTTCGAAGGGATTACGACCAACCAACTGCAGCGCGTCTTTCAGCGTCCGCGTCTCTGAAGCCTTGCCCTGATTTCGAAGGGATTACGACAGTTCCATGTTGTCGGTGTTCCAGTGGTGGACCCTCTGAAGCTTTGCCCTGATCTCGAAGGGAATACGAAAACTCAAACCTCTCGATTTGAAGGGAAAAAATGGAATCGCTTGAACTACTCACAGCCATCTCTTTCGTCTTGGGCGTTTCAACAGCAAGCCCTCAGACGTACGGAGAGATCGGAGTGACCGCGACGAACTACGAGGAACAATTCTCAGGTGACGTGCTGAAGAGTTCGCCGTACGCGTTTCGCTCCATCATCGGGTATCAAATCCATGAGAAAGTCGCGATCGAGGGATTGATCGGCCTTGGCACAGGAAATGCAGAACTGAAACTAAATGGCACAACCATACCCGGCCTCAAACTTGAGGTCGACAGGATTCTTGGCCTCTATGTGAAAGGAACCGCAAAGATCACTCCGAGTCTCGACATCTTCGCGCGGGCCGGATTCGCCGAGTTGAAGGGAAAGTTGAGAGCCCCCGGATTCAGCGATACCGCAAGCGAAAGCGGGTTCTCCTACGGTTTCGGGGCAAGTTTCCCGGTGGCGAGGGGAACATCCCTGCATCTGGATTACATGAGCTATATCGACAAGAATTTCGCCAAGGGCACCGGCTTCACGTTGGGACTCGGCTTCAACTTCTGAGACAAGGCCCGATGAGGTCGAGGATCTCCTTGCACTCGGGGAACGGGGCCTGCGCGTTGCAACCGCTTCGTTGTCTGCCGGATGTGAGGACTTCCTGAATCCTTGCCCTGATTCGAAGGGAATGCGCCGCAGCCGTTCATCGTCCTCAACGAGGACCTGATGTTCTCCGAGCAGCCGACTCGCCGAGGGCCGGCGCACAGGACGAGCGATTGCTCGTCATCCATCGACATACTGAAAGATCAACATGAACCGACGATTTCTCGCTCTTCTCGTTCTCGTCGCCACTGCCTTGCTCGCCGCCTGCGGCGGCGGAGATGACGAAGAGCGGCTCACCGCTGCACCCCTCAGAGCCTTCGCCGACGGGTCCGGCATCGGACGCATGGACACGTTGCTCTTCTACGCACCCGATCTGGCGGGGTTGGTCCAGGCCGTGAACGAAGGCGATGGCTCGGACAACGGGGTCAGGCTGCCGGACGACAGCAACATGCCCGTGGTCGCGCAGTACACCTACGCCGAGTTGCGCCGGGGCGTCGCGACCTTCGAGAACCAGGCCGTGAACATCGCCGTGCTGTCCGACAAGCGCACCGACGACCTGGGAGCTGCGTTCATCGAGCTGCCCGGTGCGCCCGACATCATCATCATCGGGGGGGAACCTGCGACCGACGTGGCAACCGCGGGCACCCATCGCTACACCGGCACCCAGAGCGCCAGCGAGCGGTCCACGCTGGCACCCGGCCAGATCGGCACCTTCACGCTGGACGTGAACCATTCGAGCAGGACCTTCGTCTTCACCAGCCAGACCGCGACCTTCTCAGCAGCCGCTTCGGGCAGTTTCGACGCGGCCACCGGGCTGTTCGCATCAGCCAATGTCACGATCACGGCCGATGGCCGGACTTACGTCGGGCATCTGTACGGCCAGCTCCACGGCGCCGGCGCCAGCGGTACCACGGGGATCATCGTCACCGATGACTTCCAGGCGGACTACTCAGGCGCGTTCATCGGTGTGCGGTAGGCGGCGGGCGGACTGTCGGGGCGTGGCGAATGGAGTCCTCGCGCGGTACCGGCGGGTCGCATCTCGAGACGGGCGACAGCGACGCGCGGCAAGCCCCCTTCCCCACGACGCCCGGTCTGACACCGGACGTCGCATCCGCCTCGCGCGCTGTCACACTGGGCTCGTACCTTCACACCACACAGCCCCCACGCCCGACCCCCGCCATGCCCGGCCGCCCCCTGTGCACCGACGCGCACGCCATTGCACTGGGCT
>CAZWDD010000582.1:0-2191 GCA_964632345.1 uncultured Solibacteraceae bacterium | reverse complement strand
GCTGAATGTGAACCGGATCGGGGGGAAGACGAATGCGCAGGTAAGCAGCTGGGCGCCGATTCCGCGGGACGTGAAGAGTTTTCACACGCCGGAGGCGTTCGGGAAGGTGGTGTTTTCGACGCGGACGGCCGGGGGGCGGGCGGCGCGGTTCGATGCGGCGGAGGCGCGGGCGGGGCAGGAGATCTACAACCGGTCGTGCACGATGTGCCACGGGTTGAACGGAGCGGCGGGGGACCGGGCGCCGGCGCTGGGGGCGCAGCGGCGTTACCTGCGGGGCACGTCGGAGGAGTTGTTTGACGCGATCAAGAACGGGATCAAGGGGACGGGGATGCCGGGCTCGCCGCTGGGGGCGGGGGATGTGAACAAGCTGGTGGCGTATATCCACAGCCTGCGGGCGACGGCGGTGGACGTGGATGTGGCGGGCGACGTGGAGAAGGGGCGGGCGGTGTTCGCGGGCAAGGGGAACTGCGCGAAGTGCCACATGGTGAACGGGCAGGGGGGAATCCTGGGGCCGGATCTATCGAACGTTGGCGCGGAGCAGAGCCTGGCGGCGTTGCGGGAGGCGCTGAGTGTGGCCAAGCCAACGCCGCCGCGCGGGTATCAGCCGGTGAAGGTGACAACGGTGAAGGGGCGGGTGATCGAGGGTGTGTTGAAGAATCAGCACAACACGTCGTTCCAGATTCTGGGAAAAGATGAGCGGCTGCATCTGCTGCTGGCCGAGGAGATCCGGACGATAGAGCGGAGCGAGAAGTCGCTGATGCCGGCCGGGGTCGACAAGCGGCTGACGGCGGATGAGTTTGCGGATCTGGTGGCGTATCTGAGCCGGCAGGCGCGGAGCAGGAGATAAGCGTGATGAGAACGCTACTGGCATTGGCGATGAGCGTGGGGGTGTGGGCACAGGTGACGTATCCGGACCTGCTGCAGGCGGACCCGAAGAACTGGCTGCACTACAACGGGCAGTATCATTCGCAGCGGTATTCGAAGCTGAAGCAGGTGAATACGGCGAATGTGAAGAAGCTGGTGCCGAAGTGGATGTACCACGTGATCGGGGCGCGGCGGCTGGAGAGCGTGCCGATTGTGGTGGACGGGGTGATGTACTTCACGAACCCGAACGAGGTGTATGCGCTGGATGCGCGGACGGGGCGGGAGATCTGGCAGTATCAACGGACGCCGGCGCTGCAGAAGGGGCCGAACCGGGGTGTGGCGGTTTATGGGAACCGGGTCTATATGGGGACACCGGACGCGCACCTGGTGGCGTTGGACGCGCGGAACGGGAGCCTGCTGTGGGAGACGAAGATTGCCGAAGCGTCGGAGGGTTACTGGTCGCCGGCGGCGCCGATGGTGATCAAGGACAAGGTGATCATGGGCATAGCGCCGAGCGATCACGGATTGAACGGATTTCTGGACGCCTACGACGCGCGGACGGGGGAGCGGCTGTGGCGGTGGCACGCGATCCCGAAGCCGGGTGAGCCGGGCAATGAGACGTGGGCGGGGGACTCGTGGAAGACGGGGGGCGGAGGGACGTGGTTGACCGGATCCTACGACCCGGAGCTGAACCTGCTGTATTGGGGCACGGGGAATCCGGCTCCGGACTTCGACGGGGACGTGCGGAAGGGCGACAACCTGTACACGGAAAGCATTGTGGCGCTGGACGCGGATACGGGGAAGATGAAGTGGTATTTCCAGACGACGCCGTGGGACGTGCATGACTGGGACGCGGTGGAGATCCCGGTGTTGGTGGACGCGCCGTTCAAGGGCA
The DNA here is from genome assembly GCA_964632345.1 of uncultured Solibacteraceae bacterium. Lineage (GTDB taxonomy): Bacteria > Acidobacteriota > Terriglobia > Bryobacterales > Bryobacteraceae. Next base: position 432 of record CAZWDD010000582.1, on the reverse strand, counting down.
AGATGCGGAAACTGCTGGCGCAGGGGAACCGGAACGGGTTCTACTACGTGCTGGACCGGGAGACGGGGGAGTTTCTGCTGGGGACGCCGTTTATACGGGAGCTAAACTGGGCGTCGGGGTTGACAGAGAAGGGGCGGCCGATCCGGGTGGAGGGAGTGATTCCGAGCCTGAAGGGGACGAAGACGTGCCCGGCGACCTCGGGGGCGACGAACTGGATGTCGCCGGCGTACAGCCCGGATACGGGATGGTTCTACATTGTGGCGCAGGAGGGGTGCGGGATCAACACGAAGTCCCGGGACACGTTCCGTCCGGGCGGGAATCCGTTCATGGGGACGGGCTATATCGAGAGCCCGGAGGAGCCGTGGCAGATGTTCGTACGGGCGCTGGACCTGACGACGGGGAAGATGATGTGGGAGTACAAGCAGATCAACT
>CAZWDD010000581.1:0-2197 GCA_964632345.1 uncultured Solibacteraceae bacterium | reverse complement strand
CCGACCGCGGTGATCACCTTTACCTCTGTTCCCCGCGGCCAGGAACGCGTGGCCACCGCCTGGACGGCGGATTCCGCGCCGGGCATGCCATCGTAGCCAACAACGATGCGTACCGGCCCCGGGCGCCGCGCGGGGCGTGGCCGGTTGATGCGAACCGAGCAAGGCGCTTCGTTGGCCACCTGCGCCGTAACGCTGCCCATCAGAATCCGGCCAAGCATCGACTGCCCAACGGCGCCGACCGAGACCAGGTCCGCCTTCCATCTCCGCGCGCGATCCACAATCTGCGCCACCGGCGAGCCCGCCGCGGCTTCCGCCGTCACCAGCCAGCCGGGAAACAGTTCCCGTAGTCGCGCCGCGCCCTGCTCGGCGCGTGCGAGGCCAATCTCGTAACCCGGCAGTCGCTCCGGGGTGACGCCGGGGTCAGCCTGCGCCAGCGGCAGCCACCGTTCCGCGACGGTCATCACCACGGCCTCCGCGTCCACCGGCAAACCAGCGAGCTGTAACCCGTCCAATCCTTCCAGAGCGGTTTGCGATCCCTCATAGGCAATTAGTACGCGCATCTAATCATCCTCCTCCACTGCCGCCACCTGTGGGGCGCCGACGAGCCGCCTCACCTTCTCCGCGCTTTCCGGTTCCGCAAGTAGCAGCATCGTGTCACCGCCCTGCACGCGCGTGGCCCCGCGCGGCACCACAAAGTCGTCGCCGCGGCTGAGCAGAACGATCAGCGCATTGCCAGGCAACCGCAGGTCGACAACCTGCCGCCCGGAGACGGGAGAATCCGCGGGAATTTCGATCTCCACCAGATCGTTGCGTGAGCGCCCACGGGAGACATACTCCAGCGGATACTCGCGCTTCCTCGTAGCCGGGGCTTCGAGTCCCAGCCAGCGCGCGGCCACGGATATGGTGGTGCCTTGAATCAGCACTGAGGCCAGCACTACGAAGAAAACCACATTGAAATAGAGCTCGGCGTTGGCCACGCCCGCCACGGCCGGGAACGTCGCGAGGACAATCGGAACGGCGCCCCGCAAGCCGACCCACGAGATCAGCACCTTCTGCCGTGTTGCCATCTTTGCGAACAGCAGGCTCGCGAACACGCCCAGGGGGCGGGCGATGAGCATCAGGATGAGCGCAATCAGAAGTCCCTTCCATGCCACCGGTCCGAGATGCGACGGGAACACCAGTAGCCCCAGCGCCACGAACATAGTGACCTGCATCAGCCACGCCAGGCCATCATGGAACCGGACCAGACTGCGCTTGTGAATGAAGTCACTATTGCCAACGACGATGCCGGCGATATACACAGCCAGGAAGCCGTTGCCATTGGCAGCAGCCGTCGCGCCAAAGATCAGCAGCACGAGCGCCAGGGTAAGCACCGGGTATAGCCCTTCGGTCTCCAGCTTGACGCGATTGATGACCTGCACGGCGCCGAGACCCAGAATGTAGCCCCCCGCGGCGCCGAGCGCCATCTGCTGCACGAAAAGCCAGAGCAGATCGAACAGCGGCCCGTCCGGCTGCTGTACCAGCTGCAGCGATGCCATCGTGAGGAAAACGGCCATGGGGTCGTTGCTGCCGGATTCCAGCTCCAGCAGCGGCTTGGTGGAACCCTTCAGCCTGACTCCCTTCGACCGCAGGACAGAGAAAACCGCCGCCGCGTCCGTTGACGACATGATGGACCCCAGTAGAAGCCCCTCACGCCATCCGAAGCCCAACAGCGGAGCGGCCAGCGCGCCGGTCACCCCCGCAGTGGCGGCCACGCCAATCGTCGAGAGGCTCACGCCGCGCCACATTACGCCCTTCACCTGCCGCCACGCCGTATCGAGGCCACCGGCGAAGAGGATGAACGCCAGGGCCACAACGCCCAGGGTCTGCGTGGCCTGTTTGTCGTCGAACGGAATTCCGCCGAGCCCTTCGGTTCCAGCCACCATTCCTACGGCGAGGAACAGCAACAGAGCAGGTACGCCGAGGCGGTCCGACACTTTGCTTGCGACGCCGCCGAGCAGCAGCAGTAGCGCCACCAGCGCCATGTTGAGTTCAACGGTCATTCCCAACCCTCAGGGTATCGAATCCCCCAATTCCAGCAGCATGGCTGGTCCGCACAGCGGCGTTTCTTCGCGGTACCCACGAGGTGATTTGTGTCGATACGGTTTTTGTCTTTAATGCCCCTCATCGCAACGGGGCTCGCCGCGGCTGACGCCAC
>CAZWDD010000580.1:0-2204 GCA_964632345.1 uncultured Solibacteraceae bacterium | reverse complement strand
CATCGGCGGCGGAGCGGATGCCGCCGGAGGCTTTGACGCCGATGGCGGGGCCGACGGCGCGTCGCATGAGGGCGATGTCGGCAGCGGTGGCGCCGGCTTTGGAGAAGCCGGTGGAGGTTTTGACGAAGTCGGCGCCGGCGGCGACGGAAAGCCGGCAGGCGGAGAGTTTCTGGGTGTCGTTGAGGAGGGCCGTTTCGAAGATAACCTTGAGGATGGCGCCGTTGCGGTGGCAGGCTTCGGCGACGGCGCGGATGTCCTTTTCGACGGCAAGGGTTTCGCCGGCGCGGAGGAGGCCGACGGAGAGAACCATGTCGATTTCGGAGGCGCCGGAGCGGATGGCTTCCTCGGCTTCAAAGACCTTGGCGGCGGTGGCCATGGCGCCGAGGGGGAAGCCGGCGACGGCGCAGGTTTTGACCGAAGTGCCGCGGAGTTCGCGAGCGACGAGGGGGACCCAGGCGCTGTTGACGCAGACGCTGGCGAAGCCGTACTGGCGGGCCTCGGCGCAGATCTGGATGACCTCGGGGCGGGTGGCGTCGGCGCGGAGGAGGGTATGGTCGATCATGGCGGCGAGGCGGGCGTCGGTGCGGCCAGAGAGCGCCGGGGCTGGAGCCGGGGCGTCGTAACCGGATGCGGCCGGGGCGGGAGCCGGCTGGCCGAGGCGGGCGAGGAACTCGGCGCCGATGCGGGCGACGAGGAGGTCGAGTTCGGCGTCGGTCATCGTTGGAGCCCCTTGGAGTGGCGGGCTTCGATGGCGGAGATTTTGTCGATGCGGGCCTGGTGGCGACCGCCGCCCCAAGGGGTGGCGAACCAGGTGCGGACGACGTCCTCGAGCTGGGATTCGGTGAGCATGCGGCCGCCGACGGTGAGGACGTTGGCGTGGTTGTGTTCGCGGGAGTTACGGGCGGAGGCGCGGTCGTAGCAGAGGGCGGCGCGGATGCCGGGGACCTTGTTGGCGGCCATGGCGGAGCCGATGCCGGCGCCGTCGATCATTACGGCGGCGAAGGCATCGCCATTGGCGACGGCGAGGGCGACTTTTTCGGCGAGGTCGGGGTAGTCGACCGGACGTTCGTCGAACGTTCCGGCATCGTCGACGAGGTAGCCAAGGGAGAGGAGGATCGACTTCACGAACTCCTTGACGCGGAAGCCGCCGTGATCGGCGGCGAGGGCGACGGTGCGATGGGGTTCGCGGGGCGGGCGGAAATCGTCCGGGCAGACCTCAACGATGGGGACGCCGCGGTCGCGCGCCAGTTCGCGAGCCGCGGGCGTGATAATGGATCCGCGAGGCACTTCGAGCACCCCGCCGAGCGGTACATCCCCCGTTGTGATCACAATTCGCATAGGACGCCGGGCAAAGGCGCAATCCCTATTGTAAATGCTGGCGCCACAACGGGAGCGCGGAATCGGCCTGGGCCTAGGAAGAGGGTTTTACCGCTGTACGAAATTCGTACTGCTGGATCTCCAGGGCGGCTTTTCCGCTTTCGAAGCGTGTGACACGTCCGCGCGCAACAAGTTTGAGAGGAGTCTCGTTGTTGAGTTGCGCCGGCCAACTGATGGACAGCTCCATGCGCCGACCGGGCAGGAGCATGTGTTCGCTGGTGAAGAGGATGCCGGAACTGCTCATATTGACAGTTCGTCCGACGCCTCCTTCATCGGCATTTCGTTTGCTGAGGACTTTGTAGCGGACTTCGCGTTCGATGGGGAATCGATCAGCGGTCCGCCTATCTGTTTTTTGTGTATTGGATTGCAATCCTCACCTCCGACCGCGAACCTCCGCCCCTACGCGGAAAGAGTTGTCGCGGACCATTGCCCGATCGGGCAGCAGCATCGGTCATTCCTCATGGTCTCCCGTGGGGGTATCCGCAACAATAGGACCTCAGGCTCATTCCTGATTGGTACTAAGGCGAACACATTACGGTACCCAAAACTAGTACTGGTCAAGTTCAGTTGCGCGGGTCGGACGGTCCCAAAAATCGGTCTAGTGTTTTCAACTACTTCTGGGAGGGTCCTGCGAAAAAATAGTGAGCGCTTGGAGGGCGGCCGAGCGGATAATGCTCAGCACCTTGATTATACATGCTTGTCAAGCGGGGTGGGGGTACTGTTTTGAGGGACGGACTAAGGTGAATGCCGGGTGTTGGGGTGTGGCGGCGTCTGGGGACGGGCTGAAGCCGCGTCCCCGGGGGGTGTTGGGGTGTGCGGCGTTTGGG
>CAZWDD010000579.1:0-2205 GCA_964632345.1 uncultured Solibacteraceae bacterium | reverse complement strand
AAACCCGGCTCGGTCCGCGATCCGCGGCTCAACAAGTCCCCGCCATGCAGAAAGTAAGAGGGTGGCGCCACATACGGCTTCGTCCCGTCGTTCAAAAATGTGCCGTCGATTTTCTCCCGCTCGATTCCCTTTCCCGGCGCCGGCTCGTCCCCTGCCCCGTCGGGCGTTAACAGGTAGTCGCCGTCGGTGACTCCCATCGCCACCGGAATCGGCGCCGGCCGGTTCTTCTCGATCTCACGGATCCGCGCCTCCAGCGCCCGCTTCTTCTCCAGGTCCGCCGTGTCCATTGCCCGGTCCAACTCCGACGCCGACACGCCGGTCGTCCGGATGATCTGGTTCGCCAGCAGCACCTGCCCCGGCGTCCGGTCCTTCTCCGGCGTGAACACGGCCTTCTGAATATGTTCCGGCCACTTGCGGTACTTCGCTTCCAGGAGCCGCTCGCGATACGGCTGCTCGATCTCCCGGATCGCCTCTCGCAGCGGCTTCACCTGGCTTGCAATCGCCTCCATCCGCGCCGCGTGCGCCCTCGCCTCGGCCTCCGGAACCAGCGGATGGTCCACCTCCACATATCCCCACAGCGACGCCTGCAGCCGGTAGTAGTCGGCCTGCCCCACAGGGTCGAACTTGTGATTGTGGCACCGCGCGCACTGCACCGTAATGCCCATCACCCCGCGGCCCAATGTCGCAATCATGTCGTCCAGATACTCAAAACGAAACTGTGGATTGTCCTTCTCCCGAAAGCCCACCTTCGCGTAGTTCCGCAGGAACGCCGTCGCTATCAGGCGGTCGTGCGTGCGCTCGCCCATCTCGTCGCCGGCAATCTGCTCCTGCAGAAACACGTCGAACGGCGTGTCTTTGTTGAACGCCCGGATCACATAGTCCCGGTATCGCCACGCATTCGGCCGGTCAAAGTCGTGCTCGTAGCCGTTGGAGTCCGCGTAGCGCGCCACGTCCAGCCAGTGCCGTCCCCAACGTTCGCCGTAGTGCGGCGAGGCCAGCAGCCGCTCGATCAGCTTCTCCCACGCATCCGGCGCCCGGTCTTCGACAAACGCCCGCACCTCCTCCGGCGTCGGCGGTAGTCCGAGCAAATCCAGGTACGCCCGCCGCGCCAGCGTATGTTTGTCCGCCTTCGGCGCCTGTGTCAGTCCGCGCGCCGCCAACCCCGCCCGCAGAAAGGCATCCACCGGATGCTTCGCGCCGTTCACCGGCACCGCCGGCCGCACCGGCCCGCGGAACGCCCACTGTTCCCGCGCCCCTGCCGGCACAGTCCACGTCTCCAGTTTCTTCAACTCCGCCGCCGCGCCCGCCGGCGCGCCCAGTGCCCCATCCCACGGCGCCCCCTGCCGGATCCACACCCCGATCGCGGCAATCTCCTCCGCCTTCAACATCCCGTCCATCGGCATCTGCGGCTTGTCCAGCCCTGCCACGTGCCGGTACAGCGGACTCTTCTCCGGATCCCCGGGCACCAGCGCCGCCCCCTTGCCCGATCCTTTCATCGCCGCCGCCCGGTCCCGCAGGTCCAGCTTGCCCAACTGCATCGCCGGCCCATGACACTTCAGGCACCGGCTCTCCAGCAGCGGCTTGATTTCGTGTACGAACGACACCACTCGCTCCTGCGCCCATGCGCAAGGCAGCGTCAGCAGAAAAACAAGCGGCAGGCGGCGCAACGAGGGCACTCCTTCAGGGCGGCGTTTCGTGCTTGGAATTATATGGCAACCGGCTACCGCTTCGGGTGCCGCAATACTCAGGCGAGAATCTCTCGCACCACCCGCCCGCCCACATCCGTCAATCGGAAATCCCGTCCCGAGTAGCGATACGTCAACCGCGTATGGTCCAGCCCCAGCAGATGCAGCGCGGTCGCCTGCAGGTCGTGGGGATGCACCCGGTCCTTCACGGCGCGCAATCCGAACTCATCCGTCTCGCCCCACGTCACCCCGCCGCGGATTCCTCCCCCGGCCAGCAGCGTCGTGAACCCCAGTACGTTATGGTCCCGCCCCTGGTTCACGCGCAACTGTCCCGCGCTCTGCACCATCGGCGTCCGTCCGAACTCGCTGCCGACAATGATCAACGTCTCCTCGAACAACCCGCGCTCCTTCAGGTCCTCCACCAGCGACGCAATCGCCGGGTCGGCCTCCCGCGCCAGCCCGCGGTGCGAGTTGATGTCCTCATGGCTGTCCCACGGCTGCGAGTTCCCGAAGTACACCT
>CAZWDD010000578.1:0-2208 GCA_964632345.1 uncultured Solibacteraceae bacterium | reverse complement strand
ACCCGCGCCCGCACCTTGTCCATGTAGTCGAAGGTCGATACCTTGTGGCCTTCCTTCAGGCTCACCTGTACGAACGCCGTGTGCTGTGCGGAATTCGACGTGTAAATGGCGCTGAACCCCGGCTGCACACCAATGTTGGCCACGATGATCTCCAACTCCTCCGGCGGAATCTCCGCACGGATCGCTCCTTCCACCCGTTCCACTTCCTGATTCGTCAGCTCCAGCCGCGTGCCCGATGGGGCCTTCATGTTGATGATGAACTGCCCGGCATCCGTCCGCGGGAAAAACGCCACGCCCAGCTTCGGATACAGCAGCAGGCTCACGAGGAACAGTCCCATCACCGCGCCGATCGTCACCGCCGGCGCCCGCATCACTCCCGCCAGCGTTGTGCTGTACACGTTCAGAAACCGCTCAAACAGCAGGTTGAACCCGTAGTTGAACTTCTCCGCCCAGTTCCCGCTGCCGGGGTGTGCCGTGTGCGCTGAGTGCGCCGTTAGGAATCGCGAACAGTACAGCGGCACCACCGTCAGCGCCACCACGTAGGAAGCAAACAGAGAAATCACCACTGTCAACGCCAGCGACGTGAACAGAAACCGGCTGACTCCATAAAGAAACGTCACCGGAAAGAACACCACCGCCGTTGTCAGCGTCGCCGCCAGCACCGGTAGCGCCACCTCTCTCCCGCCTTCCTCTGCCGCCTGCCGCGGACTCTTGCCCATCTCCAGATGCCGGTAGATATTCTCCAGCACCACCACCGAGTTATCGATCAACCGCGAAAACGCCAGCGCCAGGCCCCCCAGCACCATGCTGTTGATCGATTCCCCACGCGCCTGCAGTACCAGGAACGTCGCCAGCGCCGACAACGGAATCGATAGCAGCACCGCCGCCGTCGCCCGCATCGATCCAAGGAACAGCAGAATCATCGCCGACGTCAGGAAAAGTCCAATCCCGCCCTCGTGCACCAGGTTGTTGATCGCCTTCTTCACGAACTGCGACTGGTCGAACACCACCTCCGCCCGGATGCCCGCCGGAATATCGATCAACTTGCTCAACGCGTCCCGCACCCCGTCCACCACGGCAATCGTGTTCGAGTCGCCCCCTTGCTTCAGCACCGGCGCGTACACCGACGGCTGCCCGTCCACTCGCACGATGTTCATCTGAATCTGCTGCGCGTCCTTGGCCTGCCCGATGTCGCCCACCGTCACCGATGCATCCTCGATCGTCTTCAGCGGAATCGAGTTGATCTCTTCCACCGCGTCGATCTGGCTGTTCGTGTAGATGCTGTAGTTCAGCGGCCCCAGCCGTACCTCGCCGCCCGGAATGATCAGGTTGGAGTCGTTCACGCTCCGCACCACGTCCATCGGGCTCAGCTTATGCGCCTCCAGCTTCAGCGGATCAATGTAGACCATGATCTGCCGGTACTTCCCGCCGAAAGGCTGCGGCACCGACGCCCCCGGCACGCCGCCCACCTGATTGCGCACCGCGTACTGCGCCGTATCGCGCAGAATCGTCTCCGGCAGTCCTTCGCCTTTCAGCGTGATCAGGCACACTGGCAGGCTCGACGCATCGAACTTCAATACCACCGGCGGCAGCGTCCCCGATGGCAGCCGCCGCAGGTTCGCCGTCGCCAGATTCGAGATCGTCGTCACCGCCGCGTCCGGGTCCGATCCCGGCTGGAAGTACACCTTGATCAGGCTAACTCCCGACAGCGATTTTGACTCGATATGCTCCACGTTCGAGGCCAACGTGAAGAACCGCTCGTACCGTCCCGTGATGCTCGTCTCCACCTGTTCCGGCGGCATGCCGTTGTAGAAGGTCGCGACCACCACTACCGGGATCCGGATCTCCGGAAAAAGGTCCACCGGCATCCGGACCAGCGCCGTAGCGCCGACCACCATCACGACCAGAGCGACAACAATAATGAAATAGGGATTGCGGATCGAAAAGCTCGACATGTTTCGTCCGTCCTACTTCCGTCCCGCCGCCGCGAGCATCTGCGGCCGCACAGTGTCGCCGGGCTTTAATCTTCCCCTGGTTCCCACCACCACCTTCTCGCCCTCTTCCAACCCGCTCACCACCTCGTACTTGGAAACCGTGTCCATTCCCAGCCGGATCTTTCGCGCCTCAATCTGATTATTCGCATTCACCACGAACACCGTCTGCTCCCGCTCCGCCCCCGCCGCCGCCTGGATTGGAATCGTCAGCGTC
>CAZWDD010000577.1:0-2215 GCA_964632345.1 uncultured Solibacteraceae bacterium | reverse complement strand
GGACCTTCCGGCCGGCCGCCTTGGCCGCTTCGTTTAGGTCGGTCACATTCTGCGCATTGTCCACCGAGAAGATCGTGTCCGGCTGCTTGGATGACAACCGGATCGCCCGCTCCACGCGGTGCCGCCCCACCATCGCCGTCGTCAACAGCAGGCCCTTCACGCCGCGAGCCGCCAGCACCTCGGCTTCCCCGATCTTCGCCGCGCACGCGCCCACTGCTCCGGCCTGCAGGCAACGCAGGGCGATCTCCGAGCATTTGTGCGTCTTGGCGTGCGGCCGGAAGCCGCGCCCCTGCGCCTTCAGGTACCCCGACATCTTGGAGATGTTGCTCTCCAGCTTGTCCAGATCCACAATCAGCGCCGGCGTCGGAATATCTTCCTTCAGCAACTTGCCCTTCACGTTGCCGCTGGCCAGTATCTTCTCCACTTCGCTCCACGAACGCGGAGCCCCGGTGAGGATGGCGGGAGCAGTCGCTAGGACGAATCGGCGCGTGATCATCCCGCTATCATACCGCTCCCGCTCCCCCCTCGCGTCTCGGCGGAAATCCGTTACAGCTTCGCCGTCCGCAGATACTCCGGCATTCCCTTCTTCGTCTCCTGCAATGTGCGCAGGATCGTCCGCCGGTCCTGCAGCGTCAGCGTCTTGTAACGGTCCTCGGCGTCACGGCCCATCAGCACGTCGTGCAGCCGGCGGTAGACGGCCTCAAGCGCCGCCTCCCCCATCCCGTCGAACGACTCTGAATAGATCATGTAACTGCAAGGCACCTTGAACAGCCGCTTCTTCAGGTCCAGTTCCCGCAGCGGACCGCGCTTCTGGAACACTTCCGCAAACCCGCTGGAGCCAACAATCGGCTCCGGCAGCGGCGCCTCTTCCACGAAAAGCAGGTAGTCCACCAACTCGGCCGCCGCTTCCCGGATCCGCCGCCGCGTCGAGTCCGAACGCGTCACGTCCGGATCGCCGAATATCTGGTTCATCGTCTTCTGGTGATGCAGCGCATGACGCACTTCGAAATTCACCCGCGTAATCAGATTCGTCATCTGTGTCTGGTGCTCCAGCACCATCAGCGCCACCACGTCGCTGTTCGGGGTCAGATACCGCCCGGCATCGAATCGCGCGCTGATCTCCTTCAACGACTCGGGCTTGTCGCGGTCCACAGCCACCTGATTTCCCATATGCCGCCCGGTCTGCTTGCCCGTCACATACCATCCGCCCCACCGCTCCTCGATCGGGCTGCGGTGATCCGTCGTCTTCGTCCCGGCCTGGAACATCGGATACCCGCTCGCCTCGGAAACCACGCTCCGGATCACCAGCCCCGGAACCCCCAGCGTCCCCGGCGATTGATGGCACTGCAGGCACGTATCCCGCCGTTCCAGACGCGGCTTGGCGACCTCTTCCTGGTCCAGCGAATAGAAAATCACGCCCTGCTTCGGATCCGTCGCCGTGAACTCCAGCACGTCGCCCGTCTGCACGAATCCCACCGTTACGTCATCGTTGAAATACAGCGCCCGCGGCGTTCTTGGCGCAATGCGCGGCGCCTGGAAACTTGTCTTCGAGAAAACCATCACCTGCGACTCCACCGGCACGTCCAGCGCCTTCAGAATCGACTGCAGGTAACCCATCCCATCATCTTCAAACTTCAGCTTCACGCTGCCCGACTTCAACTTCGCATTCAACATCGTGATCGGGTCCCTGGTGGGTCGCTTCGTGTACTCAATCGCCTCATGATCCAGCGGGACCAGAAACGACCCTCCCAACCCGGCAAACGCCGCCACCGGCAGCGCCATCCACAATAGCCGTTTAACCTGCATGCAGTACCTCCAGCTCAGACGGGCACAACGCCTCCCGCCTCCGGTTGTCTTCCACGAGTTCCGCCAGCGACGTAGCTGCGAACGCCTTCTCCACCAGCGCATATGCATCATCCAACCGCCGGTGCAGCGGACACAGCGCCACCCCGTGCGCCCGCAGCCCCAACGGGCACCTCTGTATCCGGCGGATCGGGTCCACCGCGTTCACCACCGACAACATCGAAATCTCGCCCGCCTCCCGAGCCAGTTGGAATCCCCCGTTGCGGCCGCGCTGCGAATGCAGCACCTCCCCCCGCACCAACTGCTGCAACACCTTCGACAGGTAATCCTCGGGCACCTGCGTCGCTTCCGCAATCCGCTGCGCCGTCATTCCCTCTCCAGGATGCCCGGCCAGAAACGTCACCGCGCGCAG
>CAZWDD010000576.1:0-2252 GCA_964632345.1 uncultured Solibacteraceae bacterium | reverse complement strand
CAGCCTCTTCGGGGAGGCGATGCGGGATACCGCGCCAAGGGCCATGGGCGAGCCGCGGGGCTCGCGCGGCAGCGAAAGAAGATCGCCTACATGCGACGCACTCACGTGAGGCTTGTCGGATGAACGCGCCATTTCCCCCGAGAAAATCTTTGCTTGCGAGACAGTCTGGCTGGCGGATTGTTAGGGGGCCAGGGGCGAACGGTCGTCGAGCAGTTTGCGGCGGCAGGCGATGGCGGTGACCAGGTAGCGGCGGGGCCCGCGGACCCACTCCCAGGGCGGGGAGCGCGCGGTGGGCTCGGCCCATTAGGCGGCTCGGGGCGGGGTGGCGAGCAGGCGCTTGATCGCCAGCGGGTTCATGCCGCTGAAGCAGCCGTGGGCGGCCACCACGCGGTGCATGACGGCGGGGAGGGCGGGCGGCGGTGTGTCGAGCAGTTCCGGACAGGATTCGCTGGAAACGAAGTCAGTGAACAGCAGGGCCGTTCCGCCGGGCGCGGTGAGTTCGGCCACGGTCCGGAGATGCTGGAGGCGGACGAGTTCGGTGAAGGCGTGCGCTTCCGGGGTGCCGTGGCCTGCGGCGTGTTCGAAGGTCCGGATCAACTGCGAAAGCAGGCAGGTGGAGGCCACGGCCGGGAAGCGCGTGCCGAGCTGCCCGGGCGCGGGGAGTTGCGTGAGGGCCGTGCGCAGGCGGGCGAAGCGCTCGCGCGACGGGGCCTGGGCGAACTCGTGACATAACTCGAGGGCGCCGGTCAGGTCGCAGGCGGAGAATTCGATCCGCCGGATCCGGTCCGGACCGGCGGTCGTGGAAAACTGGTGCGCGACCCCGGCCTGCATGGCCTGGGCGTCGATATCGACCAAACGGATGGCGGGCCAGTGGGCCGTGAGGCGGAGCAGGTCGAGATCGTTGCAGTTGCCGGCGCCGAGGACACACAAGGCGCCGGTGGCGCCGGCGGCGGGTGCGAGCAGGCGGGAGGTGACCTGTTCGCGGTGGGCGGCGAATGGGCGCCAATTCGCTTGCGAGGCGCGGTTGAAATCGCGTTGGCGGAGAAAGGGGTTCAGCGTGCTGCGGCGCATCGTCTGGCAGATTTCAGTGTAGATAGGCAGGCCGGGAGGGTTGGGGTGGCGGGTGGAGTGCGAAGGCAGTGGGGAAGGTCAACCGGTTCCTGCCCTGGTTTACCGGGGCCGTTGGACGGAACACAACACAAGGCGGTATGGTTGGGATCATTCCGCGCGGGTTCTCCCCGAGACCCCGAAGCCGAAACGATTGCGATGTGCGTCTGAGCGGGGTTACCCGGCGGATGTGGGGCGAGCGGTTTGCCGCGGGGGAGGCTGCGGTGAGATCCGAATCTGCAGGCATTCTGGTGTGGAGGGCGCATTCATCTTCTGTTTAGGTGCCGTTCGCTACGCTTGGCGCAGCGGTGATCATGCGCCAGGTTCTTCTTGTTCTTTGCATCAGTCCCACATTCGCTCTGACGCTCCAGGAAGCGCTGGACCAGGGGCTCTCGGCGCATGCGCTGCTTACGTCGGCGGACGCGCGGGTCCGAACGGCGGAGGGGCTCCGTACCCAGGCCGGGCTGAAGCCGAATCCGCGGCTGTTTCTCCAATCGGAGAACACGCGCTTTCACGGCCGTCCGGGTTTCGTCTACTCGCGGGAGGCCGACTCCTTCGTGTATGCGTCGCAGGTGATTGAGACCGGGAAGAAGCGGAGCCTGCGCGCGGCGTCGGCGGACGCGTCGGTGAGCCGAACCAAGGCCGACCGGGAGACGCTGCGGTGGCAACTGGCGGCGCGGATCGCCGCGGCGTATTGGACGGCCACGGGCGCGGCGCGCTATCGCGAAGCGTTCGCCGAGAGTCTCCGCAACTTCGACCTAACGGTGCAATACCATCGCGACCGGGTGGGAGAAGGGGCGATGGCAGAGGTGGACCTGCTGCGCGTGCAACTGGAGTCGGAGCGGCTTCGCGCGGCTTTCCGTAGCGCGGAGCAGGAGGCGGTGACGACCCGTATCCGGCTTTTCCGGGAAATGAACCTGCCGGACGATCCGTCGGCGACGTTCACCGAGCCGCTAGAGCAACTGCCGGCCGTCGAGCGAACGGCCATTGCCCGTCCGGATCTCATCTCCTACCAACAGGCGATTCAGGAAGCGGCGGCGAACGTGAAACTGCAGCGAGCGAACGCCCGGCCGGACCCGGAACTGATGGGCGGCTACAAGCGGACGAACGGCGCGTGGAACACCAAGCCGTTCACGCCCGCCAAC
>CAZWDD010000575.1:0-2256 GCA_964632345.1 uncultured Solibacteraceae bacterium | reverse complement strand
AGCACGGCGGCCGGGGGATAGTCGCGTTCCTGGAAGAAGTCATGCGTGTAGCGGTCCGCGTAGCTGTGCATGAGCACGGCGCGGGAGGGCTGGCCATCGCGTCCGGCGCGGCCGATTTCCTGGTAGTAGCCCTCCACGCTGCCGGGTAATGCGGTATGGACGACGGTGCGGACATCCGGCTTGTCGATGCCCATGCCGAAGGCAATGGTGGCAACGATGACCTGCAGTTTCCCGTCGAGGAAGCCGGCCTGGACACGAGCGCGCACGTCAGCGGAGAGACCCGCATGATAGGCGGCGGCGGGCAGGTGGGTGCGCAGCGACGCGGCGACTTCATCGGCCTGGCGGCGGGTGGGCGCGTAGACGATGGCAGGCCGGCGGGCGTCGTCCTCGAGGAGGCGCAGCACGAGTCCGGTACGCTCCCCCGGAGCGGCCTCCACGACTTCAATAGCGATATTCTCGCGCCGGAAGCCCTGGATGAAACGTCCATCTTCGCCGAGGCCCAATTGGGCTGCAATATCGTTCTGCACGACGGGGGTGGCGGTGGCGGTCAAGGCAACGACCGGTGCGGGGCGCAAGGCGGGCAGATGCTGGCCGAGGGTGCGGTAGTCCGGCCGGAAGTCGTGCCCCCATTGGGAGATGCAGTGCGCCTCGTCGACGGCCACGAGCGCCGGTTTTCGTTTGGCGAGCATTTCGGGGAAGCCCGGCACGCGGAGGCGCTCCGGGGCGATGAAGAGGAACTGGAGGCGGCCGGCGAGATAGTCGAGGCAGACCTGGCGGGAGGCGGCGCGGTCCATGCCGGAATGGATGCGTTCGACGGAGAATCCGCGTTCGCGGAGTTTGGCCGCCTGATCCTCCATGAGCGCGATGAGGGGGCTGATGACGAGGGTGGTGCCGCCGAGGGCGAGACCGGGCAATTGGTAACAGAGCGACTTGCCGGCGCCGGTGGGCATGACGAGCAGGACATCACGGCCGGCGACCAGAGCGCGGCACACCTCCTCCTGCCCCGGCCGGAACTCGCGAAAACCGAAGGCCTGGTGGAGCAGATCGGGCAGTTCGCGGGAGGTGGGTTCGAACGGTTGCGGAGGGGCGGGGGGCGGGGCCCGTTTCTCCTCGGGCTTCTTTCCGACCTTGCCGACGACATCGCGGACATAGTCCTCGATGCCTTCGAGAAACGGAGCCAACTCCCCTTCGCCGCGTTCGATGCGCTTCAGGTAGGCTTCCCACTGGCCCGTCATGGCGGGGCTCTTCACCTCGGGGTGGACCACCTCGATGAGATGAATTCCCTTGTCGGTGGCGGCCATGGTTTTGCCCTGGCGCTCGATGTAGCCGCGCTTGAGCAGCACTTCGATGATGGAGGCGCGAGTGGCGGGAGTACCGAGGCCGTTCTCCTTCATGGCGTCGGAGAGTTCCTTTTCGTCGAGCGTTTTGCCGGCCGTCTGCATGGCGGTGAGCAGCGTTGCGTCGGTGAAGCGCTTGGGCGGGCGGGTCTTCTTGAGGACGCTTTCGGCCTTCCGCACATCCTGCAACTGGCCGGACTCCAGTTCCGGGGGCAGGGTTTGGTCGGAGAGATCCTTCTCCTTCGACTTTTTCTCGATGACGACGTCGAGCACCTTCCAGCCCATCTGGCGAACGAGGGTTCCCGCGGCGTGGAAGTGGTCGACGGCTTCGCCGAGGGTGATGGTGGTGATGACGGTGGTAACGTCGGTGAGGTAGTCGTCGTGCCAGGCCGATAGCAGGCGGCGGCAGACGAGGTCGTAGATGCGGCGCTCGTCTTCGCCGAGGGAGATGCGGGCCGGGGAGGTAGCGGTGGGGATGATGGCGTGGTGGTCGCTGATTTTGGCGTCGTCGACGTAGCGGGGGCCGAGCGGGCGCTCGCCGCTGCCGGGCGCGATGAGTTCGGGATAGCGAGGTGCGATGGCACGGACAACGCCGCCGAGGCCGGCCGCGACGGTACGGGAGAGGTGGCGGGAGTCGGTGCGGGGATAGCTGATGAGCTTGTGGGTCTCGTAGAGCTTCTGCGCGGCGTCGAGGGTTTTCTGCGCGCTGAAGCCATAGAGGCGGTTGGCGTGGCGCTGGAGTTCGGTGAGATCGTAGAGGCCGGGCGGGGCCATTTTGCGCGCCTCAGACTCGATGGAGGCGATGCGCGCCTCGCCTTTTTTTGCGCGCGCGACGATATCGCCGGCCACGCCGGTCGCTGCGGGCAAGCGCATGGCCTGATGGACGGAAACGCCCTACGCCACCGCGGACCGGAACCAG
>CAZWDD010000574.1:0-2262 GCA_964632345.1 uncultured Solibacteraceae bacterium | reverse complement strand
ACGCATGCACGCCCGTTGCGTCAATCCACCGGTTATAGAAGTTGAACAGCGCGCAAACCGTGATCGCATAGTAGATCGCTTCATCGCTCCATCCGGCCGCCTGCAGCGGTGCCACATCGGCCCCCGTTATCCGCGGCGAATCATGGTTGACCTTATCGATAAACCGGAACAGCACTTTCTCTCTCTCCGGCAGCGGCGACGATTCCATGTCCTCCATCACCGCCCGCACCAGGCTCTCGTCCGCCAGCAGTTCCGCCGCGACCGCGGCGTGCGAGTGCAGTCAAAACGGGCAGTCGTTCCGCCGCGACGTATACGCCGCAATCAACTCCCGCAGCCCCGGCGATAGCGGCGCCGGCCCGCGCAGAATCTCCTGCGTGAATCGCGCCAGATGCTCGGTCGCCTCCGGCTTGTAGGCGAATAGGTGCAGAATCTGTGGGTACTCCATCCCGCTGCCCCGCATCGCGGCAATCGCCTCCGCCCACGCCGATGGCTGCGGGCTCTGCTCTAACTGTGGCAAAAACATCGGTTCCATAACGTGCCCGGCAGACTACCGCTCCCGCCCGCCCCCGCTCAATAGTGGAAACTGATTAGTCAACATGCTCGATCGTCGAGAGTTCTTCACCCTTGCCGCAGCCCTGCCGTCCGCCGCGCAGTCCGCCGATGTCCCGCCCATCGCCGAACCCCACTTCCCCAACCGCCTCTGCCAGTTCATCTGGCGCAACTGGGAACTGGCTAACGTTGACCGTATCGCCGCCGTCGCCGGCGGCTCTCCCCGCGCCATCCTCCGCCTCGGCGCCGCCATGGGCCTCCCCGCCAAGCGCCGCCTCTCTGACGATCAACTCCGCCGCCTCTACGTCACCGTCATCCGCCAGAACTGGCATCTGCTTCCGGAGCAGCAGCTGACCCAGTTGCTCGGCTGGACTTCGGAACGCCTCGCCTTCACTCTCAAGGAAGACGACTTCCTCGACGTCAAGCTCGGCCGCGATAAGCCTCCCTGCCAGCCCATCCGCTACGCTCCCCCTACCGCCGCCGAACGCCGCACCATCCGCCAACTGAAGCAGACCGTCGAATCCGTCTTCGGCCCCTCTCTCCACCTCCCCGGCGAACCGCTCTTCCAGTTCGTCGATCACCTCAGCAGTCCCCGCAATCCTCCGCTCACTTCGCTCGTCCCCGCCGCCCCCGGCGAAGTCAGTCTGCTTGACGGATGGTCCCTCGTCCAGCCTCCAAATCCACGCCTCGCCCGCGCCGGCGAGCGTTTTCTCCGCTATCTCCGCGAGCGCTTCTCCGCCCGCACCGCCGGCCCCAATCGCATCCACCTCATCCTCTCCGATGCCATCCAGGGCTGGCGCACTACCATCGCCCCAGCCGAAATCCGCGTAGAAGCCGCCGATCCCGCCGAAGCCATGCAGGCCCTCTACGCGCTCCAGGACCGCATGGAGCAGCGTGAAGGGCCTCTCCTCACCCCTGGCGTTACGCAGCGCCGCACCGTTTGGTCCCCCCGCTATCTCTACTCCTTCTTCGCCCTCTACGGTGATCCACTCCTGGAACCCGAGGCCGACCCCTTCCCCGACGCCTACCTCGAAAAACTCGCCCGCGCCGGCATCAACGGTGTCTGGCTCCAGGGCGTCCTCAACACCCTCGCCCCGTCAAAGACCTTCCCCGAATTCGGCAAGGACTGCGACACCCGCCTTCGCAACCTCCGGGCCCTCGTCGACCGCGCCGCCGAGTACGGCGTCAAGGTCTATCTCTATCTCAACGAACCCCGCGCCCTGCCCCCAGGCTTCTTCGCGAATCGCCGCTCCCTCCGCGGTTCCAGCTTCCAGGGTCTCTACGCCATGTGCACCTCCGCCCCCGAGGTGCGCGCCTGGATCGCCGATTCCCTCGCCCACGTTTTCACCGCCGTGCCCGAACTCGGCGGCATCTTCACCATCTCCATGTCGGAGAACCACACCAACTGTTTCTCCCACGGCGGCGCTTGGGCCACCAAACCGCCCACCGCCGGCGACTGTCCGCGTTGCACGAAACGTCACAGTTGGGACACACTCGCCGAACTCTTCCTCGCCATGCACGAAGGCGTCCGCCGCGGCAGCGCCACTGCCGAAATCATCCATTATGACTGGGGCTGGCCGCTGGAGATGACCCCCCGCCTCCTCGCCAAACTCCCCTCAGATACCCGCATCGTCAGCATCAGCGAATGGAGCGTCCCAGTCAACCGCGGCGGCGTCCAAACCGCCGTCGGCGAATACTCCATCTCCGTCGTTG
>CAZWDD010000573.1:0-2279 GCA_964632345.1 uncultured Solibacteraceae bacterium | reverse complement strand
TACCTGGAGCCCGGGCGCATCGGCTGGTACTTCGTCCGCGGCACAATGCCTGCCAGCGCGCCGAAGGGGGATGCGGTGCCGGTGATCGTACGGGTCAGCGGCGTTGAGAGCCAGACCGTAACGCTGCCGATTCGCGATTAACTGCTAAGCGTGCCGCACGTCACGGCCAGTGACGTGCGGCACGACCACGAGGGAAACGTATAGCCGCACCAATTGTTGGAACGTGCTGGCCAGCGACTGCAGACGAAAGAACTGGCTGCGCCCGTGCAACCGGGGGTAGTGGTTGACGCCGACTTCCTCCACCAGGTACGGGCAGAGTTCCAGCTTCTTGACGAGTTCAACACAGATGGTTCCGCTGGTGGACCGGAGCTCGATCTCCTCAAGCAGCGACCGGCGGATAAGGCGGAAATCGCAGTCGATATCCCGCAGTTGGATGCCGAAAATGAACCGGGCAAAGCGGTTGTAGAGCCAGCCGATGGCCACGCGGTGCCAGGGATCGTGGCGGGACTTCTTGAAGCCGTTGACGACGCCGACACTGGGCGTCATCTGCTTCCACAACAATTCGAGTTCGAGCGGGTCGTACTGGCCGTCCCCATCGGTGTAGAAGACCAGATCCTTGCGGGCCGCCGCAAAGCCGCTGCGAAGCGCGCCGCCGTAGCCGCGATTCCGTTCGTGGGTCACGACGCGGAGATGACGTGGGAACTCAGCCTGCAGAGCGTCCAGGACAGCGGCCGTGTCATCGGCACTGCCGTCGTTGATGACGATGACTTCATAGTCGGCGGTCAGCTTCGGGAGCAGCGCCAAGGCTTTCCGCACAAGGCCGCCGATCGTTTTCCCGTCATTGTAGGCGGGAAAAAACACACTGATGCTCTCACTTACCATACCCGTCAATACTCCGGACCGCCCCTACGCGGCCCCAGCGGACACAGCCACCCCGGCCGTGGTTACCCACTGGAAATCTGCATTCGATCCCTCGTTTTGGGGCATCATCTCACACCGGAGCCAGGTGTGCAAACTTTTCTTTACGGAGATTAGACGGCGAAGGCCGGCGGCTCCTGGAGGTGCCAGGCAGTGGCGGTCTGGAAGAGATGGGCCACCAGCGCCATTTTCCCCTCCTCGAATAGGCGTCCAGTGAAGTGAATGGCGTCCGGTTCGCCGTCGATGAGGCCGGCCGGGACCGATATCTGCGGATGGCCGGTGAAGTTGGTGATCGTAAGCAGAGAACTCGAAGAGGGGCTGACCAGAACGTCCCAGCGGCGGAACAGTTCGGCCATGCGGCGCATGAGGAGCGTGCGGGCGCGCATGGCGCGCAGGTACTCGACGGCAGGCGTGAGGCGGGCGGTGCGAAACAAGTTCGGCCAGTCTCCGTCGCTCTGGCCACCCAACTGGTCAACGGCGCTGGAACGGGTGAGGTCGTCAAAGGCGGCGGCGGCCTCGGTTGAGAGAATGGGGAGCAGCACCTCCACGGGAAACTCCGGAACGGCCACTGGCGCGAGCTCTACGCCGGCGGTCCGCAGTTTATCGAGGGCCTGCATCGCGACAGCCTTGCGGGCTCCGGCCAATTTCTGAAAGTCCGCGGCGACGAATCCGACACGCAAAGCTCGCGGCGACTGGGCGGCGCTCCAGGCCAGCGGCTGGCGGGCAACGGAGAGATCGCGGCCATCCGGACCGTGGATGGCACGGAGCACGATCATGGCATCTTCGGCGCTGCGGCAGATGGGGCCGATCTTGTCGAGCGTCCAACAGAGGCTCATGGCGCCATATCGGGAGACACGGCCAAAGGTAGGGCGGAGCCCGGTTACGCCGCAGATGCGGCTGGGGGTGAGGATGGAACCGAGCGTTTCGGTGCCGAGAGCGAAGGGGACAAGCCCGGCGGCTGTGGCGGAAGCGGAACCGGCCGAAGAGCCGGAGGAGGATTTCGAGACATTCCAGGGGTTGCGGGTCATGCCGCCGAACCAGGCGCCGCCCATGGCGAGCGCCCCCATGGAGAGCTTGGCGATGAGTACGGCGCCGGCTTGATCGAGTTTGCCGATCACGGTGGCATCTGCGGGGATGAGCTGATTCCGGAACGGTTCCGCGCCCCATGTGGTGGGAGCGGCCTTGGTCGCAAACAGATCCTTGGCGCCATAGGGAATGCCGTGCAGCAGACCGCGGTAGCGGCCGCGGCTGAGTTCGGCATCGAGCCGTCGCGCCTGGTCGATGGCCCGTCCTTCGGTGTAGTTAACGACGCAGTTGAGTCTGGGCGCGTGGCGGCGGAGGCGCTCCAGATACATGCGGGT
>CAZWDD010000572.1:0-2280 GCA_964632345.1 uncultured Solibacteraceae bacterium | reverse complement strand
CGGCCGCGAAAGTCACCGTCACCAACGTTGGCACCAATACCCCCGTTGTCACCGAAACCAATAATGACGGCTTCTTCTCCGCCCCCGCTCTCCAGGTTGGCGAGTACTCCATCGCAGTCGAAAAAGCTGGCTTCAAGCGCGCCCTCCGCAGCGGCCTCTCCCTCCAGGTCGATCAGCGCGCTCAGGTCGATTTCCGCCTCGATGTCGGCGGCGTCGCCGAAACCATTGAGGTCGTCGGCGAAGCTCCCCTCGTCGATACCGGTTCGGCCACCGTCGGCAAGGTCGTTGAAAACCGCCGCGTTGTCGAACTCCCCCTCAACGGCCGCAACGCCCTCGCCCTCACCCTCCTCACCCCCAGCGTCAAGTCCAACGCCGGCCCCACTAACTCCGGCTTCGGCGACCGCGGCATCCAGCTCTCCTCCATCTCCATCAACGGCGGCCCCAACGCCATGAACGCTCAGGCCCTCGACGGCGGTAACAACATCCAGAGCTACATCGGCGAAGTCGCCATCAGCCCCGCCGTCGACGCCGTCGAAGAGTTCAAGGTTCAGTCCGGCACCATGTCCGCCGAGTTCGGCTTCACCGGCGGCGGCGTCATCAACATGGTCACCAAGTCCGGCACCAACCAGTTCCACGGCTCCCTCTACGAGTTCCTCCGCAACGACAAACTCGACGCCCGCAACACCTTCGCCGTCACCAAGCCCCCCTTCCGCTACAACCAGTACGGCGGCGCTCTCGGCGGCCCCGTCATCAAGGACCGGACGTTCTTCTTCGGCAATTTTGAACAGTACGACTTCCGTCGCTCGGAAAACCGCATCGGCACCTTCCCCACCGCCGGCCAGCGCGTGGGCAACTTCACCGACCTCCTCGATACCGCCGGCCGCCTCGTCACCATCTACGACCCCGCTTCCACCCGCGCCAACCCCAACGGCTCCGGCTTCGTTCGCGACATCTTCCCGGGTAACATCATCCCCTCCTCGCGCCTCGATCGCGTCGCTGTCGCCGTCAACCAGTTCTATCCCCTCCCCAACCGCACGCCAACCAACCAGTTCACCAACGCCAACAACTTCGGCCGCCAGGGCAGCGAGATTCGCTCCATGCGCCAGTACACCGCCAAGATCGACCACCGCTTCAGCGACAAAAACTCCCTGTTCGGCCGCTACTCCTACTTCCTTCACAAGACCGACAACGGCGCCAGCGGCTCCACCATCTACCCAGACGATGTCGTCGCCAAGCGCGATGACGCCCTCGAAAACAAGAACGTCGTCATTAACGACATCCATACCTTTACCCCCACTCTGTTGAACGAACTCCGCATCGGCGCCACCCGCGGCTTCTTTCCCTTCATCGTCCGCAGCTTCGGCGGCGGCTGGCCCCAGAAACTTGGCCTGCCCGCCTCACACCCCGCCGACACCATCCCCAGCTTCGGCAACGGCCTCCCCGGCTTCAACACCGGCACCGCCGGAACCCGCGCCAGCATCAACACCCAGATCTATGACATGGTCACCAAGATCGCCGGTAACCATACCATCAAGATGGGCTTCGATTACCGCTGGCTCCAGGGCAACAACTTCCAGCGTTCCGCCCCCTCCGGCTCGTTCGCCTTCGCCGCCGGCCTCACCTCCAATCCCCAGTCCCCCGCCGGCACCGGCTCCTCCTACGCCACCTTCCTCCTCGGCGCCGTCTCCAGCGCCTCCATCACCACCCACCTCGGCGAGTCCCAGCGCGGCAAAACCTACTCCGCCTTCGTCCAGGACGACTGGAAAGTCACCCGCCGCCTCACCCTCAATCTCGGCCTCCGCTGGGACTACCAGACCCAGCCCGTCGAATTGAATAACGGCGCCACCAACTTTGATCCCACCCTCCAGATCGCCCCGGGCATGGTCGGCGGAACCATCTACGCCGGCGACCCCGGCGTCGGCCGCACCTTCCGCTCCGGCGACTTCAACGACTTCGGCCCCCGCATCGGCCTCGCCTACGACATCTTCGGCGGCGGTAAAACCGTCTTCCGCGCCGGCTACGGCATCTACTACCCCTCCCAGTTCTGGCGGCAGAACTATGCCAGCCCCAATGGTTTCGCCAACACCTCCACAGCCTATCCCTCCGCCAATCCCAACCTGCCGGCCTTCCGCCTCCAGGACGGATTGCCCATCGCCACCCGCCCCATCATTCAGCCCCGCGGCCGGTCCCTCGGTCCGACGGCCTTCCTCGGCCCGGGCACAACGATTGACGAACCCTTCGGCACCACACCCATGTCCCAGCAGCTCTCCGCCTCCGTCC
>CAZWDD010000571.1:2048-2293 GCA_964632345.1 uncultured Solibacteraceae bacterium | reverse complement strand
GGAGAGTGCCGGAGCGGTTCAGTTCGTCGATAAAGATGCGGGCGCGCTCGACGTCTGGGAAGTCGGGGTTGTAGCCGGCGAAAAGGGGGTTGGTGAAAGGAAGGAGTTCGGGATCTGAGACGCTGGCGACGATGGGATCGCCGGGCGAGGCTCCGGGGCGGTTGGAGACGAAGAATCCGAAGTTGCGGAATGAGAGCCCAGCGCGGATAGCGGCGGTCCAAAGATAGCCTCCTGGGGTGTCGCTG
>CAZWDD010000571.1:0-2038 GCA_964632345.1 uncultured Solibacteraceae bacterium | reverse complement strand
TTGGGAGGCCGGTTTGGGAGAGGGGCGCGCCCGCCCGGCATAGGCGGCGGGCCAGGAGCGCATGGTGGCGGGTGGGGAGATGGCGGCCGAGGACCAAAGCCAACCTTCGGCGGAGACATCGGCATTGACATAGAAGTTGTCGAAGAGGACGAACTCGCGGGCGAGTTTGTGGTGATTGGGAGTGACGTTTTCGGGAAAGAGGCAGAGCGAAGGGTCCCCATTGCCGTTGGTAAGATCGCCGATAACCTGTTCGTTGTTGCGGTTCTCCTTCATGATGTAACCCACGTGTCGAATCGGGGGGCGCGGGCCGGCGGGAGGGGGGGTGATGGAGGGGGTGAGCCTGGCGTAGTCGCGGGAGTGCCGATTGAGGGAGGCGGGAGTAAGGTTAGACAGGAGGCGTGCGGAGCCGAGTTGGATGAGGGGTGTGTATTGAATGGGGGAGGGTGGCTGGGGCGTCATGGAGCGGTGCCGCGTGGGGTTTGGGCCCCGCGGGTTGGGATAAGAGCGTTCGCCCTTGCCATTGAGCACGAGGAGACCGAGCCGGGGCAGAGGGAGGGCGAAGGTGGGGTACCAGGCGGTGGGCAGGTAGGCGGACAACCGGCGGCGTGCTACGTCGTAGACGGCGATCGCATTGGCATCGGAACAGGCGATATAAAGGCGGCTGGACGCAGGGTCAGCGGTGACGGCAGTGGGGCTGAGGCCAACGGGCCAGGAGGGGGAGGGAGCGAGATGGAGTCGTTCGAGAGGCGTGGGGCGGGCGGGATCGGTGAGCGAAAGGATATCGAGATGGTTGGAAAGTGAAGCGGTGACGTAGAGGTGCCCTTGGTAGGCGGTCAACGAGGAGGGACCTCGGGATAAGGGGACGGTGGCGACGGGCGAGAAACCGGGAAGGGCGAAGACGTGGAGGGAAGGGGGTTCGTGGCTGAGGACGTAGAGGTGTTGCTGGTGAAAGAGAGCGCGGGTTGGGCGTGGGACGGAGAGACGGTGGGTCTGGATGCCGGTGGCGGGGTTGACGAGAACAACGGCATCGGCGCGGGTGTGGGTGACGGCAACTGTTTCTCCTTGCTGGACGGCGGTGGAGACGTGGCCCGCGGGGGTGGGAATGGTTCTGGTGAGGCTGAGTTGGAGGGATGGGGATAGCGAGACGACGGCGAGGCCGGCGGCATGGCCGAGCGGTACATAGACACGGCGAGTGAGCGGGTCAAAGGCGAAGTCGATACCGGCCTCCGGGAGAGGGAGGGAGTGGACGATTTTGCGCGACGGGAGGTGAAGGACCGCAAGGGAAGGTGGCTTGAAACCAGAGTGGAGTATCAGGGCGTGGTTGTTGCCGGGAAGGAGTTGGGCGTGGACGGGGAATGTGTCGATGGGTATCTCGACACCGGCCGGCGCCAGGCGCCAGCCGGTGGGGAGAGTGATGGCAGCGAGGAGTAGGGAAAGAAGCATAGCAACCTAGAAAGCGTATCGGACGCCGAACTGGACGACCCGGGCCGACTTCTGGCCGGTAATCCGGCCGAAATTGACGCTAGTGAGGTCCGTAATGGGATTCACGAGTTGGCGGCGGTTGGGTGCGTTGAACCAATCCGTGCGGAATTCGAAGAAATGGCCGTCCTTGAAGCGGAAGCGTTTGGCAAGCGCGATATCTTCATTGGCGAAACCGAAGCCGCGGACATAGGGCAGAACGGGTCCTAGGTTGCCGAACGAAAACGGCGCCGGGGTTGAGAAGGCTTCCCGGTTCAAGAGAACATCGCCACGGTCGCCGCTGAGGGCGTTGAATGGATTGAAGTCGCCGTGGCTGGTTGCCAGGATGGGGGCGACCCCGGTAACGAGATTGGGCCGCAGGCTGCCGTTGAATATCGGCAAGCCGTTCGGAATCGTGATGGAAAGCGGAGTACCGCTTTCATAGGTGAAAATGCCTGATACGGACCATCCGCCGAGGATGGAGGAAGCTGGGCCGGAGGAAAGGAAGGCCTTGCCGGGTCCGAAAGGCAGTTCGTAGGCGATGCTTCCGATGAATCGATTGGGGATATCGGAGCTGGTG
>CAZWDD010000570.1:0-2294 GCA_964632345.1 uncultured Solibacteraceae bacterium | reverse complement strand
GGTGGGAACGGTTTGCGGTTGGCCGGAGCAGCTCGCATTCCTTATGTACACGGGCGTGTTCGGAGGCGTTCTGGCACTGATCGCCCGCTGGCGGGGACAAAGCGAATACGCGTATGCGCCGGCGATTGCACTGGGCTATCTGCTCCATATCACCCGAGGCTCGCTGTGAGGAAGAGGACGAGTAAGGGAAGCGCGCTGGTGGAATTCGCGCTCATCTCCCTTGTCCTATATATCTTTCTCGCCGGCACGATTGAGTTGGGGAGGATGGTGTTCGCCGTACAGATTCTGCAGGATGCGGCACGGATTGCGGCGCGGGAACTGGCGGTAACGCCGCTGGAGGCGGGACTACGCTTTGAAGAGGCGCTGGCGACGGCAGAGGTCCAGACGCGCATCTGGAATCCCTCTCTGCTGGTGGTGAATGCTTCGACCGACACCGCGATCGAAACCGGGTTTCAGGCAATGCCGCTGGTGAACCGGGCGTTGCGGCCACTGTTTATTAGCGACACGTTGCCACAGGGGGATGGAGGCGCGTTGCCAATTCTCCGTTATCCCGGCGCTCTGGTGCCAGACCCGTCGGCGCCGCTGCAATGGACGGTGAAGGTTCCGCGCCCAGGGGCAGCAGGGGCGGTGGTGATGATGGAGGTTGTCGCGGAGGCGCGGATGGATGCAGCCGATCCGGCGAGCGGACCATTCAGCGCGCTGGCACCGGTGACTCCAAACGGGATTGCGGCGGTGGTAGTTAACTATCCGTTCCAGGCAGCGGCGTTGAGCGGATACGAGCCGCGGCCGGCGGGAGAACCCAACGCAGGTTATGTGATTGAAGCGCCGGATGACGAGCCCATTGAGACGTATGCCGGGGCCGACGGGCTAGGCGCGCAGTACGCCATGGGGAAGAAGGTGCGGCCGTATCGGCGCATCCTGACTGGCCAGGCGTTTTTCCGGCGAGAGGTAATGGAATGAGAAGTAACGCACGTTTGTATGGGTTTAGCGGCTGGTGGTCGACTCCGGCGCCTGGGGTTGTGCTCGGAATTCTGGCGATCGGCATGTTGGTCTATCTGGTTGCAGCGAGTGATCTTTCGATCAATATGCTTACCAGCGCGGAGAAACCTGAGCCATCCCGAGCGGGTCTGGTGGCGGTCCCCACTAGCCCGAGCACGATTCGGGCCTATACACAGGTGACGCGAGACCATTTCTGGAACCCGCAGAAGGGAGAGTTCGAGTTCCTGTATCTGCCGAAGGAGAGCCTCGAGACGCTGAAGAGCCAGGGGAAGGCGGAGATCCTACAGGACATGGGCCAGCTGATCGGCAGGGTGCTGAAGCATGATAAGCGGCCGGGATACGTCTTCACGGAGGACGATTTTCTGCCTAAGGGTACGCGGCCGGGTTTGGTGGCGGGCATTCCGCCCGGGCGGCGCGGGATGCGCGTGGATGCTGAGCGGGTTTTCGGCCTTCAGGGGCTGCAACGCGGGGACCGGTTTGACCTGGTGGCGACCCTTCCGCTAGACCCGAAGGGAGGGAAGTTCGGGGAGGTGGGCGGAATCTACGGTCCTCAGGTGGAGTTGCAGGCGCGGCTGAGCAACTGGGAGAAACAGGCGACGGTGAGCGTGGTGGTGCTGGACGGGATGGTAGTGGAGCCGGAGGGAGAGCGGGCGATGGACGCCGGGGAGCGGGGCCTAACGGGCGCATCGGCGGGCCGGGGCAAGCCGGTACGGGAGGTGGTGATTGCGGTAGCGCCGGCGGAAGTGTCCCGCCTGACGGAGGCGCTGGCGGTGGAGGCGAAGCTGGTGTGCGTACCGCGGTCGGGGCGGCCCACGGATCAGCCGGAGCTGGCGCCGCCGGCGCTGCGTCCGCGGAGTCCGTTTGTGGAGAGTGGCGGGAATCGGGAGAGCTTCCGGATGATCGAGACGATCCATGGCTCGAAGCGGGAGATGGTAGCAGCGCCGGGACGTCCGTAATGCTGATCCAAGCGGCGCTGATGATATTCCTGTTTCTTGGGATCGCCACGTTGGTGGTGGACCTGGGAATGGCGCGCCTGACCCAGGCGCAGATGCAGAGCGGGGTGGATACGGCGGCACTGGAAGGGTTGCGGGCACGGGACGCGGCGGGTGGAGACACAGGGCGCCGGACTACGGCGCAACAGTTTGTGCGTAGAACGTATGAAGACCCCGGGACAGACCCGGCGTTGCGGCGGATCGTTGGGGCGGGGCCGGACCTGACGCTGACCGGCGGCATTACGGCTGCGAACGCGAGCCAATTGATGAGCCTTTCAGCGACCCCGGTCTACCGGCCGGAGC
>CAZWDD010000569.1:0-2300 GCA_964632345.1 uncultured Solibacteraceae bacterium | reverse complement strand
CCAGGACCTGGTCGAGCATCTGGCGATGCTGTGCGGTGACGCAGACCTTGACATCGAACTGGTCCGGGTCCGCCTGGAGATGGCGGAGCACAGGGCAGAGCTTGATGGCTTCCGGACGGGTGCCAAAGAGGAAGAGGGTACGGATGGGCAAACGGTAACTTTCTCGTAACCCGCGGCACCGGGAGATGGGGCAGGGATTACTTGTGACGGTAGGTGATGCGGCCCTTGGTCAGGTCGTAGGGCGAGATTTCGAGGGTGACGCGGTCACCGGCCAGGACACGAATACGGTTACGGCGGAGTTTACCGGCAAGGTGGGCAAGAACAAGTTTCTCCTGATCCAACTGGACGCTAAACAACCCGCTGGGGAACTTTTCGACCACAGTTCCGGTAACTTCAATACAATCCTCTTTGCTCATTGGCCTCCTGGGAAATGGGAATATGTCGCTAACGACAAATTTTGTCCGTTACAAGTATAGCGGGAAGAAGACAAGCGGCTCAAATCGGGGAAGGGGCTCAAGGTGGGGGAAGAAGATGTCGATAAGGGGAAGAGAGCGACGGAGAGATGACATCTATTGGTGCAGCGGTGACCGAATCAGAGCGGCAGGTAGAGCAGGTGCGGCGGTATTTGCGACTTTGGAATGAGTCGCTGGGGGCAGTGGAGAAGCATGTGCTGCCGCTGTACGCCGAGGCTGGGCAGAAGAGCATGGAAGACTGGCGGCAGGTGAGGAGATGCCTGGCCGACGGGACGCCGAGCGAGGTGGTGGATTCGACGCCGCGGCTATTGGAACGGGTGCTGCACAACTATGCAATGGCGGCGCGGCAGACGCAACGGGAGGAGCTGGACGCGGTCAAGGTGATCGTTTCGGCGATGGCGGAGGCGACGGGAACGACGCGGACGCGGACGGCGCAGTACGGGGACAGTTTCCGGGAGGCGAGCGAGGCGTTGACTGCGATCGCCGAGATCGACGATCCGAACGTGTTGCGGGCGGAGCTGCGGCAGAGCGCGGAGCGGTTGCGGGAGAGCGTTGCGGCGATGGCGCGCGAGAGCGAAGAAGCCATGCGGAAGATGGAGGCGGAGCTGGCCGGATTCCAGGAGAAGCTGGCGGAGGCGGAAGCGGCGGCCTCGACCGATGCGCTGACCGGGCTGGCGAACCGGCGGGAGCTGGAGCGGCAACTGGATGTGCGGGTGCGGCGGATGAAGCCGTTTTCGGTGATGCTGTTCGACTTGAACGAGTTCAAGAGCATTAATGACCGGTTCGGACACGACGCCGGGGATCAGGTGCTGCGGGCGTTCGGGCGGGCGTTGAACGAACTGGTGCGGCCGGGGGACGTGGTGGCGCGGTGGGGCGGAGACGAGTTCTTCGTGATCTTCGACTGCGGGATTGAGGATGCGCTGCGGCGGAGCCGGGAGATCAGCAAACAGGTGAGCCGGCGGTACGAGATTCAATGGAACGGGAAACGGGTGGGGCTACCGGTGCATGCGTGTTCGGGAGTGGTGGAGTACGAGTTGGGCGAACCGGCGGCGGAGGTGGTGAGGCGGGCGGACCGGGCGATGTACGCGGCGAAGGCAGCCTGTAAACCGGCGGCGCCGCCCGAGTAGAGGGGAACGGCTAGAATGAAGGGGAAAGGTATTGACTGGCCGGCCGGAAGGACACAGGGCGGCTGTTGGCATCCCTAATGTCTGACGAGCAGCTACTGGCCGGAAAAACGATCCTGATCACCGGCGCGGGTCGAGGAATTGGAAAACGGTTGGCGCTGGGAGTGGCAGCGCGCGGGGCAAAGGTGGGCCTGCTGGCGCGGAGCCGGGGGGAGCTGGACCTGGCGCAACTGGAGATAGAGCAGGCCGGGGGCGTGGCGATGCGCCTGCGGGCGGACGTGCGGGACGGGGACCAGGTGACGGCGGCGGTGGACCGGATGCGGGTGCACTGGGGGCACATTGATGTGCTGATCTGCGCGGCGGGGATACAGGGGCCGATCGGGCCGCTGGTGGAAGTGAACCCGAAGGCGTGGTGGGACACGGTGGAGACGAATCTGCACGGGGTGATGCTGGCGGCGCGGGCGGTGCTGCCGGAGATGATGGCGCGGCGATCAGGGAAGATCCTTGCGTTGAGCGGTGGCGGATCGTTGACGCCGCGGCCGAATTTTTCGGCGTATTCGACGGCAAAGACGGCGCTGGTGCGGATGGTGGAGACGCTGGCGGCGGAGGTGGCCGAGCATAACGTGCAGATCAACTGCATGGCTCCTGGCGGGGCGTATACGTCGATGACGGATGAGATACTGGCGGCCGGGGAGCGGGCGGG
>CAZWDD010000568.1:0-2305 GCA_964632345.1 uncultured Solibacteraceae bacterium | reverse complement strand
TGAGGGCGTGGTTGCTGCCGGTATCGAGGAGGAAGCGGCCGGAGAGTTGGCGGGCGCCGTCGATGGAGAAAGAGGCCTCGACGGTGGGCCGGCCGTCTTCGAATTGGAGGGGGAGGGACTGGGCGCCGGGTGCGGGGGAGAAGGCGGCGGGGGAGTGGAAGCGGAGGAGGCCGGCCTGGTAGTCGAACTCGACGACGTGGCGGCGGAGG
Source organism: uncultured Solibacteraceae bacterium (assembly GCA_964632345.1). GTDB lineage: Bacteria > Acidobacteriota > Terriglobia > Bryobacterales > Bryobacteraceae. Next base: position 2,096 of record CAZWDD010000568.1, on the reverse strand, counting down.
AAGTGAGCGCCGAGGACGCCATGGATGCGGCGGCCGGCCTGGCGGGAGAGGGCCTCGAGAGAGACGGCAACGGCGGGGACAGAGATGGGCGGCTGGCCGGGGATGGCGATGGGGACGGGGTTGAGATTGCGGACGGAGACGGAGCGGCCGGCGCCTTCGACGGTGGCGGATTTGGCGGAGGCGGGTTGGAGGGATTGGGCGAAATCGGCATCGAGGACGGTGATGCCGGCGCCGGTATCGACGATGAGGTCGGCGGGACGGCCGTGGACATCGAAGCGGGCGACGGGGACGTGAAGGGTTAGCTCAAGCGGCAACTCGGCGGCGGAGATGGCGGCGGCGAGAGCGAGCAGGAGGGCCTGGCGCATGGCTAGGCCGGGGTGGGCGAGACGCGGCTGCGCTGCCAGTACCAGAGGCCGAGGAGGATGAAGCCGGCGCTCATCCACTGGGTGAGCGAGAGGCCCCAGACGAGGTCCTGCGCGTGGGAGCGGACGAACTCGACGAGGAAGCGGACGGCGGAGTACATGACGAGGTAGAAGCCGATCTGGGCGCCGGGGCGGAGGTTCCAGCCGGCGCGCTGCCAGAGGAGGCCGAAGATGATGAACTCGGCGATGGCTTCGTAGATCTGGGTGGGGTGGAGGGGGACGCCGAGGGGGACGCCGGTGAGTTCGGCGGCGTCGGGATTGGTGAAGGTGACGGCCCAGGGGCGATCGCAGCGGCCGCCCCAGCAGCAGCCGGCGGCGAAGCAGCCGATGCGGCCGATGCCGTGGCCGATGGCGATGCCGGGGGCGAGGAGGTCGGCTGTTTCGAGGAACGGGAGGCCGTGTTTGCGCATGTACCACCAGGCGAAAACGATGGCCAGGAGGAGACCGCCCTGAAAGACGCCGGCGGCCTGGAGGGTGGAGACGGAGAAGATGTCGGCGATGTTGCGGCTGTAGTGAGAGTTCCAGTCGAACAGGATCATGGCGAGCTTGGCGCCGAGGAGGCCAGAGAGGGCGCAGAGGACGACGAGGTTGGAGATTTTTTCTGGGTCAATGCCGCGGCGGGTGGCGAGGGTGGTGGAGACTTTGAGGCCGGCGAGGACGCCGAGGGCGACGAGGACGCCGTAGGCGGGGAGGAAGAAGTCGCCGAAGTCGATGAGTTTGGGGAACACTAGCTGGACTCCTTCTGGCGCCAGAGATCGAGGAGGAGGAGGACGGCGCCGACGGAGATGGCGCTATCGGCGACGTTGAAGGCGGGCCACTGCCAGTCGCGGAAGTAGACGAGGAGGAAGTCGGTGACCGAGCCGCGGAGGATGCGGTCATAGAGATTGCCGAGGGCGCCGCCGAGGACGAGGGAGAGGGCGAGGCGGCCGGCGGGGGTGTGGGACTGGGGCTGGCGGATGGCGCCGAGGAGCATCCAGGCGACGATGAGGGTGACAACGCCGGACAGGCCGATGAGGACGAAGGAGCGTACGGCGTCCGGTGCGTCGGCGAGGATGCTGAAGGCGGCGCCGCGGTTCTGGGCGTGGACGATGGAGAACAGCCCTGGAATGACGGGGTGGGTATCCCAGAACGAGACGTTCTTTTCAATCCACCGTTTGGTGACCCAGTCGAGGGCGAAGATGCCTGGGACGAGGCCGATCAGGACTGATTTGGAAAGGATCAACCGGCGAGGATCTCCTTGACGGCGGCGGCGCAGGGGGCGCAGACGGTGGGGAGGTCGGTGTCGGCGCCGGTGTCGTGGGTGTACTTCCAGCAGCGCTCGCACTTGACGCCGGAGGCGCGGGTGACGGAGGCGCGGAGGGCGTCGCCGGGGGCGAGATCGACTTCGCTGACGATGAAGAGGGCCGGGAGTTGGGCGGCGTAGGCTTCGAGCAGCGGGAGGAGATCGGGGCCGGCCTGGAGGGAGACCTTCGCTTCGAGTGGCGCGCCGATCACCTTTTCCTGGCGGGCGGTTTCGAGGACCTTGAGGACATCGTCACGGACGGCGATGAGGCGGTCCCAGTTGGCGGCGGTGGCGGCGTCGAGCGAGCCGCCGAACTCGCCGGGGTTCGGCAGGAGGGCGACGTGGACGGAGGCCGGGGCGCCGGCGGGACGGGCGAAGTTCTGCCAGATCTC
>CAZWDD010000567.1:0-2310 GCA_964632345.1 uncultured Solibacteraceae bacterium | reverse complement strand
AGGTCGAACAGAAATGCAAACGAATCCTCCGAGTGCCCGCGCACCCGGATGGGCCGCAGCGCGATGCCTTCGAGCACGAGCGCATCCCCGTCGTCGAACGTCCGCGCCACCGGACACGGCGCCAGCAACAGTTCCGGCGGATAGCCGCCCTGCGCCTGCGCGTCCGTCAGTCCGCATGCGTGGTTGTCCCCCGCCTCCAGCACCGGAGCCGTGTGAACGGAAGTCACCACTCGCCACCCCAATTCGCGCGCCAGACCTGCAGCGCCACAGCTGTGGTCCGGATGCTTGTGCGTAATCAAAATCGTCCCGCGGCCGAGGTCCCCGCCGAACTCCTCCCGCAGGTTGGCCAACACCTGATGCTGCCCCAGCCCGCTGCCGGCATCAACCAGCAGAGTCCCCTCACTTGCCCGCAGAGCGTAGATATGGCAGTCATAGGGACTGCTCAGCCCGAACTGCCGGCTACCCACCAGATAGAGCCACGGCGTTATGCGCATACTACTGATAGAACCAATCGAGCGGGAGCGTCCGAACGCGAAGCGACCAGCCGCCCTCCCTCTTCCCCGGCCCGGGACCCGCATAGTAGGTGAGCAGAGCGCGATCCCGCAGCCACTCTATGCTCGTATAGGCGAAGGTCTCGTCCGGCGTCTCATCGAGCACCTTGATCCTGGTCCAGGTCCGGCCCTCATCGCGCGAGACCGCCGTCGATAATGGAGTCCGCAGTTTGGGCGAGTTGTTCCATACCAGGATCAGATCCCCGCTGCGCGGGTGCCGCTTAATGGACTGCGGAGAGAGTGGCGAATCAAGCTCCGGCACCGGTTGCAGGTCCGAGAACGTCCTGCCACGGTCGCGCGAGTAGGCGCGGTAGATCCGCCCCAGGTCCGTGCGCACCCACAGCAGCACCCGGCCGTCGTTAAACTCCACGACGCCAGGCTCCTGCGCGCCGGCCTTCGATTGCGGCAGATCCAGAATCGTCTCGCTCGGTTTCCATGACTTGCCTTCGTCGTCCGAGTAGTAGACGCGCGAACGGATGTGCGGGTCCGTCCGGTAGTCGGAAGTAAAAAAGAGAGGCATCAGAATGCGGCCGTTCTTCAGTTGAATCGCCCGGTCATGGTTGAACCCGGTGTAGGAGGGCGACGGCGTGATGGCCATCGGCACAGGCGGCGAAAAGCTCTTGCCGTCATCGCTGGAACGGCGCACCATCGGGGCGCAGTCGGCCGGCGAATTCTTCCGGCAGAACAGGAACAGCACCTTGCCCGACTTCAGGCGCAGCAGGTCCGGCTCCATGACGTTCATCCGGCCGATGTTTTCCTGCAGGGTGAAGCGGTCGCCCCAGGTCTCGCCCTGATCGGAGGAAATTCGCGCCGAGATACGGGCCCCGGCCCAGTCGGACCGCCCATCGCCAGTGAAATCAGTCCAGGCCAGCATCACGCGCCCGTCGCGCAGCACGAGCGCATCGGCCTCGGAGTTCCGCATGTTGCCGGGCACGGCCGGGGCAAAGTCTCCCGCCAGCGCCAGCAGGGCCACAGCGGCCGCCGCGAGCAACAGGCGGATCATAGCGCGCGGATCCGTTCGAGAGTGGTGGCGATCTCCCCATCGCCGTGCGCGGCGCTCAGATACCAGCGGCCGTCCGGCAGCGCGAGGATTCCGGAATCGAGCAGTGCCATCAGGAACGCTCCATAGAGCGCCTTGTCCGAAGCGATGGTGTCGCGATACTCGTGCGGCGTCTCGGCCTGGAAATGCAATTGGAATACCGCGCCTTCGCCAGTGGTCACCACAGGCAGGCCCTTGGCCCGAAGCGCTTCTTCGAGCCCCGCGCGCAGCGTCCGGCCCAACCGGTCGAGTTGCGCATAGACCTCCGGCGTCAACGCATGAATCGCCGCCACAGCCGCCGCCAGTGCCAGTGGATTCCCGTTGAGCGTGCCCGCGTGGACCACCTTGCCCTCGGCAATCCAGTTCATGTACTCCTCCCGCCCAGCCAGCACCGAAAGCGGCAAACCTGCGCCACACGCCTTGGCAAACGTCGCCAGGTCCGGCGTTACGCCGTAGTAGGACTGCCCGCCGCCGAGTGCGAGACGGAAGCCGGTAATCACCTCGTCGAAGATCAGCAGCGCCCCCTGCGCCGTAGCCGTCCGCCGCAAGAATTCCAGGAACCCCGCGGCAGGTGGCAGGCAGCCGCTATTGCACAACATCGGCTCACAGATGATCGCCGAAATCTCGCCCGGATGCGCGGCAAAGACAGCTTCCACGCTTGCCGGATCGTTCCATCGCGCCACCACGGCGCCAGACCAGGGCCGCTGGCCGATACCCACC
>CAZWDD010000566.1:0-2315 GCA_964632345.1 uncultured Solibacteraceae bacterium | reverse complement strand
CCTCCCGCCCCGCCAACCCCACCACCTGGCAGCTCGACATCCCCACCGGTCCCGATTTTCTCGACCGCCTTCTCGCTGAGCCCCCCGGCAACGTCGTCATTCTCTCCGGCCGCAACGACGCCAAAATTGGCCGCATCCTCCGCTCCACCCGCGCCGGCTTCCACGTCCTCGCCGACAAGCCCTGGATCCTCAAATCCGCCGACCTGCCCCTTCTCGCCGAGTCCCTCGACCTCGCCGACGCCGCCGGCCTCAACGCCTTCGACATCATGACTGAGCGCTTCGAAGTCACCTCCCAACTCCAGCGCGAACTCGTCAACGCCCCCGCCGTCTTCGGCTCCCTCCTCCCCGGCTCCCCCTCCGAACCCGCCATCCGCATGGACTCCATGCACCGCATCTGCAAGACCGTCGACGGCGTCCCCTCCCTCCGCCCCGTGTCCTTCTTCGATGTTGCCCAGCAGGGCGAAGGCCTCTCCGATGTCGGCACCCACCTCGTCGACCTCGTCTTCTGGACCGCCTTCCCCGACCAGGCCATCGACCACGAATCCCAGGTCGCCATCCTCGGCGCCCGCCGCTGGCCCACCGTCCTCTCTGCCGCCGAATGGCGTAAAGTTACCGGCGCTGACTTACAAGGGGCCGATTCCTTCCGTTACGACTGCAATAACTTCGTCCACTTCACCGTAAGTGGTGTCCATGTCCAGATGAATGTCACCTGGGACTACGAAGGCCTCTCCGACGTTTATACTAACTCCTTCCAGGGGGAACTCTCCCGTGTCGAGGTCCGCCAGGGCGAAGCCGAAAACTTCCGTCCCGAAGTCTATATCGTCGCCAACTCCCCGTCCCGGCATGGCGAGGTCCTGGCCGCCATCGGCTCCCTTCTCGACTCCCTCCAGCTCCACTACCCCGGCGTCGCCGCGGTCGATCTCGGCGATGCCATCCGCCTCTCCATCCCCGATGCACTCCGCGTCGGTCACGAGGCCCACTTCGCCGAAGTCACCCGCGCCTTCTTCTCCTACGTCCGCAACCCCGGCTCCCTCCCCGCCTGGGAGAAGCCCAACATGCTCGCCAAGTACTTCATCACCACCAGGGGTGTCGAACTCGCCCACGTTTCGGTATAGAGTATCCGGCAGGAGGCTCTATGCACCGCCGTAAGTTCACCGCCGCTGCGGCCGCCGCGGCCGCCGCCAGCGCCACTGCCGCCACCGGCAACCCCGTCCGCGAGAAGCCCCTCACCCCCACCTACTGGGGAACCCAATTCTACGGCGGTGAGGAACGCCAGCAGCTCGACGATGTCCTCACCACCGGCCGCCCCTTCCGCTGGTACGGACCAGGCGCCGAACGCCCCATGAAGGTCGCCACCTTCGAAAAGGAGTTCGCCGCCCGCATGAACACCCGCTTCGCGCTCGCCGTCACCTCCGGCACCGCCGCGCTCGAAGCCGCCGTCTCCGCCCTCCAGATCGGCCCCGGCGATGAGGTCATCATCCCCGCCTGGACCTGGCACTCCTCCGCCACCGCCGTCATCCGCGCCGGCGCCCTCCCCGTCTTCGCCGAAATCGACGAGTCCTTCAACCTCGACCCCGCCGATATCGAACGCCGCATCACCCCCAACACCCGCCTCATCATGGCCGTCCACCTCCAGGGCTGTCCCGCCGACATGGACGCGATCCTTGCCATCGCCCGCAAACACCGCCTCCGCGTCCTCGAAGACTGCGCCCAGTCCGTCGGCGGCAGCTACAAGGGCAAGCCCCTCGGTTCCCTCGGCGACATCGGCATCTACTCCCATCAGCTCAACAAAACCATCTCCGCCGGCGAAGGCGGCGCCGTCGTCACCAACGATCCGGTCCTGTTCGAACGCGCCGCCCGCTTCCACGATCTCGGCGCCCTCCGCCCCCTCCATGCCTCCGTCGTCGGCCAGCCCCAGCTCGATGTCTTCGTCGGCGCCAACTACCGTATGAGCGAGTTCACCGGAGGCGTCATGCTCGCCCAACTCCGCAAGCTCGACCGTATCGTCAACGCCGTCCGCGCCAACGCCGCCCGCGTCCACGAGGGCATCCGCGACCTTCCCGGCCTCCGCCTCCGCCACCTCCCGGACCCCGCTGGCGACATCGGCGCCGCCGTGTTCCTCGGCTTTCCCTCCAAGGACAAGCGTGACCGATTCATCGCCCTCATGAAGGCCGAAAACGTACCCGTCGCGCCTCCCGGTGGCTCCGTCGTCCTCCCCGTCCAGCCCTACATCGTCAACAAGGTCACCGTCCACCCCGCCTGGCCCACTTGGACGTCCCCGCGCGGCAAAGCCATCCAGTACGGACCGGCCTCCT
>CAZWDD010000565.1:0-2334 GCA_964632345.1 uncultured Solibacteraceae bacterium | reverse complement strand
ACTGCTCACCGAGCAAATCCTTCTCCGCGCCGTCGGCGCACAACCCTGAACAACAACCCATGAAAACCATCCTCAAATCCACCCTCGCCCTCCTCGTCGCGGCCGGCACCGCCTTCGCCGCCCCGCAAGTCGGACAACCCGCACCGGAATTCACCCTCACCGATTCCAACGGCACCAGCCACAACCTCTCGGACTTCAAAGGAAAATTCGTCGTCCTCGAGTGGCTCAACCACGGCTGCCCGTTCGTCGTGAAACACTATGACAGCGGCAACATGCAGAAGTTGCAGAAGGAATACACCGGCAAGGACGTCGTCTGGCTCTCCATCGTCTCCTCCGCCCCCGGCAAGCAGGGCCACATGAGCCCCGCGGACACCAACAAAGCGAAGGAAGAAAAGGGCGCCGCCCCCACCGCCGTCCTCATCGACGAAGACGGCACCGTCGGCCAACTCTACGACGCCAAAGTCACCCCCGAACTCTTCATCATCAACCCCGAAGGCACCCTCATCTACGCCGGCGCCATCGACGACAAAAAATCCGTGGACGCCGCCGACATCGAAGGCGCCACCAACTACGTCAAACAGGCCCTCGACGAAGCCCTCGCCGGCAAACCCGTGTCCACCCCCCGAACCGCAGCCTACGGCTGCTCGGTCAAATACAACTGATCCGAACCCTCAAGGCGCCGCGGACCTTGTGTCCGCGGAGCGCACAGGCCAACACTCGAAAGCGGTGGTCCAAAAGACCGCCGCTTTTCGGTGGATCGCGCCGTTGGCCATGGGGCTATGTCCGCCTGGCCACGGTTATGAGCGATTTCACCCTCCCTCCGGCCTCAAGTTTCATCCCTCCTCCCGCCCCGCCGCTTCCCGCGGCGGCCCAGCTCACTCCGGAATGACCAGAACCATCCCGATCTTCAACTTCGTCGGATCCTCCAACGTCCCCTTGTTCGCCTCCAGGATCTTCGGCCACTGCGCGGAACTCCCGTAATACTTGCGCGCCATCTTCGCCAGCGTGTCTCCGCTCACCACCGTGTGCGAACGCGGCCCCGTCGGCGCTGCCGCGGGAGTCACGGCCCGCGCGGGAGCGACAGCCCCGGCCGTCGCCGCGGTCGCCGAAGGCGCCACGGGAATAGCCCGACGCACTTCGGGTGCCGGTTGCGGCGTTTCCTCGGATGGCAACGGCGGCGGCGTGGCCGCGACAATCATCGCCGGCATCGCTGCCGCCCGCGGCGCCGGAGTCGGCCCGGCACGGCCCGCCGGCGACGTCTGCCGCAACTCCGTCAACTGCTGACGCAGCTCCAAATTTTCATTCTTCAAACGCGAAGCCTCCCGCGCCGGCAAGACCGTCCCCTCGGCCAGACTCGACACCATCACCAGACGCAACCGGTCCACATACCCCTTCACATCGGTCGCGAACTGCCCCTGCGGCGCCAATTCCAGATAGCGTTCGAAATGATGCAGCGCCGACACTTGGTTCTTCAGCTGGTCATCGTAAACCAGCCCCAGCCGGTAATGCGCCTCCGCGGAGAGCATCGTGCCATCCAGCGCGGCCTCGTAATGCTGCACCGCCCGCGGGAATTCCCCCCGCAACACCGCTTCGTTGCCCTCGCGGATGGAGCGCCCCGACTGCGAAACCGTCAGGAGGTCGCAGCCCGCCAAACCCGCGGCCAACAGCACGGCCGCGCCGCCAACCAGTCCTCGCAACACCATTGGTCGAAACATCGCATGCATGATAGGCTCGCCAGCATGCCAGGCAAGACTCCCCTCGTCGCGATCTTTGCCGCCCTGTCCCTCGCCGCCTGCACCTCCGTGCGCGAAACGCCGCCGCCACCGGCAGCACCGGTCCCCCCCACCGCTCCTGCATTGACTCCCCCGCCACCTCCCCAAGCCACGCCCCGCGCCACCCCGCGTCCCCGTGCGCGACCAACCCCCCGTCCGGCCGCACCAGCTGCCCCCACACCGGCCGCCATCCGCGGCAATGTTGTCCAAGAGGGCAACGCGCTCCTCGTCTCCCGCGGCCCCGCCAGCGCCCCCGTCCCGCTTTTCCGCCAAGCCATCGTGCTGGCCAACGTCCGCGCCGCCGTCGCCGGACTCCCCGCGCAACCGAAAGCGGAATTCCAACGCGGACTCCTCACCCTCACCTTCCCGCGCGGCACCCGGCCCGAAGTTGCCGCCGCCATCAACCGCGCCATCGAAGTTCCCGAAGTCACCCGCCTCCGCGCCATCCTCCCGCCATGACTCCACCCCCCTTCATCCTTCCTCCTTCTACCTTCATCCTTAAAAAAAAGGCGAGGGTCGGAATCGAACCGACGCATAGGGCTTTTGCAGAGCCCGGCCTTAC
>CAZWDD010000564.1:0-2345 GCA_964632345.1 uncultured Solibacteraceae bacterium | reverse complement strand
AAATACCAAATCATTGGAGACTTGGCAGGCGCAGCGTCTTGGGCTGCCAGCACCTCGCGAAGCAATCGAAGGGCATCCGTTTCCGCGCCCACGTCGAGATACTCGACTGCCACATCAAGAACCATGGGCACGTCGCGGAGAAACCACGTGCGTTCTTGCTCTCCGTCCGCGTTCCGCTCGGTCGCTCCCGCGGCTTCGTTGGCCAGCATCCGTTCGAACATGGCGCGAAAATCCATGGGGTCCAGATCGAGGATTTCGGCCGTCATCGCCAAAGCGTCTGCCGGCAGACCAAGCGAGCGTAGGGCCAGAGCCTTGAGATTCCGCACGCGCAAGTTTCTGAAATTGCCCTCCAAGCAACGATCGGCATGAAGCAGCGCTTTGCGAAAATCGCCGCGGCGACAATCGATTTCGGCCAGTGCCTGGAATGAGGCGGACTGCCACGCGAAATTCCAAGTGGCTTTGTAGAAACAGTCGTAGGCTTCGTCTACTTTTCCGCGGAGCAAGTGCGTCTGACCGAGATAGTATAGAGCTTCGCCATCCTCGGGGTTTGGCGTCAGTTCCAGTTGAATGTCGATGGCGCGGCGCAGGTATTCGGTTGCCATTTCGGCGTGACCCTTGGTGAACCAGAATCGCCCAAGCGCCGTCAGACACCGGACATCACTGGGGTCGCGACGGAGCGCCTCGGTCCAGTAAGCAACGGCATCAAGGGTTGCGTGGCGGTTCTGCTCGACGAAACGCCCGGTGCGATAAAGGCTGTCGTTGGATCGGCATTCCTCCGGGCAAGGCGGTTCCGTATACAACGGCGGCAGAGACGCTTCGACACGTGGAGCCTCGCGGTAGGAAAGCAGCTCTGCCCCGCTCTCCTCGCGCAACTGGAAATACAGAGCTTCCTCCGTGCTTCCACCGGTCACCGCCGGCGTGATACGGACTTCATAGGGAGCGTCAGGGTTCAGAGATATTTGCTGGTCAAGGAGGACATGGTCACCCTGCTGGAGGATGACCTTCGCGCGCGCAACGCTCCGCGTGACCGCAACCACAAGTGCGATTTCCCCGTTCTCGCAGCGGCTCAGGCTGACGGCTGCGGCGGCATTCGCGTTTTTTATGGCGGGCAATCCCCTGACGGGAAACCAGGTTTGCTTGAACACCCGTGCTTCCTGCGGCTGCAGGAAGCTGAAGTCCGGCTGGTTGTCGGTGTAAGCACCCGCCATCAATTCGATATAGGGCCCGTCGCTGTCTGTCAGATTTCGCTCCCACGCCTTGGCAAACTTGTTCTCTCCCCAGTAAAAAAATTTCTTGCCGGTGGATATGTGGTGGTCAGCCACATAGACTATACCTGCCTTCACGCCGTGGTCATAACCGGCGAAGAAGTCGTAGGATGTCTTGTTGACAAAGCAGCTTCCAGGCAGCGGAAAATTTTTCACCCACGAAATGTCCTTGTCCCCTTGGAACTCATAACCGGCGTATAAGCCGTAGGGGCCTTTGGCTACGGGCCATGGCAGCATGGCGCGCTTGGAATGGTCGTTCACACAAACAACATCCGGGGGGAAAATCACCTGGTAGTTGTCGTTGACGGACACAGCAACATTCGCCCACCAGAGAAAGGTCTGCACTGCCGGCGTGCGGTTGAATAATCGCACCTCGCACTCCAAGGTGGAAGCGTTCGGAAGAACGGAGATGCCGAGGGTCGACTTCATACGGTGCAGCGGTTCATGCTCGCCGATCCAGACGGTCTGGCCCCCGTCAGGGCGCGCTTGGATCTTCCAATTCAGCGGAAAAAACGTCGATGGGCGGTGGTGTATGGGCCAGTTGAACTCTATGCCTCCGGAAGCCCAAGGGCCAAGCAGGCCGATCAGGGCTGGTTTTATGACCCGGTTGCGATACACGAAATCGTAACCGTTTGCTTTGTCCACAGCTGAGTAGATCCGCCCGCCGATTTCCGGCAACACTGTGACTTCAATGAATTCGTTTTCCAAAATAATCGCGGTGTATTCAACATCCGTCGGGTGTTCTTCGATTTCCTCGAAGATCGGATTTGGATACACGCGACCGCTGCAACCTTGGTTCTGTCTGCGATCGTAATAGACCGGCCAAGGCATGGGCTGGCCCACGCGGTAGGTGGGAATGACGATTTTGACTTCTTTGGCGGTTGTGCTGTTCATGTGGAATTCAGTTCAATCAATCAGTTCGGTTCGTTGGAGAAAATCGATGCAGTTCATAAGCACCTGTCTTGGCTTGGGAACTCATTTGAGCGTGGTGCCGACGAGCGCTCCGCCGGAAAGCACAAGGCCGCAGCCGGTCAGGAGCCGGCGCGGAGGGGTGAATGTCATGGAGCGGTCGCGCAGGAC
>CAZWDD010000563.1:0-2352 GCA_964632345.1 uncultured Solibacteraceae bacterium | reverse complement strand
CCCCAAGACGCATCCTCCCGCAGCTCCATCCGAAGCAGGCGGGTTCCGTTGCGGACGCCGGAGATCAGCACCCGGTCCTGATCGGCCAGTGGGGTCACAATATTCTCCATCCACTGATCCTTGAAAGGGAACGACCACAGCAGCCGGCCGTCGGCCTCAGCCAGCGCGAACGCCGTGGAGTTCGAAAGAGAAATCAACATCGACACGCCGCGATAGTTGTGAAGGATCGGCGACGCATACGCCGGGCCCGAGCCGGGGTTTACGGACCACGCTTCCCTGCCCGTTCGGGCGTCAAGCGCCACAAACCGCCCGCCGCGGTCATCCCCCACGTGCAGATAAATGCGGCCATTGTTGCCGATCGGAGATGCTGCCACACCTGTGAACAGGTTGTCCGTGCGGATCTGCGGCGAGTAGTCGTTCCGCCACAGCAGCCGCCCGGTCGCCGCATCGAAACACGACAGCACGCCGGTCACGCCCCACGTCACCAGGTGCGTGTTGTTGTAGAGCAGCGGCGTCGAAAACGGCCCGTCCTGCATCTCCGTGGCATACCGGTTCTTCTGAAACGGCGCGGCGTAGGCGGCCGACCACAACTCGCGGCCCGTCCCCCGGTCCAGCGCCCGCACCACTTCCCTTCCCTGCTGCCGCGTAAACGTGAACACCCGTCCGGCCGTCACCAACGGTGCGGCGTACCCCGTGCCCACCTCCACGGCCCAACCCGCCGTCAGCGTCTCCGGTAACTTCTCCAGATCCAGCTTGTAAGAGGCGAGTCCGTTGCGGGAAAATCCTCGCCACTGCCGCCAATCGGAGGCGGCAGCCGTGAACAGCAGAAGGAAGACGATTACGGCGCGCATTACTCGTAGCGTAGCGCTTCCGTGGGGTTCAGCCGGGCGGCGCGGTTGGCGGGCAGCAGCCCGAATACCAGTCCCACCAGAAACGAAGTGCCGAATGCCACCGCCACCGAGACCGGCGAAATCGGAATATCCACCCCGCCGAAGTAGCCCACCGCCAGCGGCAACGAGACTCCCAGCGCGATCCCGGCCAGCCCGCCCCCCACCGATATCAACACCGCCTCGGCCAGAAACTGCCGCAGCACCGCACTCCGCGTCGCCCCCACCGACATGCGAATCCCGATCTCTCTGGTCCGCTCGGTCACTGTCACCAGCATGATGTTCATGATCCCAATGCCGGAAATCACCAGCGCGATGGCCGATACCAGAATCAGCACCACCGTCAGAATCAGCGCAATGTTTTCGGCCGCTTCCAGGATGCCCGTCAGGTTGTCCACATAGTACTTCGCCCCCGGCCGGTGGCGGCTTTCCAGCAGGGCTTGCACCTGCCGGGTCAGCGCCACCACATCGCCCGGCACCCGCGCCTGCACGTACATCGGGTCGATCCGTTCCTCACTGGTCAAGTATTTCAACACTGTGATCGGCACCAGAATCGTCTCCGTCGAAAGTTCCGATAGTCCGAAAGAGTCCGTCTTCTCACGGAATGCGCCGATCACCGTAAACTGCAGCCCCTGAATCTTGATCACCTGCCCGATCGAGTTCGACGGACTCCCATACAGCTTCCGCGCCAACTTGTCGGTCAGCAGCGCTACCCGGTGGCGCAGCGAAACATCGTCGGCCTGTAGGAACCGCCCTGCGACGCTCACCAGATTCCGCACCGGCGCGTACTGATGATCCGACCCGATGATCTTCACGTCACGGACTTTCCCCTCGATCGCCATCTGGTCGAAAACCGTCATCACGCCCGTTGCCGCCGCAATCCGTCCCGGAAACGCCTCCCGCACCGCATCCACATCGGCGATCTTCACGAAGTCCGCTTCCACGCTGGCTCCCGTCCGGTTGCCCGCCTCATAGTAGGCGATGATGAGGTTCGACCCGATGCCCCGGATCTGCGCCAGCACGTAGTCGCGCGAGGTCAGCGAGATCGTCACCACCAGGATCACCGAGGCGTTCCCGATCACCAGCCCCAGCGCCGTCAACAACGTCCGCACCAGGTTGGCGCGCAGCGCAAGCAGGCTGAACTTGAGTACCTCCCGCCAGTTCACTCACTTCCCTCCCGCACGCGCAAGCAGCTTCTCTGCCTCCTGCCGGGAGGGCAGATTCGCGTCCACCGGCATGGCCAGATAATCGCGCAGCATCTGCCGCGCCGCCGGCAGGTTGTGCCCGGCGCCGATGAACAACTCCGCCGTTACATACAGCACGCGCGCCTGTCCCTGACCAACCCGGCCGGCCGACTCCAACAGCGGCCGCACCTCGGCAAACCGCCCGTGGCGCGCCAGAAACTGCGCCAGGTCTAACAACCGGCCCGCCGATGCCGGCTCCAGCGTCACCGTCCGCCGCAGGT
>CAZWDD010000562.1:0-2384 GCA_964632345.1 uncultured Solibacteraceae bacterium | reverse complement strand
GCCCATCGTTCGTGCCACCGGCACGGCGTTTGCTGTAAGTTCCCCGCGCCATGCCCCGCCCGCCAAAAGCCCAGCCTTCCGCCCAACGCAATGTCCGCCGCGCCCCCATCGAGGCCGGCAAGGACACGCTGCGTGACGAACTGCGAGAGCCGAGCCGCGCTGTCCTCACCTCGTCCTTCGAACTTCATCCTTCCAACTTCGCCCCCGCCCTCGCCATCCTACGCGATACGCTACTGCCGAAGGTGCCGATCGGGAATTGACGCGGCGACCAAATATCCGAAAGCCTCTCCGCTCGATGAACAAACCCTACTCGATCAAAATTTTCCTCCCAGATGGAGATCCTGAAGGAATCCGCACCATCGAGAAATCAAACTGGACCGGCGCGGGAATCGTTATCCCCCGTCCATTGATGAGCGAGGCCAAGAACCGCCGTGAACTCGCGCGCACCGGCGTTTATGTGCTGGTTGGACCGCCCGAAGAATCCGGTTTGACGCGCGTCTATGTCGGCGAAGGCGACCCGATCAAGCCGCGCCTCGAACAGCACGCCGCGAAGAAAGATTTTTGGACAAGTTGCATCGCCTTCACGAGCAAAGACGAGAATCTGAACAAGGCTCACGTGCAGTATATCGAATCACGCTTGATCACCTTGGCCGCGCAAGCCAAGCGGTGTGTTTTAGACAATGGAAATGCGCCCGCTTTGCCGTCGCTCTCGGATGCGGATGGAGCGGACGCGGAAGGGTTCCTTTCGGAAATCATGCTCTGCTTCCCCGTGCTGGGCCTCACCGTCTTCACAGCAGCCGCACCGGTTCAGAAGAGTGCCAAGCTGCTATTCATTTCTTCCAAAGGCATCAAAGCTCAGGGCCTGGAGACGCCTGATGGCTTCGTCGTCCGCACGGGGAGCGGCGCGGTCAAAGGTGAAGTCCCCTCGTGTCACGCTTACTTGAAAGAGCTTCGTGCCGCGTTGATTTCCAACGGGGTTCTGAAGCCGGCGGGAGACGGCTATGTTTTTGCCCAGGACTACGTTTTCCCATCACCATCCACCGCGGCGGGAGTCGTCCAGGGCCGCGCCGCCAATGGACGCGTGGACTGGAAGACGAAAGACGGGAAAACGCTCAAAGACCTGCAGGAGGCCGAAGCAAAAAAATGAGCAATCTCCGCATACAATGGCCCTACCGCATCGGAAGATTTCACTCTTCCTATTTCACTCTTCACTCTTATTGCCCCCCGCCAATCTCCCTGACCCGGAAACACTTGTGCGTATGACAACCTTCGATCGTGCCACCGGCACGGCGTTTGCTGTAAATTCATCTCCTGCAATGCACCGCCTCGCATGATCAACCTTCTGATACCTCACATCTAACCAGCCCGTTTCATGCCCACTGAAACCCATTCCCAGATCGCCAGCTTCATCTGGAGCATTTGCAACCTCCTTCGTGGCCCCTACAGGCGAAACGAGTATCGCAAGGTCATCCTCCCGCTCACAGTCCTGCGCCGCTTTGATAGCATCCTCGCTCCAACCAAACCGGCGGTCCTGAAGCAACATGCCGCCATCAAAGCCAAGGGGGAGAACATCATCCGCCACCAGCTTTCGCAGATCACCGGCGTGCCGTTTTTCAATCTCTCCAAGTTCACGATGGCCAAGGCCGCTGAAGGCAGCGGCTTGAACGGCCTGCTGGATGACCCGAACCACCTCGCGCCCAACCTCAACAGTTACATCAACGGCTTCTCACCCAACGTCCGCGCCATCATCGAAAAATTCAAGCTCCCCGAGCAGATCGCCTACATGGCCGAGAAAGACTTGCTCTATCTTGTCATCCAGAAGTTCGCCGCCATCGACCTCTCGCCTGACCGCGTGGACAACATGCAGATGGGCTACGTCTTCGAGGAACTCATCCGGATCGGCGCGGAACAATCCAATGAGGAAGCCGGGGAACACTTCACGCCGCGCGAGGTGATCAAGCTCATGGTCAATCTCCTCCTCTCGCCGGAGAAAGACCTCGCCCGCAGCCACGTCGTCAAAACCATCTACGACCCCGCCTGCGGCACGGGCGGCATGTTGTCCGTCGCCGAGAAATACATCCGCGACCTCAACGCCGACGCCCAGCCCAAGCTCTTCGGTCAGGACTGGAACGACGAAGCGTGGGCCGTCTGCAAATCCGACATGCTCATCAAGGGCGAGGACGCCGACGCCGTCGTCCTCGGCGACACCTTCACCAAGGACGGCTTCGATCGCACCGATGACGGCAAGAAATGGACCTTTGACTACATGCTCGCCAATCCCCCATTCGGCGTGGAGTGGAAGCAGCAGCAGAAATACATCGAGAACGAAAGCGACACCCTCGGCTTCAGCGGACGCTTCGGCGCGGGCACGCCCCGCGTGAATG
>CAZWDD010000561.1:0-2385 GCA_964632345.1 uncultured Solibacteraceae bacterium | reverse complement strand
AAGCGCGCATCCGCGCCAAGCAGATCTTCAACTGGGTCTACCAGCGCTACGTCACCGACTACGACCAGATGAGCGACCTGTCGAAGGAGCTCCGCGAGTGGACGAAGGCAAACTTGCCGATTTTTCGTCTCTCCGAACGCATCGCCCGCCAGGCCACCGACGGCACCTACAAGTTTCTCTGGGATCTCACCGACAACAAGACCATCGAAAGCGTGATTATTCCGGCCGCCCTCCAGGAAAAGGAAACCGAGGAAGAGGTGAAGACCGCGCTGATGGAAAAAAACAAGCGCTTCACCGGCCGCGAGATCAACGACCAGAAGGATGCACTTGATCTCACCGGCGACCACTGGAAACGCCTGACGGCCTGCATCTCGAGCCAGGTCGGCTGCGCCATGGGATGCAAGTTCTGCCTGACCGGAATTCAGGGCCTCGACCGGCATCTCGGCACGCACGAAATCGTCACACAGGTGCATGAGCTTCGCATGCGCGCACCCATTACGAATATCGTATTCATGGGAATGGGCGAGCCGCTCCATAATCTCGAAAATGTCATCAAGGCCTGCCAGATTCTGCTCGATGAGGACGGCCTGAAGTTCTCCAAACGCAAGGTGACCGTGTCGACGAGCGGCATCGTTCCCGCCATTGATGAGCTTGGAAAGAACGTGGACGTGTCGCTTGCAATCTCGCTCAACGGCTCGAACGACGAGCAGCGCTCGCTGGTGATGCCGGTCAACAAGCGCTGGCCGATTGCCGAGCTCTTGGATGCCTGTCGCCGCTATCCGCTGGGACCGCATCGTCGCATCACGTTCGAGTATGTGATGCTCGCGGGCATCAACGATTCACTCGAAGATGCGGCAAGGCTCGTAAAGCTCACGCGAGGCATTCCGTCGAAGATCAACCTGATTCCGTTCAACGAGCACTCGGGAGCAACCTTCAAGCGTCCGACAGACGAACAGGTGAGGAAGTTTCAGACCTACCTGATGGATCGCCGGATCGTCGCCACCGTTCGTATCTCACGCGGCCGCGATATCCTTGCTGCCTGCGGCCAGCTTCGCAGCATCTTTGGCACCGCTCGCGGAACGGAGAAGCACAAGGACTGGAAGGAACTGCCGGTCTTGCAGTAGCGGTGGCGCCTCACTTGGAGCGCCCTCATCGCGTGCATCACACGCTGCAGTCTGCTGAACAGGACTCTGGGTCTTCGAGTCCGTTACAGATGCCATCGCCACATTCGCCAGCGCCACCGCCACAATCCCCTGGGCAGGTGCCCGAATCTTCGCCTGTCCCGCAGATGGTGTCACCGCAATACCCCTATTCGCTCCCGCAGCCCGAGCTCAGAACCAGCTCAAACGGGGTGATGTTCGAGCAGAAGTTGTCGCTGACCGTAATCGTGTCACAAGTCGAAGTGTCCCCATCTGTATAATAGATCACACCTTCGAATGAAGGGTTGCCCAACGAAAAGCTCGTTCCACCGCTGAGTGAATTCGTTTCCCAGTGATACCAACCCGAACTGCCTCCTGTGACCGTCAGCTGTTCACCGGACTCAGCCAGACTTAGCGGCGTAGCACTCGCGTCGCACACGGCGCCTTCGCCCGAATTGGGGGCGTCGACGCATACCCCTGAGTTGCTATTCGGGAGGACCGAGTACCACACGTCGTCGGGATCGAGTGCCAGGCCGCAACTCGAAGTCACGACTTCACTATGATTCAAGGTGATGATGCCGCCATTTCCGCAGGTGCCCGTGTCTGCTCCAGCTCCTGCAGCGGAACACAAGCCCGAGACCGTGCTTTGGTTGAGGGTGATCGTGCCCCCGCTGAGGGCAGCGGATCCTTCTCCGCCGTTCGCTGTGGCAGACGACAGGGTGCTGTTGGTTGCCGCGATCGTGCCTGCGGCGCCTCCTGCTCCAGAAGCCTCCTGGCCGCCCGGGGTGGGTCCTCCCACTCCACCGTTGCCGCCGGTTGCCGTGACCGAGCCTGCACTGACCTGAACCAGGGTGACGTGTCCGGCGGTTCCGCCATCACCGCCAGGTGAACTGCCGCTGAAGCACTGAGGGTCTCCAGAGCCAGTGCCGCCATTCCCGCCATTACCGCCCGAGACGTTGATGTTTCCGAAGAGAATGTCGCCATCGGAGTTGAGCCAAACATGGTGACCGTTCGAGCCAGACTCTCCCGTGGTGCCCGAAATAGAGTCGCCCGTACACGAATCTCCAGTCCAGGCTCCCCCCGCTCCCGAGGCTCCTATGGAACCATTCGAACCGGTCGCCACGATATTGCCGATCTGGCTGTCGGCCGTGCTGATGCCTTCCCAGTTCACAAACTGCCCGAAATCGGCCGTCAGGGTGACATCGCCCGCCTCTGCCGCCGTGATCACGCCGACCGAGATGGTGAC
>CAZWDD010000560.1:0-2386 GCA_964632345.1 uncultured Solibacteraceae bacterium | reverse complement strand
ATCCCCCAAAAGGAGGGGTCGCACGTTTCGCGGAGGCCATATGTGCGACACGTTGCGCACCTATACTGACGGCACATTTCCTGGAGGTGGGGTGGATCGTGGGTAGTGAACGCGCCTCAATCCAAGAAGAGGAACAACTCCTCCCCCCCATGCAACTTGCAGGCCCTTCGAACGTTGCCGTAGCCGACGAAAGGGCAGTCTCCTCGATCGAAGAAGAGGAAAAGGAACCCGACCCCATCGGAGCCGTTCAGCGCAGCGCCCCTCCACGGTCGCTGATCGAGGAAGAGGACGAGGAGAAAGCACCCGCCATCGCGTCCCCCCTGATGGACGACATCGAGGGTGCTCGCGAACTTCAGCAGCGGGTCGGTGCGAACCCCTATCGCGGACTAATCGAGGCGGGGGAAGTCCTGCAAGGTGGCGCGAACGCTGCTCGAAGGCGCGGTGAAGGTCGCTATGGCGCTGCCGTTATGCATTCCTTGGGCGGACTAGCCGTCAAGGCCGCGAACTCCGAAGGCGGCGCAGCAGCGGCAGGCGCGGCCAAGAACGCTTTGAAACCCCTGACCGCTGCAGCCGTGCCCGCAACTTTGGCGAAGGACGCCGCTAAATACATGGTGGGAAACCTGATCAGCACCACCGGGCAGGCCGTGCAGAAGATTGGTGAAGGGAGGCGCGACGCCGTCGACCCGGAGGGCATCCTCGAGAAGCAGCGCCTCATCGACCTCAAGAATCAACACGAACACGGCTACGACAAACAAACCGAAGACCAAATCCTCGACGGCACCAAGAATCCCGAAACGCGACGGCAGGCGGTGGCCGCGCGCGGCGTGCGCTTCGAGAAGGGGGACCACGCCAAGAAGATCTGGGATGGTCCGAAGAAGCGCAGTTGGGGTCGAATCGCGCAGAACGCGTTGATGGCCGTCCCTCGCGGGATTGGCAAGGCAGTAAAGGGGTTCGTCACGTCACCGGCTTCGGCGCTGAAAGGGATTTACAACCCCATAGCGAAATACGGCCGCAAATGGCTGAGCAACAATCGGTGGAACCGCAGGCGGCGCGCGAACAACGCTCTCGAGACGTTGCGGACGCGAGCAGCCGCCCCTGATCAAGCGACTCGCTATCCAGCGGCGGCAAAGGGTGCGCTGAGGGCGGACAGCCCACTGGGGACGCACCGGTTCTTGAACTTCCGGGGAGCGGAAGCAGCAATAGGCAGTCACACACGTCAAGTGCGACAAGCCCAAGGCTTCGACAACATCCTCGGGCAAAAGGACTACGAGAAACTCGATCGCGCTGAGCGCGTTGAGTACCGCGAGTTAGAGAGGAACCTACTCACCCGGTCCTCCAAGTACGCGAATGTTGCCGACAAGTTCGGCGATGACAGTGCCCTGATTCGAACCGTCGCCAATCAATTTGACGATCCTGCTGCCGCCCCGGCGCAGCCCGGCGACCAACAGGCCCCGGCGAATGCGGCTCCGCAGCCCTCCGAAGACGGCTTCGTCATGTCTTCACAAAAAGAGGCGCCCGACTTCCAGGACGCAGAGTTGCCCAAGGACAAGCACACCGGCAGTTCAGCGGTTGAAGGCATAGCCACGGCAGTGGAATACGGATCGAAACTCGGCGTTGAGATTCCCAAGAAGGCAGCCCCGGTAGTGGGAGGAATCACGCATGTCCTCAGCAAAACGGTGCCAGACATGCTCGAGGGTCAAGAACTCGAGAACTACATGCCGACCGCACAGGGGGCGGCGAAGTTCGGCAAAGACTACGAGGCGTACAACGCGAATACAGCGCTCTATCGCGCCGGACTGATGGCCGAAGGGGTGGGTACCGCCGCTGACCTGTTCAAGACAGGAAAGCAGTACCTGAATCGCGACAAGGACCCTCGTGAATCAGCTGCACCAGAGCGCCGCATGCTCGAGGACAACACGAAGATGACGGATCGGGTGAGTGCTCTGCTCAAAGCTAAGGTAGATGCGGGCGCGTCCGAGGAGTCCATTGCACGTACCAAGCGCCTGCGAAACAGGCTGATGATGGTGCATCGCATCTCCGCCATTCGAAAGCTGGCTAAGGCGCAGGAGATGAACGGAATCACTCCCCTCAACGAGTACACCAAGAAGGAATCCGACTTCATCACCAAGGGGAATCTCGCCGAGGAAAAGGAAGTCGGAGCCAAGGGTGTTGGAGAACTGGGCAAGGAGTTCGCCAAGAGCACCAAGAAGATGTTGGGCTCGGCGATACCCGTCTTC
Organism: uncultured Solibacteraceae bacterium; assembly: GCA_964632345.1. GTDB lineage: Bacteria > Acidobacteriota > Terriglobia > Bryobacterales > Bryobacteraceae. The sequence goes on along the minus strand of CAZWDD010000560.1, from coordinate 149 downwards.
GACACCAACAAGGCCAACACTGCCGAAGGTTCCGTGGCATCCGAAATAGAACGTCTCTACGGAGCCGGCGGAAAAGAGGGGTATCTCCGAAGGAATCTGGCTCGTCAGTCGGGTAGCGCGGCTGTTGATCCTCAGCTTGAAGCCGATGG
>CAZWDD010000559.1:0-2396 GCA_964632345.1 uncultured Solibacteraceae bacterium | reverse complement strand
CCCTCGCCCGCTTCTCACGCTCCGGCGGCACCGTCCTCTCCGGCCCCCCAGGTTGGCGCTTCCCCCCGCCCGCCCCCGGCCAGTTAGTCCTCGATAACGCCGAACTTACCCGCCTCGATACCATCTGGAAAGAGGTGAACTCCCTCACCGGCCGCCGTAACTTGGGCGTCCGCCTCTTTAATGTCGCCAGTATGTTGTCCAACCTTACCCGCGCCCCCGACGGCTCCCGCCAGTTACTCCACCTCGTCAATTACTCCGATTTCCCCGTCGAAAACATCACCGTCCACATGCTCGGCACCTGGAAAAAGGCCGTCCTCCACCGCCCCGGCCTTCCCCCCGCCCCCCTCGAAACCTATCCCACCGATGATGGTACTGGTATGGATATACCGGACATGGCCTGGTACGCGATACTGGAAGTAGAGTGACCCCACGCTCATGATCACCCGGCGACAACTCCTCTCCTCCGCCGCGGCCCTCCCCGCCGCTGCCGCCGCCGCCGTCCCCCATCCCGTCGCCATCGCCCGCGCCGAGTCTTATTCCCTTGACTTAACCGCCATCCTCCGCCGCATGTTTGACCAGTTGGGCGGCCTCGCCCCCAAAGTCAACGGCCGCACCGTCACCATCAAACTCAACCTCACCGGCTCCCCCGCGCTCAAGTTCCGCGGCCGCCCCCTCTCCCTAACCCACTACTCCCACCACCGCCTCGCCGGCTCCCTCGCCCAGCTCCTCCACGAATCCGGCGCCCGCCGCATCCGCTTCGTCGAAAGCTGCTGGGCCTCCGCCGGCCCCCTCGAAGAGTACCTCCTCGACTCCGGCTGGAACGTCCGCCAGCTCCAGTCCATCTCCCCCCGCATCGAGTTCGAAAATACCAATGCCCTCGGCCGCGGCGCCCGCTATCACTCCTTCCCCGTTCCCGGCGGCGGCCTCGTCTTCCCCGCCTATCTCCTCAATCAGGCCTACGCCGATACCGACGTCTTCGTCAGCCTCGCCAAGCTCAAGCAACACGCCACCTGCGGCGTCACCCTCTCCATGAAAAACATCTTCGGCATCACCCCCGCCTCCATCTATGGCGACGATGCCGGCCTCGACTCTCCCAACGAATCCCCCACCAAGGGCCGCGTCAACGTCTGCCACCTCGGCCAACGCCAGCCCTCCCGCCTCGCCCCACCCGAACGCCACCCCGCCTCCTCCCGCGAACCCGAAACCCGCATGCCCCGCATCACCGCCGAACTCTGCGCCGCACGCCCCATCCACATCGCCGTCATCGACGGCATCGAAACCATCACCCGCGGCGAAGGCCCCTGGATCCGCGGCATCGAACCCGCCTCCCCTGGCCTCCTCCTCGCCGGCTTCAACCCCGTCTCCACCGATGCCGCCGCCACCGCCCTCATGGGCTTCAATCCCCGCGCCCCCCGCGGCACAGCACCCTTCTCCAACTGCGACAATACCCTCCTCCTCGCCGAACAGCTCGGCCTCGGTTCCGCCGATCTCTCCCGCATCCCCATCCTCGGTACCCCCATCGCCGATGCCCTCTACCCCTTCCCGAAAGCCTGACATCGCATGATCGAATCCTTCCTCCAGCCCATCGTCGCCGAACTGCCCCGCTTCACCTGGGCCGCCGCCTTCGACATCGTCCTCACCGCCTTCATCATCTATCAGTTCATCATCATCGTCCGCGGCCGCCGCTCCGCCGCCATGCTCGCCGGCCTCCTCATCCTCGTCCTCGTCTATCTCATCTCCGTCTACGCCAAGATGGAGCTCCTCCGCACCATCCTCGCCACCCTCGCCCCCTATACCGCCTTCGGCCTCATCGTCATGTTCCAAAGCGAGATCCGCCGCCTCCTCGCCCGCATCGGCCAGCGCCGCGTCCTCGCCTTCGGCACCCGCCTCCACCGCCGCGAAACCGTCGAGGAGATCCTCCTCGCCGTCCAGCAGCTCTCCTCCCAGAAGGTCGGCGCCCTCATCGTCCTCGAACGCGAAGTCGGCCTCCGCACCTTCGTCGAAAGTGGCGTCTCCCTCGATGCCGCCGTCTCCCGCGATCTCCTCCTGTCCATCTTCTACCCCGGCTCCGCCATGCACGATGGCGCCGTCATCATCCAGGGCGACCGCGTCGCCGCCGCCGCCTGCTTCCTCCCCCTCACCATGAATCCCGAACTCATGCGCTTCCTCGGCACCCGCCACCGCGCCGGCATCGGCATCACCGAGGAAACAGACTGCATCTCCGTCATCGTCAGCGAGGAAACAGGCCGCATCTCCATCGCCGCCCGCAACGAAATCGAATACGACGTCTCCCGCGAACGCGTCGAACAGCGCCTAACCCAGCGCTTCACCTCCCCCATCTCCCCCCGCCACAACGCCCTTGAAACCGCCCGGGAGTCCGGCTCGTGATCGCCTTC
>CAZWDD010000558.1:0-2423 GCA_964632345.1 uncultured Solibacteraceae bacterium | reverse complement strand
TGCACGGTCGTCAACAACCACGGATGCACAACCCCTAACTTCATACCGCCTCGAACCTCACCTCATCGCCCGGTTGCAAGAGGCTCATCGGCTCCCGGTCGCTGCGGAATAGTTCCACCTCCGTCCGCCCGATCAACTGCCATCCCCCCGGCGTCGCCAGCGGATAGATCCCCGTTTGCCCCCCGGCGATCCCCACGCTCCCGGCCGGAACCATCGCTCGCGGCTCGGCCAGCCGCGGCGTATGCAACTCCTCGGGCAGTCCCCGCAGATACGCGAACCCCGGCACAAACCCCAGAAACGCCACCGTGTACACCGCCCCCGCATGCAACTCCACCACCCGGTCAACCGTCAATCCATGCCGCTCGGCCACCGCCCCAAGATCGGGCCCCGTATAGGAAACCGGAATCACATGCCGCCGCGGCGTCCGCTCCACGCCCCCCGCCGCCACCCGCTCCACCGCACGCTCCACCTCCTCATGAGTCGTCCGCACCGGGTCAAAAACCACCAGCACCGACGCATACGCCGGATGCAGATTCACCACCCCCGGTATCCGCCCCAACGCCGCCAGGTCCACCGTCTCCGGCGCCGCGTCGAAGTACAACGACTGGTCGCTTCCATACCGGAACATCTGCTTCATAGTAGTCCCCTCGGATACACTCGTCCAATATGCGCCCCGCCCTCTGGCTCCTCTTCGCTCTTCCCGCGCTCGCCCTGGAACGCCCCGGCGTCGAGTTCAAAGTCTTCCAGTTCCCCGCCAACCAGATCCCCCGCATCGACGGCAAAACCGATGACTGGGCCATCGTCCCCGCCTCCTACTCCATCGGCTCCGATCAACTCAAGGACACCGTCAACAACACCCCCCGCGACCCCCGCGACTTAGACGTCAAAGTCAAGGTCGGCTGGGTCAAGGGCCTCAACCGCCTCTACTTCCTCTACGAAGCCTCTGACAATTACTGGGACTTCCGCCACCGCGACCTCCACAACGATATCTTCGAGGTCGTCGTCGATGGCGATCTCTCCGGCGGCCCGTTCATCAAGCAAATGCACCCCGCCAAGGACTACAAGCCCGACGACGCCCACTTCACGTTTCACGGCGTCCACGCGCAGAACTACCACATCTTCACCCCCGCCCAAGGCAAGGATTGGACCATGGTCTGGGGCTGCCAGCCCTGGATCAAGAATCTCCCCTACGCCAACGCGGCCTATAACTACAACTTCAAGCCCGGCGAAAGCGGCAAGCTCATCCTGGAGTTCTTTATTACTCCCTTTGACTATGCCGCCTACGAAGGCCCCGAACGCTCCGTCGAAAGTAAGTTATGGGAAAACAAAGTCATCGGCATGTCCTGGTCCATCCTCGACTACGACGACGAAAACAACCCCAAATACCGCGGCTTCTGGAACCTCTCCCACAAGACCTCCATGTACGGCAACGCCTCTGATCTGGTTGCCTTCCGCCTCATGCCCATTGCAGCCTCCCTCCGCCGTCCCGTCGAAGCCGAGTGGTCGTTCCAGGTCCTCGACATGCCCCGCCGCCTCGTCGCTTTCCACGACCAATCCCACGGCCAGCCCACCTCGTGGCGCTGGGATTTCGGCGACGGCAAATCCTCCACCGAACGCCATCCGCTACATTCATATGAGAAGCCCGGCGAATACGTCGTCACCCTCACCGTCGACGGTCCGCAAGGCTCCGACAGGAGAACCAAGGTATGGGACGTCGTTTTGCGCTAGCTCTTCTTGCTGCCATGGCCCTCACGGCTCAGTTCCGCCGCGTCGAGCCCGAGGTTGCCGGCATGTCCAAAGCTCGTCTCGCCCGCGCCTCCCAGATCCTCGCCGAAGAGGTCAAATCCGGGCGCGTCCACGCCGCGTCCATCATCGTCGTCCGCAACGGCGCCATCGTCCTCCACGAAGGCTTCGGCGCCAAACCCGACGCCGTCTACCTCCTGGCCTCCATCTCCAAACCCGTCAACGCCGTCGCCCTCATGCTCCTCGTCGAGCGCGGCCTCGTCTCCCTCGATGACCCCGCCTCCCGCTACCTCCCCGAACTCCAGGGCGCCGACCGCCAGCTCATCCGCGTCCGCGACCTCCTCACCCACACCTCCGGCCTCCCCGACATGCTGCCGGAAAACACCGCCCTCCGCCGCGCCCACGCCCCTCTTCGCGACTTCGTCCAGGGCGCCCTCACCACCCCGCTCCTCTATACCCCTCGCACCGATTTCGCCTACCAAAGCATGGGTACCCTCCTGGCCGGTGAAATCGTCCAGCGCGTCTCCGGCCAGCCCCTCCGGGACTTTCACAAAAAGGAGATCTTCGACCTCCTCGGCATGAAGAATTCCTCTCTCGGCCTCGGCGGCCGCCGCATCGAGGACACCGTCCTCTGTCAGACCGGCTCCGGCCCCGATGTCGATCGCTTCGGCCCCAACTCC
>CAZWDD010000557.1:0-2426 GCA_964632345.1 uncultured Solibacteraceae bacterium | reverse complement strand
GGACTCGTTCCGGTGCTCCACCACCGTCAACAGCCGGTCCCCGAACGGCAGCACGTTCTCGGCCCGCCGCGCCGCCCGCCGCCGGTTCACCTTCAATAGCGGCAGCACGATCCCGAACGTCAACGCCAGCGCCAGCACCAGAAACAGCACAAACCGCGCGATCAGCACATCCCGCTCGGCAAATGCCGACGCGTTCGTGTAACTCACCAGCAGCCCCGTCGCCGCCAGCGCGCTGAACGCCAGTGCTGCCACGCCGCGTGTCCACGCCGCCAGCCGCATCTTCCGTTCCAGCTCTTTCAGATACCGGTCCAGACTCTCCAACGCGCTCATGCTGCCTCCTTACCTGCCAACTCCGGCGTGGCGGGCTCTCCTACGCCGGATCCGTACAAATACCGCGACGCCGCCACACCTTCGGCCAGCGTCAACATCAGCACAATCAACAGTAGCCACCACCACGGCGAGGTCCGTTCAATCCGCTCCCCCTTCGCCGTCGTCGCCTGCGCCTCGCCGGGCTCTCCCGTCGCCTTCCACAGGCTCACCGACTCCTCTTCCATCCGCGCAAAATCGCTCTCCCGCCGGTCCGCGTTCACCGCCACCAGGCTCGCCCGCCCGTTTGCCCGCCGCACTTCGTAGTAGCCCTCACTCGCCGGCGCAAACGTCGTCGCCTTCGCCGCCTGCTCCAGCGTCAGCGCCCGCCCGCCCTGCGGATCCAGCACCTCCACACCCGTCGCACGGTCCGCCGCCGCCCGCAGCTCCACGCCCTCGCCAACCGCCACACTCCCCGTCGATTCCTGCTGCCGCGACAGATACTGCGCCGCCCGCTCCACCAGCGGAATGAACGCCGGATGCAGCGGCAGATTGTTCCCCAGGTTGTCCAGCGGCGACGCCATCACCAGCACCCGACCCTCCCCCATCGCCTGCTCCAGAAACACCGGCGTGGCATCCGCCGTCCGCGCCAGCACCTTCGTCTGCGGCCCCGGCTCCAACGCCACCACCTGGTAAAACTTCGCCGACTCAATCCCCGCCGCCCGCTCCATCACCGGATGCAGCGGCTCCTTCGACGCCACCGTCTGGAACATCTCCCGCGACCGCGACGCCATCCGCGACTCCTTCACCGTCAGCCCCAGCACCGGCAGCTTCGCCTGCGCTCCCGTGAACGCCCCCGCCGCAATCCACAACGCCCCGCCCTTCCGCACGTAATCCTGCAACACCCCCTCCAGCCCGCCCGGCAGCGCACCCGGATCGGCCAGCACCACGAAAGAGACGTTCTGCAGCGACGGCGACGTCGCCGTCTCGTAGTTCACCGCGTCGATCGTGTACGCATTCGGCGCCGCCGCATCCAGTGCCGCTTTCACATACAGCGCGCTCCGCCCGTCCCTGCCCGAATGTAAAAACAACACCCGCCGCGGATCGCTCCGCTCAATCGCAAACCGGAACGTATCGTCGGCCGGGAACCCGTCCCCGCCGCCCTCAATCCTTACCTCGCCGCGATGAAATCCGTATCCCGTCTCCAGCCCCACAAACTCCACCGACGCCCGCCCGTTCGCCCCGATCTCCACCGCCTTCGTCGCCAGCACCTTCCCATCGGCCACCAGCGCCACCGTCTTCGTCGCCTTCTCCGTGTGCAGACCCGCCACCGTCGCCCGCACCCGCGCCTTCCCCGTGTCAAAGATCCGTCCCGGCGGCGTCACCGCCTCCACCGTGAAATTCGGCAGCTCCTTCGGCGCCACATCGTGCAGCTCCATTCGCGCATCGGCCGGCAGTTGCAGGTCCGCAAACCGCGCCGGCATCCCGCTCTTCTGCACGTCCGTATAGATGTGGACATCCAGCGGCATCCGGTACGCCTCGCCCAGCCCCCGCAGCACCCGCGCCAGCTCTCCATACGACGTCCGCTCATCCCCCGCCGCCACCGCGCTTACGTTGTTCCGGAACTGATTGGCGTCCTCAGCCTTCTGCCCCGTCTCCCGCGCCGCCGCGCCAAACGCAATCACAATCCCCGGCGCCGACCCGCTCACCTGCCCCGCCAGCCCCATCGCCTCCCGTTTCGCCGTCTCCAGCGCATCCCCCCGCCGCATCGAAAACGAGTTGTCGATCGCCGCCACCGTCAGCCGCTTCCCCTCGCCCGCCGCAATCGTCCGCTCCCAGTACGGCTGCGCGAACGCCAGCACCAGCAGCAGAATCGCCAGCAGCCGCATCGCCAGCAGGGCGTAGTACCGCAGCCGCCGCTGTTTGGTTGACGTCGTCGTCCGCCGCTCGAAGAACATCAGCGAACTGAACGGCAGCGGCGTCGTCTTGTGCTGCCGCAGCAGGTGCAGCCACACCGGCAGCCCTGCCAGCGCTACCGTTCCCAGAAACAACGGCGCCAGGAATCCCACTATGACCTCCCCTGCCGCACCACCAGAAACTCCCGCAGCGCCGAATCCAGC
>CAZWDD010000556.1:0-2446 GCA_964632345.1 uncultured Solibacteraceae bacterium | reverse complement strand
TCCGCCGGCGCCAACATGCCCCTCTGGAACGGAGGCGCCTTCGTCGCCAGCTACAACCACTCCTATCGCGCCCCCGCGCTCGAGGAACTGTACGCCCGCGGCCCCCACGTCGGCAACCTCACCTATGAGATCGGCGATGCCAACCTCCGCGGCGAAAAGTCCAACGGCGTCGACGTCTCCCTCCGACACACCTCCGCCCGCCTCCGCGCCGAAGCAAACTGGTTCCACTACAAGCTGAACCGCTACGTCTACCTCGCCCCCACCGGCGAAATCGAGGACGGCCTAGTCGAAGCACAGTACTCGCAGAACGACGCCCGCTACACCGGCTTCGACGGCCGTTTCCAGGCCGCCCTCCACCCCCTCCTCTGGCTCAACCTCGGCTTTGACGCAGTCGACGCCCAGTTGACCTTCAACAACATGCCGCTCCCCCGCATCCCGCCCGTTCGCGGCCGCGTCGGTGTCGACTTCCGTTACAAAGCCCTCAGCATCGCCCCGGAGATGATCCTCGCCCGCCGCCAGGACGACATCTTCCTCACCGAAACCCCCACCGCCGGCTACGGCACGGCCAACCTCCGCGCCACCTATACCCTCGCCCGGCAGCACACCGTCCACCTCTTCAGCGTCCATTGGTTCAACGCCAATAACGCCTACTACCGTAACCACCTGTCGTTCATCAAGAACACCGCCGCCGAAATGGGCCGCGGCGTCGCCGTCAGCTACAACCTGCGGTTCTTCTAGTCCAACGCATCCACCGGGGCGGCCGTCAGTTTACGCTGACTTCCGCCCCGTAGTGCGACTCCACATACTGGTTCAGAATCTCGATGAACTCGGCGACAATCCGGTCGCCCCGCAGCGTCACCTTCAGCTTCCCGTCCACATACACCGGCGCCACCGGCTCTTCAAACGTGCCGGGCAGCGAAATCCCCAGGTTCGCGTGCTTGCTCTCCCCAGGGCCGTTCACGATGCAGCCCATCACCGCCACCTTCATCTCCTCCACGCCCGCGTGCCGTTCTTTCCACACCGGCATCTGCGTCCGCAGGTAGGTCTGTATGTCGTCGGCCATCTGCTGGAAGAACGTCGATGTCGTGCGCCCGCACCCGGGGCACGCCGTCACCTGCGGCGTGAAGCTCCGCAGTTCCAACGCCTGCAGAATCTGCTGACACACAATCACCTCTTCCGTCCGGTCCCCGTTCGGCAGCGGCGTCAGCGACGCGCGGATCGTGTCGCCGATCCCCTCCTGCAGCAACACCCCAATCGCCGCCGTCGTCGCCACAATTCCCTTCGACCCCAGCCCCGCCTCGGTCAACCCCAGGTGCAGCGGATAATCGCACTGCGCCGCCAGCATCCGGTACACCGTAATCAGATCCTGCACGCCGGAAACCTTCGCGCTCAGCAGGATCATATCGTGCGCCAACCCGTGCCGCTCGGCCGCCGCCGCGCTCTCCAGCGCCGACACCACCATCGCATTCATCGTAACCTGCTTGGCGTCCAGCGGCTCGGCCAGCTTGTTGTTCTCGTCCATCATCCGCGTCAACAGCGCCCCGTCCAGCGACCCCCAGTTCACCCCGATCCGCACCGGCTTGTTGTTCTCCACCGCCACTTCGATCATCGCCCGGAAGTTATCGTCATGCTTCTTACCGATGTTCACGTTACCGGGGTTAATGCGGTACTTCGCCAGCGCCCGCGCGCACTCCGGATACTTCTTCAACAGCTGGTGCCCGTTGTAGTGAAAGTCCCCCACAATCGGCACCCGCACGCCGAACATCTGCAGCGTATCGACGATCTTCGGTACCGCCGCGGCCGCTTCCTCCGTGTTCACCGTCACTCGGACAATCTCTGACCCGGCCTGCGCCAGCGCCATTACCTGATTGACCGTCCCCTGCACATCGGCCGTGTCGGTGTTGGTCATCGATTGCACCACAATCGGGCTCCCCCCGCCAACCTTCACTCCACCCACATTCACGCACACGGATTTGCGACGCGCACTGGCTGCCATTCCCCCATTTTATCAGGGGAACCGGGCCGGAACTCGTCAATCGCGATCATAAGTTTTTTCGATTGGATCTTCCGAGGTCCTATACGTAAAGTAAGAGGTGAGCCGCCTCCCCGACCGGCCTCTCCTGGTACGAGAACGTGATGTTCACGCGGGTGTCATTCGGTTTTCACCATCACCGGATGAACTGGTAAAGGAGAACCTGTGTCAATTCGCATCCTGCTGTTCGAACTGCACGAAGACCTGCTTTGCGAATTAAGAGATGCGTTGATCACGGCCCGCCTGGTGCCTGCGATCGAAGAAAATACCGCCGCCGATGCGGTCGATTGGACCCAGTACGACCTCGTCTTCTGCCCCGCCGCCGGTGCAGCCCTCCAACAGGTGCTCGCGGCAGCGGCAGGCAGCATGTCCCGCCTCCGCGTCATCACCGTCAGCCGCCTCCCCGAAGTCCAG
>CAZWDD010000555.1:0-2447 GCA_964632345.1 uncultured Solibacteraceae bacterium | reverse complement strand
AGAAACAGCGTGGAGGCCAGTTCGCGCCATGCGGGCAGGGAAGAGGGGTCGGCCTGCGCGGCCGCCAGGAACTGCTGCGCCGCCCGCGGCAGGTTCTTCGCCTCCCGGTGCAGCCGCCCCAGCGTCAGCCGCAACTCCACATTCTTCGGTTCCTGCTCCACCGCGGCGGCGATCAGCGGCAGCGCTTTGTCGTTCTGCCGCGACTTCAAATACGCCGTCGCCAGCGCGAACCGGTTAGCCGCCGTTGGAGACGCCTTCACCGCCGCCTCCAACTCCGTCACTGCGTCCGCCGCCTGTCCGCTGTCGATCAGTAGTACTCCCAGCCGCTCCCGCGCCGCCGCGTTCTCCGGAAACTGCTTGTAGATGGCGATCGCCTCATCCCGGTTCTTCGCCTGCTCGTGATAGCCGGCCAACTCCAGCATCGCGTCCTTGAAGGAAGCGTCCGCCTCCGCCGCGCCCGCAAACCACGCCCCGCTCTCTTTGACTCGCCCCTGCTTCGCCAGCGCCCGGCCCAGCGCCAGTTGCGCCTCCGGCCGCTTCGCATCCGCCGCCAAAGCCGCCCGCAGCGGCGCCTCGGCTGCTTCGAACTTCTCCAATCCCAGCAGCGCCTCGCCCATGTAATAGTTCGGGCGATACTCGGCCGGTTTCTGCTTCCTCGCCTCTTCCAGCAACGCGGCGCCTTCGGCAAACTGCTTTTGGCGCAGGTGCAGTACCCCCAGGTTCAACTGCGCCTCGTAGAGTCCGGGCTGTGCCTCCAATACCTTCTTGTAAGCCGCAATCGCCTCGGCATCCCGGTTTAGGAGGCTCAATGTCAGGCCGAGGTGAAACTGTGCCGCAATGTCTGCTGCGTCCTTCGCCACCGCCTCGCCGAACAGCTTCGCCGCATCTTCATACCGCTGCGCTTCCAGGGCCTTCATGCCCTCGGCCGCCGGATCGGCGGCCTGCAGCCAAAATGCCAGAAGCAGAGTTCGCAGCATACGCCTCCAGTCTAAGTCACTCTACCCGATGCACGGCTCCGCTCCACCGTTACAAAACGTCCCGCAGATACCGTCCCGTGTAGGAGTCCGGCAGCTCCGCAATCTGCTCGGGCGTGCCCGCTCCGACTATCCGTCCTCCCCCTCCGCCCCCCTCCGGTCCCAGGTCGATCACCCAGTCCGCCGCCCGGATCACCTCCAGGTTGTGTTCAATCAGCAGGATCGACCCGCCGTTCTGGATCAGCCGCTGAAACGCGTCAATCAACTTCCGGATATCGTCGAAATGCAGCCCCGTCGTCGGTTCATCGAATAGGAACAGCGTCCCGTCGCTCGACGACTGCGCCAGATGTGCCGCCAGCTTCACGCGCTGCGCTTCGCCCCCCGATAGCGTCGTCGCGCTCTGCCCCAGCCGCAGGTACCCCAGTCCCACCTCCTGCAATACCCGCAGCTTATTCACCAGCTTCGGTGTCTCGTGGAAGAATCGCAGCGCCTCGGCGATCGTCAACTGCAGCACTTCATGGATGCTCAGCCCCTTGTACTTCACATCGAGCACCGATTGCTTGAAACGCGTCCCCCGGCAGTCTTCGCACACCAGCTCAACATCGGCCAGAAACTGCATCTCCACCGTCACCGTGCCGTCGCCCTGGCACACCTCGCACCGCCCGCCCGGAATATTGAACGAAAAGTGCCCCGCCGTATACCCGCGCCGGCCCGCCTCCGGTGTCGAAGCGAACAGCTCGCGGATCACATCGAACGCTTTCACATAGGTCACCGGGTTCGACCGCGGCGTCCGGCCGATCGGGCTCTGGTCCACCAGCACCACCTGATTCAGCAGATGCGCCCGCTCCAGCGTCTTCCACGTCTGCCGGGTGCCGCCCGCCTCGGTCTCGTCCTCCAGCGGCCGCCCTTCCCGCGACAACTCCCGTTCCAGCGCCCGGAAGATCACCTCATGCACCAGGCTCGACTTGCCCGACCCCGATACCCCCGTCACCGCCACCAGCATGTGCAGCGGAATCGTCACGTCCACGTTCTTCAGATTGTTCGCCCGCGCTCCCACCACCCGCACCGTCTTCTTCGGCTGCACCGCGCGGCGCGCCATCTTCGGCGATGTCGCCATTTCGCCCCGCAGATACCGGCCCGTCAGCGACGTGTTCTTCGGCGAAGCCAGTTGCTTGTAACTCCCCTCGAACACCACCTTCCCGCCGTTCTCCCCCGCGCCCGGCCCCAGGTCCACAATGTGATCGGCCGCGCGCATTACGTCCGGGTCGTGCTCCACCGTCAGGATCGTATTGCCCAGGTCCCGCAGTTCGTGCAGAATCCGCACCAGCCGCTCCGTATCGCGGCTATGCAGCCCGATCGACGGCTCATCCAGCACATAGCAGGCGCCCACCAGCCGTGACCCCAGGCAGGTCGCCAACTGGATCCGCTGCGCCTCCCCGCCGGAAAGCGTCGCCGACAGCCGGTCCAGCGTCA
>CAZWDD010000554.1:0-2451 GCA_964632345.1 uncultured Solibacteraceae bacterium | reverse complement strand
ACGGGTCAGCCAGGACGAACGCCGGATTGCGCGCAATGACCCGTTCATCAGCCGCGACCTGACAGCTGTTCACGAACGAACGGTGGCCCATATCCTTCAGGCGAAGGTGGGCCGAAACGAGCCCTGCCCCTGCGGCAGCGGCAAGAAGTTCAAGAAGTGCTGCGGAGCGCCAGCAGACTTGCACTGAGTTTGAAGATGGCATAGCAGGCTTCGGATCAATGGCACAGTGGATTTTGCTGAGATAGCAAAGTAGAATTTCGGGCGATCGCAAAGTAAATCCATGCCTCCTTCAGCACGTCAGCCGAAAGGCAACCCGACCCTCACGGCTGCGCTGAAGACGCTCAAGCGGCTCCAGGAAAAGCACAGTGGCGTCGTGGAAGCCTCTGACTTCAAGGCTGATGATCAGCGTGCCGTGCTGGTCGACACGGGCTTCCTGCGGCCTGTGATGAAGGGCTGGTACATCTGCAGCAGCCCGAGCGACGGCGAAGGTGACTCCACCGCCTGGTACGCGTCCTTCTGGGCCTTCGTGTCCGGCTATCTGGGCAAGCGCTTTGGCAAGCGCTACTGCCTGAATCCCGAGGCATCGCTGTTGCTGCACACGGGCAACACCACGGTACCCAGGCAGGTCACTTGCGTCACGATCGACAGCGGCACATCGAAGGTGGATCTGCCCTTCGACAACTCACTGCTCGTGTATCCCGACAAGAAACGGGTTCCCAAGGCACGCATGGAGGTGCGGGGGCTGCAAGTCTGGCCCGTTGCCGAGGCCCTGTGCCTGGCCGGTCCGTCGTTCTTCATCAACCACCCGCGCGAAGCCGAGATCGCACTGGCCACCATCCGCAGTGCATCCGAGCTGCTGCCGACGCTGCTGGCGGGCGACAAGATGGTCACGGCCGCCGGGCGGCTGGCGGCCGCCTTCGAGTTCGTCAAGCGCCCCGACGAGGCTGAGCTCATCCGGAGGGCATTTGCCAAAGCCCGGATCACGCTCAAATCCGTGAACCCCTTCGAACTGGCCGAGCCCACCATTTCGCCGAGCAAGGAGCGCTCGCCGTACGTGCTGCGCCTGCGCTCCATGTGGGCGGGATGGCGCCAGGACGTCATCGATGCCTTCCCGCCTGCGCCCGGCCTCGACAAGCAGCGGGCGGGCTATCTCGCCCAGGTCGATGAGCGCTACGTCTCTGACGCCTACAACTCCCTGTCCATCGAAGGCTACCGCGTCACCGACGAACTCATCGAGCGGGTGGCTCGCGGCGACTGGAATCCGGACGGCGAACCCGAGCACGACAAGACCCGGAACGCGCTGGCCGCTCGGGGCTACTACCAGGCCTTTCAGGCCGTGAAAGAGAGCATCGGCAGTGTGCTGAAGGGGGAGAACGCCGGCATCGTCGCCAAAAGAGATCACCACGATTGGTATGCCGAGCTGTTCGGACCGTCCGTGACCGCCGGCATCATCGAAGCGAGTCAGCTTGCCGGCTATCGGCGTGGCCCTGTCTTCATCCGCAATTCGATGCACACGCCGCTCCCCAGCGAGGCCATCCTCGATTCGCTGGAAGCGCTGTGGGAAATGATCGAGGCGGAACCCGAAGCCTGCGTTCGCGCCGTGCTCGGCCACCATCTCTTCGTCTTCATCCATCCGTACTACGACGGCAACGGTCGCATCGGCCGCTTCCTGATGAACACGCTGCTGGCGTCAGGCGGCTACCCGTGGACGGTGATCCGGATGAGCCGGCGAGATGAATACATGAAGGCCCTGGAGGCCGCGAGCGTCAATGGTCAGATCACGCCGTTGGCCCAGTTCATCGCGCAGGAGATGCGGGAATGGGCCCCAGAGCGCGCGGGCAAGGCCTGACTCCAGACCCGGTCGCCGGTCTTCGCCGAATGGCGATCACACAACGCGCTGAGGTACGCGGCCCAGTGGCTGCCGCTCGACCGAGACTGTTCTCGTAGACGAAGTCCCCGCCCGGGGTCTGATTCCTCGACGACCGCATTCGAACGCCGGCGGGCTACTGCGGGTTCACGCCGTGCCCCCCCAAGGATTCACGGCTCACCCTACGCGTTCTGCAAACCCTCGCGTGCCTGCGGTTGCCGCTTTCGCGACTTCGTCTGCCTGCGCCAGGAACGCCTCGTAATACCGGCTGAGATCATCGGGGAAGCGCGCATCACCCATGGTCCGAAGCTCCACGATCAGACGGCTGTAGTAGTAGCAGACCGACGCGAGTGCCGGCCCGAGATCGGGATAGTGCGAGACGTCTCGCCGATTGAAGTCTAGGTGAGCCACATGCTGATCCCTCTCGTCCTCGGGTCGGGCGGCTGGTGCGTATCTCTCAAGAACGAGGCGAAGGGCCGCCGGATCGCCCATTTTTGCGAGTTCGCAGGCTTTCGCGAGAATTTCGGGCCGATGCGGCTCCAGTGCCTCGGCCACCCGCTCGGAGCGGGATGGGCCCACGGGTC
>CAZWDD010000553.1:0-2464 GCA_964632345.1 uncultured Solibacteraceae bacterium | reverse complement strand
AGGCGCGTCATACTCACCCGCGGGCTTTCTGGCGCGCTTCAACAAGGCCAACAGATCGACGGATTCCAATGCCATAAGCCTTCTATCGGCAAATGGAGCCCGAAGTCGCTAGGAGAAATCCCTTAGCCGATTGCCTCTCTCAACGCCCCCAGCAGCAGGTCCACGTTCTCCGCCGTCGAACCCTCGCCCATCAGGCCAATCCGGAACACCTGCCCGGCCAGCGGCCCGAATCCGCCCTGGATCTCAATCCCGTGCCGCTCCATCAACTGCTTCCGCACGTCTAGATCGTTCACCCCGGCCGGCACCTTCGGCGTGTGCAGCGCCCACATCCGCTTGCCCGGCTTCACCAGCATCTCCATGCCCATCGCTTCCAGGCCCGCCACCAGATTCTCGTGGTTGGACTTGTGCCGCGCGTACCGCGCCTCTACGCCCTCTTCCAGGATCAGCGCCAGCCCTTCACGCAGCGCGTAGAACATCGAAATCGGCGCCGTGTGGTGATACCGATGCGCGCCCTCGTAATACTCCGCCAGCAGCTTCAGGTCCAGATACCACGAGTGGTTCACCGTCGTCCGCGCCTTCAGCCGTTCCATCGCCCGCGGCGAGCACGAAATCGGCGATAGTCCCGGCGGGCACGAAAGTCCCTTCTGCGTGCAGCTGTACGCCACGTCGATCCCCGTCGCGTCCAGGTTGATCGGCATCGTCCCCAGCGACGTCACGCAGTCGGCAATCGTCACCGCGCCCACTTCATGCGCCGCCGCGCAGATCGCCTCGCCTGTCGTCGATACGCCCGTCGACGTCTCCCCATGCACAAACGCCACCGTCTGCGGCCGCTCCCGCCGGATGAACTCCGCCGCCGCGTCGTCGTCGAACGATTCGCCCCACGGCGCCTCGCACCGCACCACCGTCGCGTCCTGCCGCTTCCCCATCTCCGTCAACCGGTCGCAGAAAAACCCGTTCGCGAACACCACGAACTTCGACCCCGGTTCCACGAAGTTCGAAACCGCCGCCTCCATCCCTGCGCTCCCCGTCCCCGAAATGGCCATCGTAAAGGCATTCGAGGTTCCGTACGCCGCCTGCAGGCCGGCACGGATCTCTTCATTTACCTGAAAGAAAAAGGGGTCAAGGTGCCCGACAATCGATTTGCCCATCGCCTCATAGACGCGCGGAGCTACCATCGACGGTCCGGGTCCGAACAGCAAACGCTTGGGGGGCGATAACGGGGCCAGTGGAGAAGACATAATCCGTAGTTTACCCTGAAAAGAGTGATTTCATTGCCTGTCGACGCGCTCGTCGGCGATCTGCGCGCCGCCCTCCGCTCTTCCGGCTCCGTTGTTCTCGAAGCTCCCCCCGGCGCCGGCAAAACCACCCGCGTCCCCCCGGCCCTGCTCTCGGAATCCCCCGGCGAGGTCTGGGTCCTCGAACCACGCCGTCTCGCCGCCCGCCTCGCCGCCCGCCGCGTCGCCGAGGAACTCGGCGAACCGCTCGGTGAAACCGTCGGCTACCAGGTCCGTTTCGATGAAGTCGCCGGCCCCCGCACCCGCCTCCGCTTCCTCACCGAAGGCGTCCTCACCCGCAAGATCGTCGCCGCCCCCACCCTCCCCTCGGCCGGCGTCGTCATCCTCGATGAATTCCACGAACGCCACCTCGATGGCGACCTCGCCCTCGCCCTCCTCCTCCACCTCCAGCGCACCCGCCGCCCCGATCTCAAACTCGTCGTCATGTCCGCCACCCTCGACGCCGCCCCCATCGCCCTCCACCTCGGCCGCGTCCCCATCCTCCGCAGCGAAGGCAAACTCCACCCCCTCTCCATCGAGTGGACCCCCGAAACCGGCGCTCCCCTTGAGGACCGCGTCGCCGCCGCCGTCGAACGCCTCCTCCGCCCCCAACTCTCCGGCGACGTCCTTGTCTTCCTCCCCGGCGCCTTCGAAATGCGCCGCGCCGCCCGCGCCCTCGAACGCTTCCCCGGCCTCGACGTCCGCACCCTCCACGGCGATCTCTCCCCCGACGAGCAGGACCGCGCCCTCGCCCCCTCCTTCCGTCCCCGCGTCATCCTCTCCACCAACGTCGCCGAAAGCTCCGTCACCATCGAAGGCGTCACCGCCGTCATCGATAGCGGCCTCGCCCGCGTCGCCGTCGACTCCCCTTGGTCCGGCATCCCCTCCCTCCAGGTCGCCCGCGTCAGCCAGGCCTCCGCCACCCAGCGCGCCGGCCGCGCCGGACGCACCGCCCCCGGCCGCGTCATCCGTCTTTTTACCCGGGAAGAATTCGGACGCCGCCCCGCCCAGGATCCCCCCGAAATCGAACGCCGCGAACTCACCCGCCTACTGCTCGATCTCCACGGCGCCGGCATCGCCCGCGTCGAATCCCTCCCCTGGCTCACCCCTCCCCCCGCCGCCTCCCTCAACGACGCCGAAGCCCTCCTCGAACGCCTCGGAGCCGTCTCCGCCGGTACACTCACCGATCT
>CAZWDD010000552.1:0-2466 GCA_964632345.1 uncultured Solibacteraceae bacterium | reverse complement strand
CGCTGCCTACGGTGGCCGCCAGCATCGCACTCATGTGCCAGCGAACGAAGTATCGCTGCAACAACGCCCGTCGAAACCTCTGTCGCCCGGAAGGCTTCACTCGCCGCCCATCGCCGCCGTCTGAAACGCCAGCCGCACCGGGGAGTCATCCGAATTCTTGAAGTTCGCCCGCTGCACCATCAGGATCAGCGCCACGTTGCTCTGCGGATCAATCCACGCCTGCGTGCCGTAGGCCCCGCCGTGTCCAAAGGTTCCGGCCTTCGACATCGCAGTCTGCCCCTGCGGCTCCCGCACCACACCGACGCCCAGCCCCCATCCGTGCCCCGGAATGAATCCGGCCTTCAACTCGCCCGTCTGGTTCGCCGTCATCAGCTGAAACGCCTTTTCGCTCAGATACCGCCGCCCGTCCATCTCCCCGCCCCGCAGCAGCATCCGCGCGAATCGCGCGTAGTCCGGCCCGGTCGAAAACAGGCCCCCGTTCGCCGCCGGGTACCGGTCCCGCGCCGTCGCCGGTTTCCCGGCCAGCAGCCGGATCTCCCCGTCCACCAGCTTCCCTCCCTCCAGCACCGTGGGCGTCACTATCCGCAGAGCCTGTTTTTGATCCGGGTAAAATGTCGTGTCCTTCATCCCCATCGGCCGGAAGATCCGCTGTTGGAAAAAGCTCTCCAGGTCCTGGCCGGAGATCACCTCCACCACCCGGCCCAGCATGTTGATGCCGGACTGACAGTACTTCCACTGGCTTCCCGGCGCGAATCCCACCGGCTTGCCGGCATACACCGGTACCAGATCGGCCAGCGTCTTGGCCGCCGCCAGTTCGGCCGGCGTTGCCTCGCCCATTCCAGACGTATGCGTCAGCATGTGCCGCAGCGTCACCCCGTTGCCCGCGAACTCCGGCACATACTTCGCCAGCGGATCGTCTATCGAAAGCTTCCCCTCGTCCTGCAGCATCAACACCGCCACCGCCGTCACCGGCTTCGTCATTGAGGCGATCCAGAAAATCGAATCCTTCTTCAATTTCCTCGTCTTCCCGGCGTTCGCATGTCCGGTCACTCCAAGGTGCCGCACCCCATCGCGATCCGCCACCACCGTCACCGCCCCGGGAATCTCGTTGGCCGCAATCATCTCCCGCATCTTCGCCGCAATCGCCGCATCCCGCTCACCGGCCATCATCGCGCCAGCCATCGCCAGTACAAACACAGTCCGCAGTCTCATGCCGCCAGTGTAGCCGAACTCACTTTGTTAGGTTAGTCAGATGCCTCGTCTACGCAAACTCGTATATGAATGGCTCGAACCCGGCGGGCAGGCCAGCCGTTGGGAACACGTCGTCGACTTCGTTCTCGTCTTCTTCATCCTTCTCAGTGTGATGGTCGTCGTATTGCAGTCCATGCCGGAAATGCATGTCTACGACCACAGCCTCAACGAAGTCGAACGCTGGTGCGTCTACCTCTTCACCGTTGAATACCTGCTGCGCCTGTGGACCTGCGTTGAGAACCCCCGCTACGCCGGCGCCCTCCGTGGCCGCCTTCGCTACGCCACCAGCGCCATGGGCATGGTGGATCTCCTCGCCCTCGCGCCCTTCTACCTCGCGCCCTTCGCCGCTTCCAACTCTGTCGTCTTCCGCCTCCTCCGCATCTTCCGTCTCATCCGGGTGCTGAAGTTCGGCCGCTACCACGCTTCCATCGGCCTGCTGGGCCGCGTCCTCCGCTCCCGCCGGGAGGAACTCGCCATCTCCCTCGGCCTCGTCGTCACGCTGGTCATCATCGCCTCCACGTTCATGTACGCCTTTGAACACGACGCCCAGCCCAAGGTCTTCTCCTCCATCCCGGCCGCCACCTGGTGGGGCGTCGTCACCATGACCACCGTCGGCTACGGTGACGTCTACCCCATCACCACGCCCGGCAAGGTCATCGCCGGCATCTCCGTCCTGCTCGGCGTCGGACTCTTCGCCCTACCCGCCGGCATCCTTGCCAGTGGCTTCTCCGACGAGATGCAACGACACCGCGCCCACCGCAAGCATCGCCGCCGCGTCTGCTTCTGCCTCCAGGTCAAGCGCGACCGCCTCGACGAATACAAGGCACGCCATCATCAGGTCTGGCCCGAAATGCTCCACGCGCTCCACCGCGCCGGCTGGCACAACTACTCCCTTTTCCTACGCGACGACGGACTGCTCATCGGCTACCTCGAAACGCCCGACTTTGAACAGGCGCTCAGCCAAATGGCGGCAACCAAGATCAACGCCCTCTGGCAGGCCGACATGGCAGGCTTCTTCGAAGGCATCCCCGGCCGCAACGCCGATGAACAGATGCTTCCCCTCGAGGAGGTCTTCCACCTCGATTAACGCGCCCGCACCATCCACACCCCGGCCCCGAAGTACACCAGCGTCGCCGCCAGCAGCTCGCCGTGCATCGTTCCCACTTCCCCGCGCATCGCCGCCGCCACCGGCAGCACCGCGCACGCTGCCAGTGC
>CAZWDD010000551.1:0-2514 GCA_964632345.1 uncultured Solibacteraceae bacterium | reverse complement strand
TGGAAGTCGGGGCGGTTTTGCACGGCGGCGGCGAGGTCGCCTTGGCGGTTTTCCGCGATGCCGGGGGCTTTGGGGGGCGGGGCGATGTCGAGGCGGATGGCCAGCACGTCCTCGACGCGGTTGGTCACGAGTTGCTTGAGGAAGTTTTCATCGTCGGCCTGCTGGCGTTCGGCCACGAGGACGCGTTCCTCGCGGGCGGCGACGTCGGTCTCGGCCTGCAGGACGTCGAGCGGGGACATGACGCCGATTTCGGCGCGGCGGCGGTTGTCGGCGGCGAGTTGCGCGGCGAGGGAACGCGAGCGGCGCTCGACTTCGGCGTTGCCGCCGGAGAACCACAATTCGTTGTAGACTTCGGCCACGCGGGTGACGGTGTCGATGACCTGCCGGGCGTAGGCCCATTTCGAGATGGCGAGGTCGGCGCGGGCCAGGCGGACGGAGGCGAGGTTGACGTCGGTGCCGAAGCCGCGCAGCACGGGCTGGGTGACGGTGAAACCGGCGAAGGAGGCGTAGCGATCCGCGTAGTCGTTGCGCGAGGTCTGGCGGTTTTCGAGGGTGACGCCGAGTTCGTAGGTCAGGCCCCACGGGGTGAGCCCGCCGATGTTGGCTTCGGCGAAGTCGCGGACGTTGCGGGTGTAGAGTCCGGGCTGGATGAGCCCGTCGGCGGGCTGGGGTCCGGTGGTGACGTTGAGTCCGGTGAGGTCTTCCTCGTTGTCGTCGCGGGTGTAGGCGAGGGTGAGGGCCGGATCGAATTTGCCTTCGGAGCTGCGCAGTTTGGCGCGGCTGATGAGGGGGTCGTAGGACGCGCCCTCGATGGCGAAGTTTTTCTGCAGGGCGAGTTGCACGGACTCGGCGTAGGTGAGGGTGGCGAAGTATTCGCCGTCCGGCCTGGCGTGCGCCGCGGCGAGGGTGAACAGCGAAAGCAGGAGGCGGCGCATGGGATGCTATTCGTAACGCAGCGCGGTGATGGGATCGAGCCGCGAGGCGCGCCACGCGGGGTAGAGTCCGCTCAGCACGCCGACGGCGGTGGCGAAGCCGACGCTGACGAGGACGGCGGACGCTTCGATGACCGGCGGACTTTCCAGCGGGGCCAGACGCCCGAGGAGTTCGAGCAGGAGGACGGCGGCGCCGAGTCCGAGGAAACCGCCGATGATGCCGATGACGGTGCTTTCGGCGAGGATTTGCAGGAAGACGTCGCGGCGGCGGGCGCCCACGGCGAGGCGCACGCCGAGTTCGCGCACGCGTTGGGCGATGCTGGCCAGCATGATGTTGGCGATACCGATGCCGCCCACCAGCAGGCTGATGCCGGCGATGAGGCCGCCGCTGACCTGGGTGGAGCGCAGGCTGGTCTCCATGCGTTCGAACCAGTCCTCGCGCGTGTCGAAGTCATAGTCGTCGACCCCGCGCCTGGTGCCGCGCAGGAGATTCTGCACTTCGGCGAGGGTTTCGTCGAAGCGGTCGAGGTCGCGCACGCGGAAGTTGAGCTGGTCGAGTTTGGCCATGGCCAGCGGCGGGGTGTCGGGCTGGCCGGAGCGGAATTCGTGGTAGAAGGTGGTGAGCGGGATGATGACCGACTCGTTTTTCCAGCGGAACATGTCGCGTCCGCGGCCCGAGCCGCCGCGGGATCCGAGGGCCAGGCGGCCCGGTCGGGCGCCCCCCCGTGCGGCGGCTTCGCGGCGCAAGCGGTCCTGCTCGCGTTCGTAGAGGGCGAGCACGCCGACCACGGTGAACGGGCGGCCGTTGATGGTGATGACGCGTCCGAGGAAAACGGTGCCGGTGCCGTGTTCGTCGGGCCACAACTCCTCCACTTTGGCGTCGCCGAGCACGACGACGCGGGCGCCGCGTTCGAGATCGAGGTCGGTGAGGAATCGGCCGTCGGCGAGTTCATGCTGGGTGACGGTGAAATTGTCGGGCCAGGTGCCGGTGACGCGGGCGCTCACGGTTTGTCCGTCCGGCGCGGAGAGCGTGGCGCCGGCCTGCATTTCGGGCGAGACGTGCGAGACGAGACGGGAGATGCCGCGCAGGGCTTCGGCGTCGGCGAGGGTGCGGCCGGGGGAGAGCGCGGCGAGGTCGGCGAACTCGAGCGAGACCTGCTTGTCGCTGATGCCGACGCGTTCGAGTCCGCCGACCTGCTGCATGGTGTTGCGCCAACCGGCGGCGATGCCGGCGGTGAGGGCGAACATGGCCAGCAGGCTGGCCACGCCGAGGATGACGCCGAGCATGGTGAGGAAACTGCGGAACTTGTGTTCGCGGATCTCCTGCAGACCGATGAGAAGTCCGGAGAGCCAGCTCATGTTTTCGCGTCCTTGATGATGCGCCCGTCGCGCAGTTCCACGATGCGGGCGGCACGGGCGGCCACGGCCGGATCGTGGGTGACGAGGACGATGGTGCGTCCGGCGGCGTGCAGCGAGCCGAGCAGACGGAGCACGTCGGCGCCGTTGGTGGAATCGAGGTTGCCGGTGGGTTCGTCGGCGAGGATGAGGGCGGGGTCGTTGACCAGAGCGCGGGCCACGGCCA
>CAZWDD010000550.1:0-2531 GCA_964632345.1 uncultured Solibacteraceae bacterium | reverse complement strand
GGCACCCGCCGGGCTCGCGCCGTCAACGATGGCAGACTATCCAAGAAATCTGCCGCAACAAACGCATCGTTCATGTCACCGAGCGTTTGCTGCACCCGTTTCAGCGCGGTCAACAGCGGCTTCGCTCCGCTAGGTTCGAGGATCTCCAGCGCGTAGCGCAGATGCTTGGCCGCAATCCGCAGCGCATGCAGTTCCCGCACGTCCTCCGAGCCGGCCGCCCTGTTCCCTGCCTCGAAGAAGCTCTCGATCAACGCGGCGTAGTTCACAACTCCACCCCCAGCCGTTCGGCCCACCGCTCCGGCCGCCGCTTCTGCAGCCGCCGCCGCACGAACGCGCGCAACTCCTCGGCCGCCAGGTCCCGCTGCCCGCGCAGATACGCATAGGCCGGATCTCCCGCCGGCAGACGTTTCCGCCGCAGTAGTCCCAGCGTCACATCCCGGTCCCGCACCGCCGCGGCCCGCTGGCGCAACTCCCTGATTTCCCGCCGCACCCGCTTCCCCGCCCCGTCGGGCAGTTCACCCGCAAACAGCCGCAGCCCTTCGCCCAGCCGCCGCGTCGCCACCCGCAGATCGTGCACCGCCTCCTCGTCCGCGGACTCCTGCACGCGGACCATCTGCCCGGCCAGATCCGCCAATAATCGCGAAATGGCCTTCATACGCCTTCAGCATACACGAAGGGCTCCGGCGTACCGGAGCCCCATCTCGCGCGGCAACTAGCTCTGGCTCGCCGCCAGCGCCTGCTCGATATCCCACAGAATATCTTCCAGGTCCTCGATGCCGATCGACAGCCGGATCATGTCCGGCTCCACCCCGGCCGCGGCCTGCTGCTCCGGCGACAACTGCTGGTGCGTCGTCGAAGCCGGATGGATCACCAGGCTCCGCGCATCGCCGACGTTCGCCAGATGCGAGAACAGTTTCAAGCTGTCCACAAACTTCCGGCCCGCTTCGTAGCCGCCCTTGATGCCGAAGCTGAATACCGCACCCGGCCCCTTCGGCATGTACTTCTTCGCCAGTTCATGATACGGGCTGGACTTGAGGCCCGGATACTTCACCCACTTCACGAGGCTGTTGCTCTCCAGGAACTCGGCCACCGCCTGCGCATTCGACACGTGCCGGTCCATGCGCGGGCCCAGCGTCTCAATGCCCTGCAGGAACAGGAAGGAGTTGAACGGGCTCACGCACGGGCCCAAGTCCCGCAGCCCTTCCACGCGGGCCTTCAGAATGAAGGCGATCGCATTCAGCGGCGCCGGGAGGTCCGAAAACACCAGCCCGTGATAGGCCGGCGAGGGCTTGTTCAGCAGCGAGTGGGCCGACTTGGACCAGTCGAACTTCCCGCCGTCCACAATCACGCCCCCGATCGAATTCCCGTGCCCGCCCATGAACTTCGTCAGCGAGGCGACCACAATATTCGCGCCATGCTCAATCGGCCGGCACAGATACGGCGAGGCAAACGTGTTGTCGATAATCAACGGTACATTGGCTTCCTGCGCAATCTTCGCGACGGCTTCAATGTCCAGCACGTTGCCGCGCGGATTGGAGATCGTCTCGCCGTAGATCGCCCGCGTCTTCGGCGTAATGGCCTTGCGGAAGTTCTCCGGATCGTCCGGATCAACGAACGTCACGTTGTAGCCCATCCGCCGGAACGAGACGTCGAACTGCGTGTACGTCCCGCCATAAAGCGTGCTGGCGGAAACGATGTGGTCTCCCGCCTCCAGCAGGCTGTTGATCGCCAGGAACTGCGCCGACTGCCCGGAGGCCAGCGCTAGTGCCGCCGCGCCACCTTCAAGCGACGCCACGCGCTGCTCCAGCACGTCCGTCGTCGGATTCATGATCCGCGTATAGATGTTCCCGAATTCCTTCAATGCGAAGAGATTCGCGGCGTGTTCCGAGTCGTTGAACGTGAACGAAGTCGTCTGGAAAATCGGTACCGCGCGCGCGTTCATGGCGCTTTGCGGGGAGTAGCCGGCATGCAGGCTACGCGTGTTGAATCCAAGTGGCCGTTGATCTGACATGCGCTTATTTTAGCCAGCGCGAAAGATTTTCGCTGACAAAAGCGTCGTCATTCAGCTCCGGATACGCCGCATACACGCGGTCGATCTCGGCCATCTGGCCCGGCCCCAATCCTTCATTCGGGTCCAAACACCAGATGCCCTCCAGCAGCCCCTGCCGCCGCAGCACCTCGTGCAGCCCGGCAATGCAGCCGTGGAACCCGTTGGCCGCGTCGAAAAATGCCGCGTTCGAATCGGTCACTGCAATCGCCCGCCGCAGATGATCCGGCGTCAACTCGGTCGTCCGCTGCAACTCCTCCAGCAGTTCGACGGCCTTCCGCGCCCATACCGCCCAGTGCCCAAGCAGTCCGCCCTTAATTCGCAGCGTCCGTCCGTTGAAAACGTGCGGCGTCAACAGATCCAGCACGATGTTGTCGTCGTTGCCAGTGTAGAGCGTAATGTCCTGGCGGCCGGAGTCGGCAATCGCGCGGATCACGTCGATCGTCTGGTACCGGTTGAACGGCGCCATCTTGATCCCGATCAC
>CAZWDD010000549.1:0-2551 GCA_964632345.1 uncultured Solibacteraceae bacterium | reverse complement strand
TCGTAGTCTTCGTCCCAGACGTGCTCGGAGATCTCCTCCCGCCCCACCACCGCTCCCTCCCGCTGTGCCAGGTACTCGAGCAGCGCATACTCTTTGCCCGTCAGCGCGATCGGACGGCCCGCCCGCGTCACCGCGTGCGAGTGCGTGTCAATCTCCAGATCCCCGACACGCAGAACCGCCCGCCGCAGCACCGGCGCTCGCCGCAGCAAAGCCCGCACCCGCGCCAGCAGTTCGTCCAGATCAAACGGTTTCGCCAGATAGTCGTCCGCTCCGCAGTCCAGCCCGCGTATCCGTGAAGCCGTGTCGCCCCGCGCCGTCAGCATCAGAATCGGTACCGCCGACCCGGACGCACGGATCTCGCGGCACACGCTCAGCCCGTCCTTGCCCGGCAGCATCAGGTCCAGAATCACCAGGTCGTAGGCATTGACGAATGCCTTCTCCACCGCCGCGTTCCCGTCGCCCGCCACGTCCACCGCGAACGCCCTCTCGCGGAGTCCGCGCGATAGCACCGCGGCGGCGTCCGGTTCGTCCTCAACCAGCAGTATCCGCATCCAACTTCAGTGTATTCGTCCTCCCGCAGAACCATGGATACAACAGCGGAAGCACATACAACGTTAGGATCGTCGAGGTCACAAGGCCGCCGATCACTACCGTCGCCAGCGGCCGCTGCACCTCGGCCCCAATCGCCGTCGAAAAGGCCATCGGCACAAAGCCCAGACTCGCCACGAACGCCGTCATCAGCACCGGCCGCAGCCGCATCGACGCGCCGATCCGCACCGCGCTCTCAAGCTCCATGCCATCCTCCCGCAGCCGGTTGATGTAGCTGACCATCACAATCCCGTTCAGCACCGCCACCCCGAACAACGCGATGAACCCGATCGAGGCCGAAACGTTCAGATTCAGCCCGCGCAACCACAGCGCCGCCACCCCGCCAACCAGCGCGAACGGCACGTTCGTCAGAATCAGCACTCCCTGCGCCGTCGACCCGAACGTGGCGTACAGCAGCCCGAAGATGATCGCCACCGAGATCGGCAGCACAATCATCAGCCGCCGCGAAGCCCGCTCCTGATTCTCAAACTGCCCACCCCACTCCATCGAATACCCCGGAGGAAGTTTCAGACCCGCGTTGATGGCCGTCTGCGCGGCCGCTACAAAACTACCCAGGTCCGTGCCGCGCACATTTGCCTGTACCACAATCCGCCGCTGCCCCTTCTCCCGGGAGACGATCTCCGGCCCGCGATCGACGTGGATATCCGAAACCTGATTGAGCCGGACCTGTTCGCCCCCCGGCGCCTGCAGAATCAGATTGCCCAGGCTCGTCAGATCGTTCCGGTATGACCCCGGAAGACGGACCGCCACCGGGAATCGGCGTTGGCCTTCAATCACCTCACTCACCGTGACCCCGCCCGTCGTCGAATCCAGCAGTTGCTGGACATCGGTGACGTTCAGCCCCACCCGCGCCAGCGCCGGCCGGTCCACCGCCACATGGAGTTCCGGCACGCCGAACAGGATCTCCGCCTGCGTATCGGCCGCCCCCGGCACCGAGTTGATAATCGCCAGCGCGCGCGAGGCCAGTTGCTCCAACTGCCTCGGGTCTTCGCCGAATATCTTGATCGCAACGTCAGCCTTGATACCGGAAATCACCTCGTCCAAACGCATCGCCATCGGCTGCGTGAAGTTGTAGGACACCCCCCGGATTCGCTCCAGCCGTGACGCCATACGGTCAATCAGTTCCGGCTTGCTCCCCGCCGTCGTCCATTCCTCCCGCGGCTTCAGCAGAACATACACATCGGCCTCGTAAACACCCATCGCCTCAGTCGCCAGGTCGGGCCGGCCCAGCTTCGTTACCACTCCAGTCACCTCCGGGAACTCCAGCACTGCCTTTTCAATCCTCTGGCTGATGCTCACCGATTCGGTCAGCGAAATACCCGGCAGCTTCCGTGTCGTGATCAGCAGGGAGCCCTCGTCGAGGCGAGGCATGAACTCCGTCCCCAGAAACGCAAGCGACCCGATCGCCGCCACGACGCTCGCCGCGCCCCCCGCCAATACATACGGGCGGTAGTGGAACGCCCGGTGCAGCGAGTGCAGGTAACCCTTGCGAAACCGCTCATACCAGCCCCCATGGCTCTCCGTCACCTTCCCGCGCAGCGCGTAGGTGGCCAGCACCGGTACCACCGTCAGTGCCAGCAGCAGCGACCCCAGCAGCAGCGACACCACCGTGATCGCCATCGGCCGGAACATCCGGCCCTCCAGTCCCTCCAGCGTCAGGATCGGCAGATACACCGCAATAATGATCATCACCGCAAACACAATCGGCCGGGCCACCTCATGCGCCGCCATACGGACCGTCTCAACCACGTTGTGCTTCTTCCCATCGGAAAGGTGCCGGACCGAGTTCTCCATCATCACCACCGCGCCGTCCACCACCATCCCGAAATCAATCGCGCCAAGGCTCATCAGGTTCGCCGAAATACCGTATGCCGCCATCCCGAGAAAGCCGAAGAGCATCGAGATCGGGATCACCAGCGCCACCACCAGCGCGGCGCGCACA
>CAZWDD010000548.1:0-2568 GCA_964632345.1 uncultured Solibacteraceae bacterium | reverse complement strand
TCGCCTTCTCGCGGAAGTACTCGACGAGCACCGGCGCGGCGTAGAGGTGATCCACGGGAATATCGAAGAAACCCTGAATCGGCGCCGCGTGCAGATCCATCGCCAGCACACGGTCCGCCCCGGCCCGCTCAATCAGGCTGGCGACCAGCTTGGCCGAAATCGGCACCCG
This sequence comes from uncultured Solibacteraceae bacterium, assembly GCA_964632345.1. GTDB lineage: Bacteria > Acidobacteriota > Terriglobia > Bryobacterales > Bryobacteraceae. The sequence goes on along the minus strand of CAZWDD010000548.1, from coordinate 2,399 downwards.
CGGTTTGTCCTTCCGGTCCTGCCGCGCGTAGCCATAATACGGAAGCACCGCCGTGATCCGGTCCGCCGAGGCGCGCTTCAGCGCGTCGATCATCAACAGCAGCTCCAGAATGTGGCGGTCGACGGGATTACAGGTCGGTTGAATGACAAAAACGTCCGCCCCGCGAACGTTCTCCTTGATCTGCAGGTAGATCTCGCCGTCGGCGAATGTGCGCACGGGAGCCACGCCGAGTTCCAGGCCGAGGCACTCGGCGATCTCGGTGGCCAGCGCGGGATTTGCGTTGCCCGTAAAGAGCTTGAGCTTATCGGAAGTCATTGCTCTTTGCGGCGCCGTGACGCGTACCGGCTTGGGGGCGGCCATAGCTTTCCGTCCTGATTTCCGTCCATGTGTTCCTGCAGTTGACGCCGCCAGCTGGCGCGATATCGATTCCGGCTCAAAAACGCCGCCGGGTGCATCGCCGGCGCCGGTCGCAACGCTTCGCACGCCTTCCGGCCTTCCCGTCGCTGGCTTTCTGTCTTGAAAACTCCGAATACTGCCGATCCGCTTCCCGTCATCCGGGCCGGATCAGCCCCTGCTCTCTGTAACTGATTGAGGATGGATTTCAACTGCGGGTGCCGGGGGAAGACCACACTTTCGAAATCGTTCTCGACATTCCAACCTCCGCCCGCCTGAGACAGGGATTCCCCGAGCCTCCAGACACGCGACTGGAAACTATCAATATACTGAATCCGTTCCGCTTCCGTCAATTTCCCGGCCCCGTCGCGGCCCAATCCCCGGTAGGCCTCCGGCGTCGAAACCGTCACGCCGGGCGCCGCCACCAGCACCTTGGCCGCCGGCATCTCCGGCAGCGGATACAGCTCCGTACCCCGTCCCAGCGCCACGGCCGTCCCGCCGAGCAGGAAAAACGGCACGTCTGACCCCAGTTCCGAGCCGATTTCGATCAGGATTTCCATCGGAATCCGCCAGCCGGCCAGCACCGGCAACCCCAACAGCACCGCCGCCGCGTCCGACGATCCGCCGCCCATCCCGGCTCCCATCGGAATCCGCTTCACCAGCTTCATCTCGATTCGCCCCCCTTCGCCGGCCGCTTCCTGCAGTAGCCGCGCCGCCCGCAGGACGAGGTTATCGGCAATGCCGGCGCTGTCGTCCAGCGACAACACTGCCTTCCGGCCCGGTGTAAATGCCATCTCCAGCGTATCGTGCAGCGAGATGGTCTGAAACACCGAACGCAGTTCGTGGAACCCATCCTCCCCGCGGTTGAGTACCTTCAGGTCGAGGTTCAATTTGGCGTAGGCCCGCAGTTGGGCCCGGCGTGTCGAGGAGGACATGGCGTCCTAGTAGTGCACGAGCGAGTGGATGCGGTGCCCCTTCAGCCGGTCGCGGCCGGAGAGGAAATCGAGCTCAATCACAAACGCGAACCCGGCCACCGTTCCGCCCAGCTTCTCCACCAACTGGGCCACCGCGGCCGCCGTGCCGCCGGTCGCCAGCACGTCGTCCACAATCAGCACCCGCTGCCCAGGCTTAATCGCGTCCTTGTGGATCTCCAGCCGGTCGGTTCCGTATTCCAGCGCATACTCAACCGACTCGGTCTCCGACGGCAGCTTCTTCGGCTTCCGAACCGGCACAAAGCCCTTGCCGAGGGCGTGCGCCACCGTGGGCGCAAAAAAGAAACCGCGCGCCTCGATGCCGATCACCACATCGATGCTGTCCGGCTCCACGGCCTGCTTGAGGCCGTCGATCACCATCGCCAGCCCCTGCTGGTCCTTGAGAAGCGTCGTAATGTCGTAGAAAAGAATGCCGGGTTTCGGCCAGTCGGGAACTTCCCGAATCAGTTGCTTGATGTGGTCCATGGAATGCGCGTTATAACGGGACTTTCAGTATAACGCGCTGAACGCCGTAGCCCGCATCCGCTCACTCGACCGATACGCAAAACCGTAGCTCTGGATTGACGACCATTCGCTGTCTTCCGGAATCACCGTCTGCCCGGAGCGTGCACCGGCAACCAGCTTCTCCATCAATGCCCCGATCTGCGCCGTCTCCTCGTCGCTAAGCGAACCCTCCACCGAGACATTCACCGAGTAGGCGGCCTTCGACTGCGACACAACGCCGTTGGTCCGCGCCCGGCTCATCGAGGCGAACGAGATCTCCACCGTATCGCCCTCTGCCGTCTTAACGGTGAACCCCATCGACTCCCGCGCCACGGCCTGCCCGCGCACCCGCGGCTCGGCACTTCTGACATCGGCGGCGTGCCCGCGGCCACGCCCCATCTCCGCCGCACGCCATCCCGGCGCCGGAGCACAGTTCCCGCTGATGCAGTTCGACATCATACCGCCCTTATCGGTACGGGCGGCCGGAGATTTCAACGAATTTGGAAGGAAGGGGACAAATTGTCCACCGCC
>CAZWDD010000547.1:0-2569 GCA_964632345.1 uncultured Solibacteraceae bacterium | reverse complement strand
CCGCCTCCAGCCCGACTTCTTCCTCCACTCCGGCGACACCATCTATGCCGACGGTCCCATCCCCGCCGAAATGAAACTCCCCGATGGCCGCATCTGGAAGAACATCGTCACCGAAGAGAAAAGCAAGGTCGCCGAATCCCTCGCCGAGTTCCGCGGCTGCTATAAATACAACCTGCTCGACGAAAACCTTCGCCGCTTCCACGCCGAAGTCCCGCAAATCTGGCAGTGGGACGACCACGAGGTCCTCAACAACTGGAGCGCCGCCAAGGACCTCGCCGCCAACCCCGCCTATACCGAAAAAAGCGTCCCCCTCCTCGCCGCCCGCGGCAAACGCGCCTTCCTCGAATACGCCCCCATCCGCTACCACAACATCGAAACCGAACGCATCTACCGCCACATCCCCTACGGCCCCCTGCTCGATGTCTTCGTCATCGACATGCGCTCCTACCGCGGACCCAACTCCTTCAACCGCCAGCAGTCGGAAGGCTCCGACACGGACTTCCTCGGCGCCCCCCAGCTCGGCTGGCTTCTCGACGGCCTCCGCGCCTCCCGTGCCCGCTGGAAAGTCATCGCCTCCGACATGCCCCTCGGCCTCCTCGTCGGCGACGGCAAGGACGCCCAGGGCCGTCCCGTCTTCGAGGCCCACGCCAACGGCGACGGCCCTCCGCTCGGCCGCGAACTCGAACTCGCCCGCCTCCTCAAAGGCATCCGCAACGTCAAAAATGTTGTCTGGCTCACCGCCGACGTCCACTACACCGCCGCCCACTTCTACGACCCCCGCAAAGCCGTCTTCACCGACTTCTCCCCCTTCTGGGAGTTCGTCAGCGGCCCCCTCAACGCCGGCTCCTTCGGCCCCGGTACGCTCGATAACACCTTCGGCCCCCAGGTCGTCTTCCAGAAGCATCCCCCGCGCGGCCAGGGCGGCATCGGCCCAGACGCCGGCCTGCAGTTCTTCGGCGATGTCGAAATCGCTCCCACCGGCCGCCTCACCGTCCGCCTCCGGGATCTCACCGGCGCCGTGCTCTTCGAAAAGGCGCTCGACGGCTGACCCGCCCCGTCACACCCGGAAATACCACTTCCGCCAGTGCAGGAAGTACGCCAGCCCCAGGTGCAGCGCCACGTAGCTCAGCGCATACAACAGACTCGCGTTTACCGGCGCCGCCAGCGGCAGAAAGACGGCTTCAAAGATCGCCTTCTTCCAGTGCATCGCATGCAGGCCGATCTCAATAAACTCGCTCGCCAGATACAGCGCAATCGCGTTCATCCCCATCACCGCCGCCGGCCGGAACACCCGCCGTACGCCCTGCCCGTCGATCAGCCACAGCAGCCCGCCGAATACCAGAAAGTCCAGCCCCGCCATCCATAGGGAGAACGTGGAGGTCCAGATGTTCTTGTTGATCGGCAGCACCGGGTCCAGCAGCAGCCCCGCCGCCGCCAGCCCCGCTCCTGTCAACGCCAGCCGCCCCGCCCGCGCGCCGATCCCCAGCGGCAGGCGCAATATATGTCCCGCCATCACCCCGAACAGACACGTCGCAATCGCCGGCAGCGTGCTGATGATCCCCTCCGGGTCCCACGTCTTCGTCCCCGCATAGTTGTGCGCCCCCAGCACCATCCGGTCCACGTAATGCGCAATGTTGCCCTCGATCGTCAGGTCCCCGGCCGCATACCCCGGCGCCGCGACAAATCGCATAATCGCCCAGTATCCGGCCAGCAGCGCCGCCGTCACCGCCACCTGACCCCGCATCGAACTGTGCAGAAACAGCACCGCCGTCACCGCATAGCAGATCGCAATCCGCTGCAGCACGCCCAGTATCCGGAACGTCCCAGGCGAGAACTCCGGCACCGCATAAATCAGCACCCCCAGCCCGAACAGCACCGCCGCCCGCCGCAGGATCGTCCCATGCAGCGGCTGCCCCACCCGCTTGCCCAGCGACAACGTAATCGCCACGCCCACAATCCACACAAAGCTTGGGAACACCGCGTCCGTAATCGTCCACCCGTGCCACTCCGCATGACGCAGCGGCGCATAGACATACCGCCCATCCCCCGGCGTGTTCACCAGAATCATCAGCGCAATCGTCAGCCCCCGGAACACATCCAGGGAAAGTAGCCGGCCCGTTGTCTCCACGTTCCTATCAGTGTAAACGCCGCGCCCGCCCTCCTTCGGCAAACGCGTACAGCGTCCGGTCCGTCCGCACGATCAGCTTCCCATCCGCCAGCGCCGGCGTCGCCCAACAACCCTCACCCAGGTCGTTCACCCCGATCAACTCCCACTCCGTCCCCGTCTGGATCACCGCCGCCTTCCCCTCCACGCTGATCGCCAACACCCGGTCCCCCGCCGCCACCGGCGACGCGTAGTACGTCCCCAGCGCGCCCGTTAGTCGGCCCTGCTTCCCCAGTGCGCCCGTCACCGAATCCACCGCCGTCAACACTCCGCCGTTCCGGACCATGTAGACAACCCCTCCGTGTACCACCGGCGTCGGTACCACCGGCAGCCCCTTGTCCGCCTTCCACACCGTCGACTGCTCCGTCACGTCCCCGTTTCCCTCCGGCCGGATCGCCAGCAGAT
>CAZWDD010000546.1:0-2576 GCA_964632345.1 uncultured Solibacteraceae bacterium | reverse complement strand
TCTCCGTCTCACACCCGACGCTCTGTTCCGGCAGCGGCCTGCGAAGCACCACCACGCGCCGCTTCTTCGTCCACCCCTGCAACTGCAATCCGCTGGTCACCGCGCGCCATCCGCCACCGGCGAACCGCCATTCTCTCCGTCGCGACAACTCCACCAGATGCTTCACCACACCCTCTGTCTGCCGCAGTTTGAAGAGAAACGGCAGCCCGCGGGCTTCGCACTCACACATCGTCTTCTCCGTGCCCCAGGCAATGTCACCGCGCAGCATCGCCGGCCACTGCTCGCGCGGCCGCGCGTCCAGCCAGCCCCACAGTCCCGCATGGGCGTACTCGGAAGCGATCTGGTTGCCGGCCTGTACGTCGACATTCAGCAGCATCCGCAGCCGCGCAATGCAGTAGGCGTGATAAACATGCGACGGACGCCCGGGCTTCATCGGGTTATACCCGATGCGCGCCTCCTCCTGTTTGCCGTACAACGTCTTGACCGTCGCGTCCACATCGAGTACCCACGGCTCGCTCAGCAGTGGCTCAAACACCGTGTTCATGCAACGGTCCAGCCACAACGTCAACTCCTCGTCGGAGGCATGGGTGAAGGCGCGGCGCACGGAGTCTTCGCTGGCGAGTGCTTCAATACCGAGCAACTCCGGCAGCACCTTGTCGGAGCGGACCGTGGTGATGTGAGCATAGCGCTTGTGCCCGGCGAGGATGGAAAGCAGAACCGTGCCGAGGATCTTCTGCTTTGACGGCGCGTTGTTACTGGTAAACCGCAGCGGACATAACTCCACCCACTCGTCCCACAATCCGCTGGTCTTGAGAAAGTGGATGAAATAACTCAGCGGGCCGAACGCGGTGACTTTCGCGGAAGGGTCCCTCTCGACGTGAACACGGCCCCCGTAGGTCTCCAGGTGCGACTCCGCCGCCCCCGCCACGCCGAGCCATTCCAGATCACCCGGAGGGTGAACCTCCAACGAATCCAGTTCGTCTTCCATCCCTCCCAGTTTCAACATCTTCCGGCGCTTTGCAAGCCTGCGCCGCTATTCAACTGCCGGAAATAGGGTTATCTGCGACCGCTGGTGAGCTTGGCCGCAGTAAGTTTCCAGAGTGCTGGGATGGACCTCAGGTCCTTCTCCATACTGATTTCCCCCGAAGCCCCTGTGCCTGTCCGTACGGCAGCCCGGATGGTAAGCGAGGAAGTAGAAGTCCGCACGCGGATCCGCCTTGCTGTTGTTACCCGGAGCTCCGGTGAATGTATCCACCTGCGTGTCGACGGACGGGCAGGGCTTCCGGCCGAAGGATATCGCATTCGTGCGGGCGATACCTGTGCGGTTGAGATCACCGGGAGTGATTCGCGAGGCGCGCTGTTTGGGGCAGGACGCCTGTTGCGTGAGTTAAGGATGGGGCCGGGCAGTGTTGAACTTCCATCTGCGGCCGATATCACCTCGGCGCCCCGGTTCCCGGTTCGCGGACATCAGTTGGGCTACCGGTCCGCCAACAACACCTACGATGCCTGGAATGTGTCGGATTACGAGCGGTACCTCCGCGACATGGCCGTTTTCGGCGCCAATACGGTAGAGCTTACAGGCGCGGCGACAGGGTGCGAAGGGAACGGCAACACCCATTTTCCGATTGCGCCGCTGCGGATGCACCAGGAAGTTTCCCGGTTGACGGCCGAGTATGGCTTGGACTTTTCGATCTGGCTTCCGGCCGATGAGAAATCCTATGACGACCCAGCAACAGCGGACCGGGCACTGCGAGAGTGGGATGCCGCTTTCCGGGCACTGCCCAAGCTGGACGCCGTGTTCGTTCCCGGTGGAGACCCCGGACACACGGAGCCGCGCGTTCTGATGCCCTTTCTGGAAAAGGCCGCGGCTGTTTTGCGCCGGCATCATCCGAAGGCAGGCCTCTGGGTATCGCCGCAGGGAATGGATGACGAGTGGATGGCACAGTTCTACAGCGTCCTACGGACCCGCCCGCGATGGCTGGCCGGGGTTGTGCACGGACCATGGGTACGAGTGCCGATGCGGGAGTTTCGGGCGGCCGTGCCTGCGTCCATTCCCATCCGCCTCTACCCGGACATCACGCATACCTTGCGCTGCCAGTTCCCGCTGCAGGATTGGGATCCCGCACTAGCATTTACGCACAGCCGAGAGCCCATAAACCCGATGCCGGTTTGGCAGACCGACCTGTTCCGCGATTACGTCCCGGGCAGCGTTGGATTCGTCGCCTATTCCGATGGGGCGAACGATGACGTGAATAAAGTGATGTGGACGGCGCTCGCCTGGGACCCGGACGCGAAGCCCGAAGCAATTGTCCGTGAATTCGCACGCTATTTCACGGGCGTCGATGCATTCGCCGAGGGGCTCTTGGCGCTGGAGAAAAACTGGCAGGGCCCGCTGGCGAACAACGCCGGCGTCGAGGCAACGCTGCGGCAGTTTCAATCCATTGAGCAGTCAGGCGGTCCGGGGTTGCGGAGGAATTGGCGGTTTCAACAGGCCCTCTACCGGGCCGGCTACGACGCCTATGTGCGGCGACGGTTGCTCTACGAAACGGAGCTGGAGGTGGAGGCGCGGGCCGTTC
>CAZWDD010000545.1:0-2593 GCA_964632345.1 uncultured Solibacteraceae bacterium | reverse complement strand
ATAGGTGGTACACGGCACACCGCCCGTCACCGGATTGCCCGGAGTGGCCCCGGTCAGCGGTTTGCCCGTCGCGGCGTCGACCTTGGCTGCAATGGCCATCCAGATCTCTTTAATCTCTTCATACGACGACGGATCGCCGCCCGGCATCAACGACGGACCGAACCTTGCGCCTTCCTCGCCGCCGCTCACCCCCGAGCCGACAAACCGGAAGCCCTTTGCCGCCAGTTCCTTCTCCCGCCGGATCGTATCGGTCCACAGGGCGTTGCCGCCGTCGATGATGATGTCCCCCTGCTCCAGCAGTGGCAGCAGGCTGTTGATCACGGAGTCGGTCGGTCCGCCCGCCTTCACCAGGATGATCACCTTGCGCGGCCGCGCCAGCGACTGCACAAACTCCTCCAGCGTCTTCGTCCCCACCACGCCGCCCGGCGTGTCCGGGTTTTCGGCGACGAACTTATCCGTCGTCTCCGTCGTCCGGTTATACACAGAAATCTGGAAGCCGTGGTCGGCGATGTTCAGCGCGAGGTTCTGGCCCATGACGGCCAACCCCACCAGCCCGATATCAGACAAGGGTTTCGGCATAATTTGCTCCTTCAGTTTAGCTTTTCCGCTGCCAGTTTGCGGTACAAGTCCGCCTGCACGCGGCCGATGCGGTCCCAGCCATACCGCTGCTCGGCTGCCCGGCGCGCCGCCTGCTCCAGGCGGCGCCGTTCGTGCCTGTCGTCAATCAGCCGGCGGATGGCCGCCGCGATTTCCTCCCCTGTCCGGGCGATGACCGCCTCCGTTCCCTCGGCAACGTCGAGCCCGTTGACGCCCGCCGGAGTCGAAACGATCGCCTTCCGCATCGCCATGGCTTCCATAATCTTGATGTTCGTACCGGCGCTGGCCACCAGCGGCGCCACCACGATGGCGGCCCGGTGGTACGCCGCGCGGACGTCGCTGACGAAGCCATCCAATTCAATCCCCGGCCCGTTTAACTGTAACGTTACCCGGTCCGCGTACCGCTCCAGGAAGTACTCATGCCGCTGTCCCGCGATAATGTGCAGCACCGCGCTCCCCTCCAAATGCGGCCATGCCTCGCGCAAAAAGAAGTCGAGCGCCATCACGTTCGGCAAGTGCGCAAACGAACCGATGAACATCAACCGCCCGGGCTCCGGGTCCGCATCGGCAGGCGTGAACCTCGCCAGATCCACGCCATTCAGAATCGCTACCGCGTTGTCCCGCCCCACCGTGCGGCGGTCCTTCTCCGACATCGTGACGACGGCGTCCACTCGGCTCCAGGCGTCGCGCTCAAAACGAACCCACTTTTCATACTGCTCTCGCGTGTCGTAGTCCTCGTGATTGGCCAACAGTTGGCCATATAAATCGAGCGTGATGTCATGTTCCACCAGCAGCGTCCGCGCCGGGCGGCATGCATCGGCGTAAAGACCCATCTGCGTGAACTCCAACTGCACCAGTGCCGGGCGCCACTTGGCCAGCGCCGCCGCCAGTGCGGCGCGGAACTCCGGACGGTCATGCTCCTCCACCACGTCGGGACGATTGCTGGATGGCAGAAGATGGGTCCCTTCCCGGCGCACCAGGATGATTTCGCAGCAGATTTCGCGAAGCGCAGCCGCCGGCGGGGACAACTCGTCAACGAACACCAGCAACACCTGATCGAACTCCCGCGCCGCTTCCCGCATCAGGTTGAACATCCGGACGGCGCCCCCATGCGAGAGCGGGAAGGGAAGATAGGGGGCGGCCACCAGGACGCGGGTTCTTCCGCTCGCGGGTATGCCAGGGAAAACGGCCACCGCACCGCCGCACAGGGCAAGCGGTTCGTCGGCGCCTGGCTTGGCCAGCGGTTGCCGCCAGGGTTGGCGCCAGGCGCTCCGGAGTGCCCTTTCGGCGCTGGGTGCCGGTTCCTGTCGTGCTGCCAATAAATTTAGCCGGTCCAGCGCCTCTTGCCAGATCGCCGTCGAATTCGAAGCCGCCGCGAATTGGGCGTAATTCCGCTCCAGGGCATCTTCCAGTTGCTCCGCGGTGAAGTATCGGGTCGTCGTGGAGCGGTGCAGGTGCAGCAGTCTGGCGCTTGCCGCGAACACCGTCGGCCACCCTTGCCGCCACGCTCGCCAGCCAATATCGAGGTCCTCCACATACGCCGGCGTATACTGCTCGCCGATCCCACCCAACGCGCGCAGGCTTGCCGTGTCGTAAAGCGTGCAGCCTCCGCTTCCGTAGAGAACCCAGGTGCCATCCTCACCGTCGAGAGGAGTCTCGCACCACAGGGGAAACTGGCCGGTCGAGTTCCCATGGTACATCGCCTTGCCCGTTTCCTCCCGCCGGACGCCCTCCGGGAAGAAGATCTGGGCGGTTGCGGCGAACAGGTTGGGATGGTCCAGAAACGGCTTCGCCAAAGCGGCGAAGAAGCCGCCCTCCAGCACCATGTCGTTGTTCAGCAGGCAGGTGCGCGCGAAACGGGCTCGCCGAATGCCCCGGTTCACCGCCGCAGCGAACGACAGCGCGCCTTCCGATACCTCCACCACCACCTGCGGGTACGCCGCCGCCAGCCATTGCGCCGTGCCGTCATTGGACCCATTGTCGACAACGATCACCT
>CAZWDD010000544.1:0-2593 GCA_964632345.1 uncultured Solibacteraceae bacterium | reverse complement strand
AGCCCGCGGCAACGGACCCTACACCCTCTATATCGGCGACCGCCCCCTCCCCTTCTCCGCCTCTCCCCACTGGACCACCGTCCGCCTCCCCTTCCCCGCAACGCTCGACGCCTCCCGCCTCTCCCTTCTCAGCTTTGAGCTCAAAGGTCCCGCCGGCTCCCACACCTGGCTCGAACTCGACAATCTCCGCTTCACCTCCCCCGTCACCTCCGAACTCCTCGAAGAGGAGATCCCCGCCTCCCGCAAGTACCGCGAGGAGAGCTACCGCCAGTTCCTCCGCTTCGCGGAACGCCTCGAACGCGAAAAGCCGAAAGAAGACCTCCGCCGCCAGTTCATGGCCAATCTCGCCTACCCCGCCCCCGGCTTCGCCGCCCCGCGCAAGGAACGCATGGAGCGCATCGGGGAGGACGCCATCGCCACCTACTACCCCGCCCGGGTTCCCGACGCTGACGAGATGTAGGTCTACGGACTCTACCTCGTCCCGAAGAACGTCCGCCTCCCCGCCCCGCTCGTCATCGCCAAGCACGGCGGCGGCGGCTATCCCGAACTCGCCCTCTTTAAGGGCGGCGGCAACTACAAGGACATGATCCGCGGCGCCGCCCGCGAAGGCTACGTCGTCTGGGCGCCCATCACACTAATGCACCCGTTCCGGGACCGGGACTCCGGCACCCCAATCCCCGCCGAGGTCCGCCGCGACATGGACGCCGTCTTCCGCAAACTCGGCGCCAGCCTCATGGGCGTCGAAACCATGCGCATCTCCCGCTCCCTCGACGTCATCCTCCAACGCCCCGAAGTCGACCCCGTCCGCGTCGGCATGATCGGCCTCTCCTACGGCGGCTACTTCACCCTCTACACCATGGCCCTCGACCCTCGCATCAAGGCCGGCGTCGCCTCCTGCTCCATCCGCGATGCCGAAACCATGCGCCGTGAGGTACCTCCTGGCGCCGCCCCCGAAGGCCGGCCCTTTGACCTGCCCGGCGCCGACCTTGCCGCCCTCATCGCCCCGCGCGCCCTCCAGATCCAGAACGGCATCCACGATAAAGGCCTGCCCATCGACATGGTGCGCCGCGCCGCCGCCGAGGCCCGCCGCCACTTCCCCGCCGCCGGCGCCTTTGAGTTCCAGGAGTTCGACGGCGGCCACGAATGGCGTGGAGACATCGCATGGACATTCCTCCGCAAACATCTCTAAAGCGCGAACAGCGCGCCTGGTTCATGTACGACTGGGCGAACTCCGCCTACTCGTCCACCGTCGTCACCCTCTTCCTCGGGCCCTACCTCACTGCCGTCGCCAAGGCCGGCGCCGACGCCAGCGGCTACATCCACCCCTTCGGCATCCCGGTCGACGCCCGCTCCCTCTGGGGCTATCTCGTCTCGCTCTCCGTGCTCTCCCAGGTCCTCGTCCTCCCCCTCGTCGGCGCCATCGCCGACTACGGCCGCCGCAAACGCGAAATCCTCGGCGCCCTCGCCTATACCGGCGCCATCGCCACCATGTGCCTCTTCTTCGTCGAAGGGTCCAACTACCTCCTCGGCGCCGCCCTCTTCCTCATCGCCAATCTCGCCTTCGGCGCCTCCATGGTCGTCTACAACGCCTTCCTGCCGGAAATCGCCTCCCCCGCCGAACGCGATAGCGTCTCCTCCAAAGGGTGGGGCATCGGCTACCTCGGCGGTGGACTCCTGCTCGCCCTCAACCTCGGCTTCCTCTCCTTCGCCGGCCAACTCGGTATCTCCAAGGGCATGGCCGTCCGCATCAGCATGGGCAGCGCCGGACTCTGGTGGGCCGCCTTCACCCTCATCCCCATGGCCGCGCTCACCAATCGCGGGGCCCAGCGCACCCTCCCGCCAGGTGAGTCCCTCTTCGGCGTCGGCTTCCGCCAGTTCTCGCACACCATCCGCAACATGCGCCGATTCCCGAAGACGCTCCTCTTTCTGGCCGCCTATCTCACTTATAACGACGCCATTCAGACCGTCATCGCCATGGCCGGCCAGTTCGGCAGCGACGAACTGAAAATGCCCATGGAGCAGTTGACCCTCGCCATCCTCATGGTCCAGTTCGTCGCCTTCGCCGGCGCCATGGCCTTCAACTGGATCAGCGCTCGCGTCTCCGCCAAACGCGCCGTCCTCGCCGCCCTGGTCATCTGGACCGGCGTATTGGCCTACATCTACCTGGCCGTCTCCACACCCGCCGAATTCTTCATCATGGCCGGCCTCGTCGGCACCGTCATGGGCGGCACCCAGGCGCTCAGCCGGTCTCTCTTCTCGCAGTTAATCCCGCCCGGCAAGGAGGCCGAGTACTTCAGCCTCTACGAAATCAGCGACAAAGGCACCAGTTGGCTCGGCCCGCTCGTCTTCGGCCTCGCCCTGCAGTGGACCGGCAGCTACCGCCTCGCCGCCCTCTCCCTCGCCGTCTTCTTCGTCATCGGCTTCCTGCTCCTCAGCCGCGTCAACATCGACGAAGCCGCCGCCGAAGCCCACGCCCCACAGTCTTAACCCGGCGCTACCCGAACCACCGCACGGGCCCACCCCCCCAGCCCCCCCCCAAACCCCGACCCCCCCCCCGGGCCCACCCCCCCCCCCCCCCCCCAAACCCCCAACC
>CAZWDD010000543.1:0-2598 GCA_964632345.1 uncultured Solibacteraceae bacterium | reverse complement strand
CGGCCGCGTCTCCGATGACGACGACCTGCCCTACCCCCCGCGCCGCGTCGCGTAAAGAACGCTCGCAGCGCAAACCCGTAACCCCACCTCTGCCAACACCGGTTGGCGCGGATCTTTGAAAATCGAATACTCCGCAACAACGCGCGGAAGGGCTACTTCAACTCACTCGCGTGCGCCCGGATCTTCCCGATCGCCGCCGCAATCTGCTCCATGTCGGCGCGGCCGCCCAGCAGCATCGTCTGCGTGAACCACACCGCCTCCTGGCACAGCTTGTCGTTCACCGGGCATTCGTTCTGCTCGCGCCATCGCCGCAGACGCTCCGCCGGGTACAGCCGCTGGTAACCCCGCCCCTGCAGGACGGTTTCCAGGAACGGTTGCTTGTGCAACGGCCCGTAGCCGCTCGAACACGGCACGCCCTCCGCCTCCAGCGCCTTCAGGAAGCGCTCCCGGGGCAGCCCCGCGAACTGCGCCGCCTCATACCGGAACATGTAAAGGTGCCACGCGCTCCGCGTGCAGCCCTCCTCCAGCGCCGCCGGGGTGATGCCCGGTATCTCCCGCAGCAACTTCGTCAGGTATGCCGCATTCGCGTCCCGCGTCCTGGCCTGCCCCTCCAGCCGCTCCATCTGCGTCAACAACAGCGTCGCCTGGAACTCCGTCAGCCGAAGGTTCGCCCCAAGGTCCGGCCGCGTCTTCGCCCCGCGCCGCGCGCTGCTGTTCGTATGGTACGCATAGCAGCGCTCAATGAACTCAGCCGATGGCGACAGCACCGCCCCGCCCTCGCCCGAGTTCAGATTCTTCGACGCCTGGAAGCTGAACGTCCCCGCGTCCCCGATCGTCCCCAGCTTCTTCCCGCGCCACTCGCCCAGGTGCGCCTGCGCCGCGTCCTCCAGCACCTTGATCCCGCGCCGCCGCCCCACCTCCATCGCCTTGTCCAGGTTCGGCGGCGCCCCCGCGATATGCACCGGCACCACCGCCACCGTCCGGTCCGTGATCGCCGCCTCTATCTTCCCCGCGTCCATCTGGAACGTCCGCGCGTCCGTGTCCACAAACACCGGCAACGCCGCCTTGGAAAGCACCGCGTTCACCGTCGCGATGAACGTGTACGGCGGCACGATCACCTCGTCCCCCGGCTGGACGTCCAGCCCGTGCAACGCCGTCATCAGCGCCGAAGTACCGTTCGCCACCGCCAGGCATTGCGGCGAACCCATCGCCTCGGCGAACTTCGCTTCAAACTGGTCCACCGTCTTGCCCCACCCGCGGAACCACTTCCCGCTCCGCAATACCTGCAGCCACGCCGCCTCGTCGCTCTTCCCCCATACCGGCCAGCCCGGAAACGCCGCCTTCCGCACCGGCACGCCTCCCAGTATCGCCGGCTTCGATGCCGCCCCCGTCGCCACCGCCGCCGCTGCCGTCGCCGCTACTGCCGTTCGTCTAGTCATACGCCCGCATCGTACCCTGTTACAAGTGCGCCTGCAACGCCTCCAACAGCAGATCATCGCCTGCCAACGCTGCCCCCGCCTCCGCGAGCACTGCCGCCTCGTCGCGCAGGTCAAGCGCCGCGCCTATCTCGACCAGACCTATTGGGGCCGCCCCGTCCCCTCCTTCGGCGACCCCGCCGCCCGCCTCCTCATCCTCGGCCTCGCCCCCGGCGCCCACGGCGCCAACCGCACCGGCCGCATCTTCACCGGTGACCGCTCCGGCGACTTCCTCTATCAGGCCCTCTTCAACGCCGGCTTCGCCAACCAGCCCACCAGCTCCCACCGCGACGACGGCCTCCAGCTACGCGACGCCTGGATCACCTGCCCCGTCCACTGCGCCCCGCCCGGTAACAAACCAACAACCGACGAAATCGCCGCCTGCCGCCCCTTCCTCGAACAGGAACTCCAACTCCTCCCCAACCTCCAGCTCGTCGTCGTCCTCGGCCGCATCGCCTGGGAGTCCTATCTCTCCATCCGCGGCGAACGCAAGGCCGCCTTCCCCTTCGCCCACGGCGCCTTCTTCCCCTCCCTCTCCCCCGCCCTCCTCTGCTCTTTCCACCCCAGCCAGCAGAACACCCAAACCGGCCGGCTCACCCAGGCGATGTTGACAGCTGTCTTCGAGCAGGCTCGCGCGGCGTTAAGATAAAGCAATGCGGAATGTCCTGTCGCTCCTCCTCTGCGCCGCCCTACTCCTGACAGCCGCTCCCATCGACCCGCGCGAGGAAGCCTTCATCGGCAACCGCCGCTCCTATTGGGCCTTCCAGAAAGTGGTCCGCCCGCCTGTCCCGGCCGGCGCCGCCAACCCAATCGACGCGTTCATCCGCGAAGGCCTCAAGCCCCGCAACCTCTCCCCGTCACCCGAAGCCGGCAAGCGCACCCTCATCCGCCGCGCCACCTTTGACCTCACCGGCCTCCCTCCCACGCAGGCCGAAGTCGACGCCTTCCTCGCCGACCGCTCCCCCGGCGCCTACGACAAGCTCATCGATCGCCTTCTCGCCTCCCCCGCCTACGGCGAACGCTGGGCCCTCAAATGGCTCGACGTCGTCCGCTACGCCGACACCAACGGCTACGAACTCGACGCCGAACGCCCGCAAGCCTGGCGCTATCGCGACTACGTCAT